>NZ_JBICSQ010000065.1:0-51612 GCF_043197175.1 Amycolatopsis sp. NPDC049252
GCATGCGCAGGTCCATCAGCACGACGTCGGGGTGGTGCCGGGCCACCTGCGCCAGCGCCTCCAGCCCGGACGCCGCCTCGCCGACGACCTCGATGTCCGGCTCGCCCGTGAACGCGCCGCGCAGCCCGTCGCGCACGATCGGGTGGTCGTCGGTGACCAGTACCCGGATCACAGCGCCGGGACCTGGGCGTTGACCGCCGTGCCGCGGCCCGGCGCGCTCTCGACCGACAGCGTCCCCGCCACCCGCTGGACGCGGTGGCGCATCGCTTCCAGCCCGAAGCCGGTGCCGTCGCCGCGGTCGCCGGGACTGAAGCCGACACCGTCGTCGACGACGTCCAGCAGCACCACTTCGTCCGAATAGGACAGTGTGAGCCCGATCCTCGACGCCTTCGCGTGCTTCTCCGCGTTGGCCAGTGCTTCCTGCGCGACGCGGTAGAGCGTGACCTCGACGTCGGGCAGCAGCGGCCGGACGTCGCCGGTGGTTTCGGTGTGCACGCTCACCCCGGACGTCCGCGTGACCCGGCCCGCCAGCTCGGAAAGCGCTTCCGGCAGCCGGGAACCGGCCAGCGGTTCGGGCCGCAGCGCCTGCACCGCGCGGCGCGCTTCGCTCAGGCTGTCCCGGGCCAGGTCGCGCACCTGCGCCAGCCGCCGGTCGCGGGCCGGCCCGTCCTCGCGGTCGGCGGCCTGCAGCTGCGTGACGATCCCGGTCAGGCCCTGGGCCAGCGTGTCGTGGATTTCGCGCGCCATCCGCTGCCGTTCGTCGAGCACGCCGGCCTCGCGCGCCTGGGTCAGCAGCTGCGCGTGCAGGCCCGCGTTCTCCGCCAGCGCGGCTTCCAGCCGGGCGTTCGCCTTGCGCCGCTTCTCGCTTTCGGCGCCGACGAACCAGGCCGCGTACAGCAGCGGCCCGACGACCGACACGGCGACCACCCACGCCGGGGTGTCCCCGTCCGAACCGGTGAACAGCATCGGCAGGACCGCGGTCGCGGCCACCGCGAACAGGCCCCAGCGGGCCGGGAACAGCAGGAACGCGAGCGGATAACCGAACGACGCGAAGCCGGTGAACAGCTCGTTGCGCGCCACCAGCACGACCGCGGCCGCGAGCACCCCCGCGAAGTACCCCACCGCCAGCCACGGGTGCGCCGTCCGGCGCGGGAGGAGCGGGATCAGCAGCGGCAGCCACACCGCCGTGACCACGACGACGGCCAGCGTGCCGCCCCAGTGCGGGTCGCGGCCCGCTCCCCAGAACGCACACGCCGCGAGCGCGGCCAGGCCGACGACGGTGAAGATCGGCCCGGCCAGCCGTGCGGTCCGGGCGTCCAGCGCGCCGGGCACCACGCCTATCATCGGCCGATTGTCGCAGGCTCAGCGCCGGCGGCGGAGCCCCGCGAGCATCGCGATCACCAGCGGCAGCGCGACCGAGATGATGAGCAGCCGCCCGCGGCTGAGGACGAGCACCGCGATCGCGACGACGATGGCGATCGGCACCGCGCTCGCGTTCAGGAAGCGCTGCACCTGGCTTTCGCCGGTCATCACCGGCACCCCCGGCACGGCCGCGCCGTTGACCAGCGCGCTCGGCCGGGGTGAGGGCAGGTCGTCGAACAGCGGCACGAGGTCGCTGACCCGCTTGGCCGCGGTGACCTTCGCGGACCGGGTGCCGTACTCGTCGATGTCGAGACGTCCGCTGCGGACGTGCTCTTCGAGGACGTCGAGGGCGTCCTGACGCTCGGCGTCGCTCAGGCGTAGGTCGCTCACGGCTGCGTCAGCGGCCCAGCTCGCGGCGGCGGTCGCGGTAGGAGTCGCGCAGTTCACGACGGCGCTCCCGGTCGCGCAGGTGCCGGTCGTGGCGGTCGTGGTGGTCGTGCGGCCCGCCGCCGTGGCCCCACATGCCCCTGGCGAACACGCTCGCCCCGATCGGGACGAGGATGAACACCCCGCTCACCACACCGGTGGCGATCAGGGCGATCGCCGCGATCCAGAGCACCGGGAGGATCGCGGCGATGAACCGCTGCGGGCTCGTCCAGCCGTCCGGCGAGCCGGACCGCTGCGGCGCGGGCTGCTTCTCCGCCGCCGTCGCGGCGACGGCCGCCTGGGGCGTGTCGTCGTAGCTGGGGTGGGGCGAGGGCAGATCGCCGAAGATCTCGCCGAGCTCGCCGCGAGTCTTGGCCGCCGTGATGCGGGCCGAGCGCTCGCCGTATTCGTCGATGTCGATCCGCCCCGCGGTCATGTGCTCACCGAGCGCGGTCAACGCGGACTCGCGGGTCTGGTCGCTGATCCGCAGCTGCGGAGACGGGACTTCGGTCACCTTGCCGATGGTAGGCCGCCTCGGGGGCGGCCCACCACGACATCTGTAACGAACTGTCCTACTTGATCTCGAGAAGCTGCGTGCCCTGCGTCACGGCCGCGCCCACCTCGACCGAAAGGCCGGTGACGGTGCCCGCTTTGTGCGCGGTGACCGGGTTCTCCATCTTCATCGCCTCGAGGACGACGATGAGCTCGCCGGCCTCGACGGTCTGGCCCTCTTCGACGGCCACCTTGACGATGGTGCCCTGCATCGGCGCGGTGACGGCGTCCCCGCTGACCGCCGCCTTGCCGCCGCCGGCGCGCTTGCGCGGCTTGGCCTTGACGGCGGTGCCGCCCCCGCCACCGCCGCCTTCGAGCGCGAACCCGCCGGGCAGCGACACCTCGAGGCGGCGCCCGCCGACCTCGACGACGACGTTCTGCCGGGGCTGCTCCTCGGCGGTCTCGACGTCCGGCGCGACGAACGGCTCGATCCGGTTGTCGAACTCGGTCTCGATCCAGCGCGTGTGCACGCTGAAGCCGTTCTCGTCGCCGATGAACGCCGGGTCGTCGACGATCACGCGGTCGAACGGCAGCACCGTCGCCATGCCTTCGACGACCATCTCGGCGAGGGCCCGGCGGCTGCGCTCCAGGGCGTTGTTCCGGTCGGAGCCGGTGACGATCAGCTTCGCCAGCATCGAGTCGAACTGGCCGCCGATGACGCTGCCGGACTCGACGCCGGAGTCGACGCGGACGCCGGGGCCGCTGGGCGCGACGAACTTCGTCACCGTGCCCGGCGCGGGCAGGAACCCGCGGCCGGCGTCCTCGCCGTTGATGCGGAACTCGATCGAGTGACCGCGTGGCTCGGGGTCCTCGGTGATCCGCAGCTTCTCGCCGCGCGCGATGCGGAACATCTCGCGGACGAGGTCGAGGCCGGTGGTCTCCTCGGAGACCGGGTGCTCGACCTGCAGGCGGGTGTTGACCTCGAGGAACGAGATCGTGCCGTCGGTGGCGACGAGGTACTCGACCGTGCCGGCGCCGTAGTAGCCGGCTTCCTTGCAGATTGCCTTCGCCGACTCGTGGATCCGGGCCCGCTGGTCGTCGGACAGGAACGGCGCGGGCGCCTCCTCGACGAGCTTCTGGTGCCGCCGCTGCAGCGAGCAGTCGCGGGTGCCGACGACGATCGCGTTGCCGTGCTGGTCGGCCAGCACCTGCGCCTCGACGTGCCGTGGCTTGTCGAGGTAGCGCTCGACGAAGCACTCGCCGCGGCCGAACGCCGCGACGGCCTCGCGCGTGGCCGACTCGAACAGCTCCGGGATCTCTTCGCGGGTGCGCGCGACCTTCAGGCCGCGGCCGCCGCCGCCGAACGCGGCCTTGATGGCCACCGGCAGGCCGTGCTCGTCGGCGAACGCGACGATCTCGCTCGCGTCCTTGACCGGCTCCTTGGTGCCCGGCACCAGCGGCGCGCCCGCGCGCGTCGCGATGTGCCGCGCGGTGACCTTGTCGCCGAGGTCGCGGATGGCCTGCGGGCTCGGCCCGATCCAGGTCAGCCCGGCGTCGATGACGGCCTGGGCGAAGTCCGCGTTCTCCGAGAGGAACCCGTAACCCGGGTGCACGGAGTCGGCGCCGGCGCGCTTCGCCGCGTCGAGCAGCTTGTCGGAGTCGAGGTAGCTCTCGGCCGCCGTGGTGCCGCCCAGCGCGAAGGCCTCGTCGGCCAGGCGCACGTGCGGTGCGTCGCGATCCGGGTCGGCGTACACCGCCACGCTGGCCAGGCCAGCGTCCTTCGCGGCTCTGATCACGCGTACCGCGATCTCGCCCCGGTTGGCGACCAGGATCTTGGTCACCGGACCACCGGTGGATTCGCCGACCTGCTCGGCCACCCCGCACCTCCTGCGTCCCGACAGCTGCATTGCTGACCGCTCACGCGGTACGGGGGAGTCTACGGATATGACGTCGGGAGTCTCTTGAGTGAGAGCTGAACCACGCTCAGACGAGCGTCCCGCCGTGCCGCAGCTCGGCGGGCAGCGGCGAGTCGAGCACGATCACGTCGTACGGGTTCGCGGCGTGCACCTTCGGCAGGTGCTCGGTGCTGACCAGCACCCACGGCTGGTGTTCGCCGCAGCAGTCGATCAACCGGTCGAGCGCGGTGAAGGCGACCAGCGCGGTCCGGCCGTCCGGCGTGCGGCGCAGCTCGATCGACGCGCCTTCGGCTTCACGGCTGGCGGGGCCGGTCGGGAGGTACAGAGCGGGGGGCAGGCTGGGGTTCGTCACCCGGACAACATAAACGAGCACTCTGCGCTACTCGCGACCCCGTCCGGTTGAACCGGACACACCTGCCGGGGCGCTGCCCACGCACGGTCGCGAAGCGGCTTACGCTCTGTCTTATGCGGACTTCGGCAGTGCGGACGCCTCGGTCGGCGCTGCTCACCGCCGTGCTGGCCGCGGTGGTCACGCTCGGCGCGATCGGCGCGGTGTTCCTGCTGCGCCCGCGTCCCGACGTGCCGGTGGACACGGTCACCGAGCCCGGCGCCGCGTCGGCGATCCCGGCCGTGACCTGCGGCGGCGGCCCGTGCCGCCAGCTCGCGGCGATGACCGTCGGCGGGACGCCGGTGGTGCTGCTGACCGACGCTTCGGGCGGTGCGGGGCAGGTGCGCGTCGGCCCGGAGCCGGGCACGGTGTTCGACCTGTCGATCGCGCAGCTGGGCGCCCGGCTCGGCGCGAACTCGCTGACCTGCATCGACGGCGCGTCGCCGACCTGCCTGATCCGCGGCGACCTCGGTGACGAGGGCACGGGCGCGTACGGCGAGCTGCTGGTCGAGGACGGGGGAGTGTGGCGCGACCCGGGCAAGCCGTACTTCGCGGACGCCGGGACGCTCTCGCTCTACGACGTCACGGCCGACGGCCGCCCGGACGTCATCGTGGTCCGCCACGACTGCCCCGGCGCGGCGTCGGGCACGGCCAAGTGCCAGGCGTCCCCGGTGCTGGGCGAGGTGTACGACCTGGGCGGCAACTCGCTGGGCTGCACCCGCCGGGTGACGGCGCCGTCGAACCTGCGCGGCTGGCCGGACGTCCGCCTGACGCGCGCCGACCTGCGCGCCTGCCCCTAAAGCCGTGAAGGCCTCCTTCCCGGCTCTTACGGCCGGTAAGGAGGCCTTCACGGCTTTCAGGTCAGGCGTGGGCGGGTTCCGCCTGGCGGGCGGTGGTGCCGTCGTCGCTGTGCTCGGGGTTGTCCGTCGGGGCGTTGAGGACGTCCTCGTCGAGGAGGCCCTCGCCGCGCGCCACGATCAGCGGCACCGTGATCTGGCCGGCGACGTTCGTGGCCGTGCGCATCATGTCCATGATCGGGTTGACCGAGTAGATCAGCGCCAGGCCGAGGGCCACCTGCTTGGCGTCGAGGCCGATGAACGACGTCGTCAGCGTGAACGCCGTCAGCCAGCCGGTGGTGCCGGCCGTCGCCAGCGCGCCGACCACCGCGACCACGACGATGCCCGCGTACTGCCAGAAGTTGAGCGACACCCCGGCCAGGTTCGCGACGAAGATCGCCGCGATCGCCGGGAAGACCGCCGCGCAGCCGTCCATCTTCGTGGCGCTGCCGAGCGGCGTCGCGAAGGCCGCGTACGCCGGCTGGACGCCGAGGTTCACCGCGGACTGGCGGGTCAGCGGCAGCGTCGCGGCCGAAGACTGCGAAGCGAACGCGAACTGGATCGCCGTGCCCGCCTTCGCGAAGAACTTCAGCGGGCTGACCTTCGCGACGAACCGCAGCAGGATCGGGTAGACGACGAACAGCACGAGCAGGCAGCCGACGTACACCGCGAGCGTCGTCGAGAACAGCGGACGGAACAGGGCGTCGCCGTAGTTGGACACCGCCGCGCCGATCAGGCCGACGATGCCGAGCGGCGCGAGCCGGACGATCCAGCCGAGGTAACGCTGGATGATCTCGAAGACGCTCGTCGTGAAGTCCACGAACGGCTTCGCGCGGTCACCCAGGCTGTAGGCGGCGGCGCCGATCACCAGCGCCAGGAACAGCACCTGCAGCGTCTCGCCGTCGGCGAAGGCCTGGAAGAAGTTCTCCGGCAGCAGGCCCTTGACGAACGCGTCCCACGAGCCCCAGCTGCTGACGCTCTTCGCCGCCTTGTCGGCGTTCTTCGCCGTCGCCTCGACACCGCCGAGCCCGCCGGAACCGGGGTTGAAGATCCGGCCTACCGCGATGCCGATCAGCGACGCGATGAACGACGTGATCGCGAACCACAGCACCGTCTTGCCGCCCAGGCGCGCGGCCGTGCGGCCGCCGCCGAGCCCGCGCAGGCTGTTGATGCCGACCACGATCGCCGTGAAGACCAGCGGGATCACCGCGATCTGCAGCAGCGTGGTGAAGATGCCGCCGATCTGGTCGAGGAGATCGGTCAGCCAGCCGGCCTCGGTCTGCCGTGCGACGACACCCAGCAGGGCGCCGACGACGAGCGAGCCGAGAACCGCGGCCGCGAACACCCGCGGCTTGGTGTATGTCCGTACGAAAGACACGGGGCGACTCCGGTGCTCGAAAGTTTCAGTCTTGCCAGGTGAAGACGACGTCAGGCCGGACCGAACTCTTCCAAATCACCCCATCGTGTGGCGCGCTTCTCAGGATGCGGGAGGCCGCCAGAGATCCACGACACTCACGCCGACCTCGGCCAGCAGGCGGCGCGTCAGCGGCAGGCTGAGGCCGATGACGCTGGTGTGGTCGCCGTCGAGACCCTCGATGAACCAGCCGCCCAGGCCGTCGATCGTGAACCCGCCGGCCACCCGCAGCGGCTCGCCGGTGCCGACGTAGGCGTCGATCTCCGCGGGACTCGGCGTGCCGAACCGGACGGTCGTCGACATCGAGCCGGACGCCTCCTTGGAGCGTGCGCCGCCGTCGAGCCGGACGACCGTGTGCCCGGTGAAGAGTTCACCGGTTGTCCCCGCCATCGCGGCCCAGCGCTGCCGCGCGGTGTCCGGATCGCCGGGTTTGCCGACCATGGTGCCGTGGATGTTCAGCATCGAGTCGCAGGCGACGACGACGGCGTCCGGGTGGGCCGCGGCGACCTGGTCGAGGACCGCCTCGGCCTTGGCCGCGGCGAGCGCCATGACCAGTTCGGCGGGGGACGGGTCGGCCAGCGAGGCGGCGACGGCGTCCTCGTCGACGCCGGAGACGAACACGCTCGGTTCGAGGCCGGCGGCGCGCAGGAGGGCGAGCCGGGCGGGGGACTGGGAGGCGAGGACGAAATGCACCCCGGGAACGTACCGGGAGGACTGTCGTGACCGAATTGTGACCGGCGCCACATGCCTGGAAGAGTTATTTTGTTGTGGCTCGCAACATATGGCGCGGAGGTGGTTCTCGTGACCGTGCGCGTGACGGACTCGACCGCGACGTCGTGGTCGACGTGGTGGGCGAAACGCCGGACGCCGAAGGCGCGGGCCGCGTCCCGCCCGTCGCCCGGTTCGGCCCCGGTAACCTCGCCTCCTGCAACGAGCTGAAGACCACCGCTCCCGCGGTACGTGCAGGCCCCCGCTCCGGAACCCGACCTCCGGAACGGGGGCCTGCACGGTCTCAGGCCGCGGCGGCCTCGGGGGCCGCCGGCGCCGGGGATTCCCAGCGCGGCTTGACCTTCCGCAGCATCGCCGCCGAGAGCACGCCCAGCAGCAGGACGACCATCGGCAGCAGCATCGTCACCCGGGCCGCGTCCGTCAGTCCGTTGTGGACGGCCTCGGTGGCCAGCCGCCCGGCCTGGGCGGCGACGTCGGCCGGCAGGCCCGGCATCGGCGACGGCCCGCCCGACGAGCCGAACTCACCCGTGCTCGCCGCGGCCTTCGCGATGCCCTGGGCGAACGGCTCCCGGTACTGCTCCGGCAGCTGTGAGGCCGCCTTCGTGGCTTCGTCCGAGATCGACGCCGTCACCCGCGCCTGCAGGAGGACGCCGATCGCGGCACTGCCGAGCACGCCGCCGACCTGGCGGGAGGTGTTGAAGATGCCCGACGCAGTGCCGGCCAGCCGCGGCTCGACCGAGCCCATCGTCATGTTGCTCATCGGCGAGAAGACGCAGCCGATGCCCAGGCCGCACAGGAGAAGCGCCGGGATGAAGCTCCACGGGCTGCTGTCCGGCGACGCCTGCAGCGCGATGACCCCCAGCCCGGCCGCGAGCGCGGCGAGGCCGAACATCACCAGGTACTTGCCGTTCACCTTGTCCGACGCGCGCCCGATGAACGGCGCCACGATCCCGGACAGCAGCGACATCGGCGCGGTCAGCAGGCCGGCCATGGTCGGGGTCAGCTCGAGCACCGACTGGATGTAGATGACCAGCGGCAGGAACATGCCGGTCATCGCGAAGCCGACCGTCGTCGCGGTCAGCGTCCCGGCCGAGAAGTTCCGGTTCGAGAACACCTGCAGCGGCAGCAGCGGCTCACGCTTGTTGAACCGTTGCCACACCACGAAAGCCACCAGCAGCAGCACCCCCGCGCCGATGATCTCGAACACGGTGATGCCGCCCCAGACCGTGCCCCAGTCGTACTGCTGGCCGTTCTGGACGCCGAACACGATGGCCAGCAGCGCCAGGCTCGACAGCACGATCCCGATCACGTCGAACGCGTGCGAGTGCTTCGGCTGCCAGTCCGGCACGAGCAGCAGCGTCAGGACGATGGCGACCACGCCGATCGGCACGTTGACGAAGAAGATCCACTCCCAGCCGAGGTGGTCCACCAGCACACCGCCGAGCAGCGGGCCCGCGATCGTCGCCAGGCCGGCGACACCGCCCCACATGCCCATCGCCGGGCCGCGCTTGGCCGGCGGGAACAGGTGCGTGATGAACGCCAGCGTCTGCGGGGTCATCAGCGCGGCGCCGAGCCCCTGCACGGCACGCGCGGCGATGAGCATCTCGACGTTGCCGGAGAGGCCGCACCACAGGGACGCGCCGGTGAACACGACCAGCCCGGCGAGGAACACGCGCTTCGGGCCGAAGCGGTCACCGAGGCGGCTGGTGAACAGCATCGGCACGGCGTAGGTGAGCAGGTAGACGCTGATCACCCAGACGACCGAGTTCAGTCCGGCGTGCAGCTCGCGCAGCATGGTCGGGATCGCGATCGACACGATGGTCGTGTCGAGCAGGATCATGAAGAAGCCGATGCACAGCGCGCTGAGCGCCGCCCACGGGTTAGCTTGTCTTGCGTTCATCGTCGTCTTCCCTGGTGATGAGCGTGAGGTGCGGTGGGTCGCACTCCTGGAACGGGATCCGCCCGGAGCGCAGGTCTTCGTGGAGCCGTTCGGTCCACTCGAGCTCGAACTTGCGGTGGTCGCAGCTGTAGCGCCAGTCCAGCCAGTAGATCTCCGGCGTCTTGTCCTCGGCGAGGCGCCGCAGCACCGCCTGGTCGGCGGCGACCGCGGCGCGCAGCCGCATGAGCCGGGTCTCGATCTCGACGAGTGACGTCTCGCGCCCCAGCTCGTCGATCACGGCGAGCCCGGACAGGTAGGCCGGGAACTCCTGGGCGACGTCGCCGAGCAGCTCGCGGCCGCGCTGGTTGAACACGTCCAGCCCGGTCTGCGTCATGCCGTAGACGGTCCGTTCGGGCCGCCTGCCGTCGCGCTGCGTGTCGACGACCTGGATGTAGTTGTCGCGCTGCAGGCGCTCCACGGTGTGGTAGAGCGAGCCCGCCTTCACGTTGACGCGGGTGCTCACGTACCGCTCGCGCATGAGCTGGGCCATCTCGTAGGGGTGCATGGGCTTCTCGTGGAGCAGCTCCAGCACGGCGAGGCCGAGTGGGGTCAGCTTGGCCGAAGCCATGATCGTTTGGTCCCTCCGAGTGACTCCGGGTCGTTTATTCCACGTGGACTATACGGCGCAGACTATGTGCCGGTCCACGGCGAAATCTGTGACCGTGCGTACACAGCGTGGAGACCCCCATGATCCCGTCTTGGGGGTCTCCACGGCTTCTCTCAGAAGGGCCAGTCGGCGTTCCGGCCCGCTTCCAGCAGCGGGATCATCCGGAATCCCTGGTCGGTCAGGCCGCCGAAGGTGTGCCGGTGCGCGGTCCCGGACGGCGCGTGGCCGAGCCGGTACCCCGCCAGGTTCCACGTGTACAGCGGCACGCGCGCGGGCAGCGCCTGCCCGACGTCACCGTACGAAGCCTGCTCGTCGGTGAGGATGACGACGCGGTCGTGCCCCGCGAAGTGCTTCTTCACCGCGGCCTCGGTGTCGGTGCCGTTGCCGATGAAGTACCCACCGGACTTCCAGCTCTCGACGTCGGACAGCAGCGAACCGCCCTTGCGCAGCTTGAACACCTTCGTGCCCGGCCGCAGCCCGAAGCGGCTCGAGAACGACACGACGTCCGCGTCCGCGCAGCGCCGCGCGAGCGCCAGCCCGAACACCGCGGCGGCGTCCCAGCGCATCAGGCTGCCGTCCCGGCTGAAGCCCGCGTTCATCGACGCCGACGTGTCGACGAGGATCAGCGTGCGGCCCCGCAGCTCCGGCACGTTCGCCAGCGCGTGCGAAATCGCCTGCTCCAGCGCCCACGCCCAGCGCAGCGACGGCGCCGCCCGGTAGGCCGCGAGGAACCGCATCGGCAGCTGCCGCGACTTCGCGACTTGCGCCGGCGCGGCCAGCCGCTGCGCGACCCGCAGCGCGACGTCGTCCGAGACGCCCGCCTCGTCGAAGTTGCGCAGGTTCCGCAGCAGGGCCATGTAACCCATCGACGGGATCAGCGCCTCCCAGACCCGCGCGTCGAGCGGACCCTGCAGCCAGCCGGCGACCGACTCCCAGGTCATGCCCGCGCCCCGCAGCACGTCCGCCGCGTCCGGCCGCTCGAACAGCGCCCGGCGGCGATCGACGTCCCACGACAGCAGTTCGGCCCGCGCGCGCAGCACGGCGAGGCTCTTGGGGACGGCGTTGCCGCGGTCGTGCCGTTCGTCGAGGACGTGCCGGAACAGCGCGCCCTGGGTGTCGTCACGCTTGCCCGGGTGGGTCAGCTCGAGGACGTCGGCGAAACGGAACGCCCGCGTGGCGGAGTCCCACTTGACGAAGGCGCGCTCGTCGAACAGCCGCGTGGCCGCGTCGGCGATGCCGCGCTTGACCGGCTTCGGCACGTTCTTGCCGTGCACGGAAGTCCAGTACGCGAGCAGCTCGCCGGGCTCGTCGGCCCGCTGCAGCACGCTGTCGACGACCTGGCGGCCCAGCCCGTCGAGACCCGCGTCGCGGCGCGCCTTGGCGAACTCGGCCGCGCCGACGAGCGCCGCGGTGCGCAGGTTCGCCTCGGTGCGCAGCCAGCGCAGGAACCGGGCGGTCCACTGTGGATCCTCGAGCGTGGTCCGCCGCACCAGGTCGGTGTACCGGGTGTCGCGCGTGTCCGCGGACTCGTAGAAGGTGTGCTCGCCGACCATGTTGGTGACGGCGAGCAGGAAAAGCTCGGACCGCGTGTCGCGCGCGTACCCGGCGCCGCCCTGGTGGGTGCCGCCGGACGGCGTGGCCCCGCCGCGGACCGGCGAGGTCGCGGCGGGCGCGCGTGCGGTGTTGAACTTGGTCATTTCTCCCCCTTTTGCGGGAGCCACGACCACAGCGGTGCCCGAGATCGAAGTCGGTGAAGGTACGTTGCTGCTCTGCCATTGAGCTACCGGACCGCGTAGTGGTCCGGGAGGGATTCGAACCCCCAACCTGCCCATTAAGAGTGGAAGTAACCCTCGCCTGCGCACCGGGCACCGGTGAAGTGGTGGCTCCCGAGATCTGTTGTGGCTCGCGGGTTTTCGGTTACAGCGAGAAGTAACCGCGGGCCTCGCACCGGGAGTGCGTCTGAAATTGGGTTGCCCGAGGTCTCGGCCGGAGAAGGTGTCGACCGGCGGCTGTGACACCGCCGGTTCGGGATTCGAACCCAAGGGATACCGGAAGTAACCTTCTCCCTCGCACCGGGCGACACCCAAGTTACCGGGCCGCCCCGGCGGGCGCGACCGGTTTTCCGGCGAGCCTCCACAAGTGGCCTCTCGCTGTAGTTCGTGATAATAACTGTATAGTCAGTTCGTAGCACGAACTAAAAACTGGGAGGAACCATGGTGCTCTTCGGCATCGGCGGCTCGACGGCGGTGACGTCGGCGGGAGGCACCCTGCGGCAGGCCGTCCTGGCCGACCGGGGTGGGCTCGACCTGTTCAGCGTGTCCGATCACCCCTACTACGCCGACCGCCTCGACGCCTACGCCGAGATCGGGGTCGTTCTCGGGCGGACCGAACGGATCTCCGGGCTGGTCAGCGTCACCAACCTGCCGACGCGGCCCGCGCCGATGCTCGCGCGCACCGTCACTTCGCTGTCCTCGCTGAGCGGTGGGCGGATCGTGCTCGGGATGGGCGTCGGCGGGCTGTGGGACGACATCGCGCGGCTCGGCTTCGAGAAGCTCACGCCCGGCGCGGCCGTGCGCGCGTTCGAAGAGGGGATCCGGCTCGTCAAACAGCTCGGCGGTGGTGGGGAGCCGGTGACCTTCGACGGCGAGTTCTACCAGGTCACCGCGTTGCACCCGGCCGAGGAGCCGACCCCGCCGGTGTGGATCGGCTCGGTCGGGCCGAAGTCCCTCGCCGTCACCGGACGCGTCGCCGACGGCTGGATGCCCGGCCGTGCGGCGGACTGGCTCAGCGAGCGCTACCGGACGTCGAGGCCGGTGATCGACGAAGCCGCGGTGGACGCGGGCGCGATCCGCGGGACGTCGTCACCGTCTACAACTTCCCCGGGCGCATCACCGAAGAGCCGCTGCCGCGGACCCGCGACGACGACGGGCGCTGGATCGGCGGCTCGCCGGAGCAGTGGGTCGAGGAGCTGACCGGCGCGGTGCTGGACCACGACGCGCACGGGTTCGTGCTCTTCGGGCCGGGCGGCCGCCCGCCTTCGGACGACGATGTCGTGCGCTGGGCCGAAGAGATCGCGCCGGCCGTGCGCGAGGCCGTCGCGAAGTAGGCTGGCCTGATGGAGGCTCTCGGTGTGGTGGCCGGTCTGGTGCGGTCGTCGTTCCTCGTGAACGCCGTCTACACCGAGTCGGCCCGCGAGTACGGGCTCACCGTGCAGCAGGGGCAGCTGTTGTGCGTGCTGATGGCGCAGCCGTACGGGATGGGCGAGCTCGGCGCGACGCTCGGCCTCGAGAAGTCCAGCCTCACCGGCCTGGTCGACCGCGCGGTCCGGCGCGGGCTCGTGCGCCGCGAGCCCGTCCCGGACGACCGCCGCGCGGTGCAGGTGGTCCTGACCGGCGAAGGACGTGAACTGGCGGAGGACTTCTACGCGGCGACGTGCCGCCGGGTCGAGGACCTGGCGGCCGGGCTACCGGCGGCGGACCGCGACCGGCTCGCGGCGTTGCTGGGGCGCGTGGTCGAGGACAACGAGGTCCCGACGGTCTTCCTCGACGCGCTCTGAACCGTCCTCAGCGGTGCCTTTGTATTGGCGGCGGCAGGAGTCTGCCCAAGAGGAAGATCAAGCGTCGGCGTTCGGCCAGCTGGAAGGCGAATCGGCTGCCGGCCTCGATGACTTCGACTTGTTTGCTCGGCGGGGCTTTTCGCTGGCCGTCCCGGGTGATGCGTTCAACGGCAGCGGTGTCGCGACTGCAAACGAAGGCCCAGGCGAAGACGAGCCCTGTTGTCGGCACTGCAGCGATGGCCGCGACGATGACGATCACGTCGTTCCTCGGCGCGCGTCCGATCTCATCGACAGAAGCGGGCGCTTGGTGTCGGAGATCGTCCAGAACGTCCACCCGTTCCGGTTGTTGTGGACGTCCGGGTTCAGGTGTCGAACGACGGCCATGGCCGCTCCGCTCGGTGACTTGAACATCTGACCCGCAAGCGGGCCCTCGGTGATCTGCAAGTGGTGTGTCTGCAGGTCGAAGGTTCCTCTTACGCGCTGGCCTTCGTAAGTCGCGTGGACCTTCAACTCGTCCGGATTTTGCTCCTGGCTCGGCAACGGTTGCCCGGCTTGCGCGAAGGCGTCCAGTAGACGGTCGACCACTGCGGCCTCGGAGGTTTGCCAAGCGGACTGGAGCAACCGGATGCGCGTCAGCGCCTCATGGGAAACCTCGATCGTGGGATGAGTCGCCAACCCTCTGCCTCCTTGCGGGCACTTCTGAGAAGTAATGAGAACTATAGACCACTGTTAGAACTATCGACAATCAGGCCTCGACGCGCTCTGATCCCGACTTTCGTCGGGCCGTGGCGGAGGTACGTTGCCGGAAGTTCACCGGCTGGTTCCCCCTGCCGCCGCGAGAACCTCGTCTTCGCTCGTCATCGTGATGCCGCCCAGGTCCCCATCGCCGAGGAGCACCATGAAGCGCCTCATTCCGCTCGCTGTCGCCACGCTCGCCGCCGGGTTGCTCGCCGTTCCCGCGCACGCCGCCGTCACCCACCGGATCCTCTTCGACAACACCAAAGCCGAGACCGCCGGCAACGCCGACTGGATCGTCGGCACCTCGCAGCCCGATCCGACCGGGCAGAACTCCGCGCCGCAGAAGGAAACCGACTGGACCGGCGCGCTTTCGGCGTGGGGGGTCGCGCTGCAGAAGACCGGGCAGTACAGCCTCAAGACGCTGCCCTCGGGCAACACCATCACCTACGGCACGTCGAACGCGCTGGACCTCAAGAACTTCGACGAATTCGTGCTGCCCGAGCCGAACGTCGTGCTGAGCGCCGCCGAGAAGACGGCGATCATGAAGTTCGTGCAGAACGGCGGTGGCCTGTTCCTGATCTCGGACCACACCGGCAGCGACCGCAACAACGACGGCTGGGACTCCCCGAAGATCATCAACGACCTGCTGACGAACAACGGCGTCGACAACACCGACCCGTTCGGCTTTTCGGTCGACCTGAAGAACGTCGCCAGCGACCACCCGGTGGCCATCACCGACTCCTCGAACCCCGTGCTCAACGGCTCGTTCGGCGCGGTCAAGAAGAGCCTGATCGCCAACGGCACCACGTTCACGCTCAAGCCCGCCGACAACCCCGCCGTCAAGGGCCTGGCGTACCTGAGCACGTCGTCACCGGGGAACACCAACGCCTTCTTCGTGACGAGCACCTTCGGCTCGGGCCGCGTCGCGATCTGGGGTGACAGCTCGACCATCGACGACGGCACCGGCCAGTCCGGCAACACCCTCTACAACGGCTGGACGGACCCCACCGCCGACAACGCGGCCCTCGGCCTCAACGCGACGGCCTGGCTCGCGGGCAGCGGCACGACCACGCCGCCGCCGACCGGCTGCACCGCCGGGCAGCTGCTGGCCAACCCGGGCTTCGAATCGGGCACCACCGGCTGGACGGTGTCGTCGAGCGTCATCGGCCAGCACGGCACCGACGCGCCCGCCCGCACCGGCACGTGGAGCGCCTGGCTCGACGGCTACGGCACCGCCCACACGGACACCCTCAGCCAGACCGTCACGCTGCCGACCGGCTGTTCGTCGTACACGTTCTCGTTCTGGCTCGACATCACCACCGCGGAGACGGGCACGACGGCCTACGACAAGCTGACCGTCAAGGCGGGCAGCACGACGCTGGCGACGTACAGCAACGTCAACGCGGCCGGCGGGTACCAGCAGCGCAGCTTCTCGCTGTCCGCCTTCGCGGGTCAGTCCGTGACGCTCGCCTTCAGCGGTGTCGAAGGCTCCCAGCTGCAGACGTCGTTCATCGTGGACGACACGGCGCTCAACGTCAGCTAGGCAGACCCGACGCGCGCCAAGCACCGTCGCCGGGGTGGAGCGGCCTACGCAGGGAAGCTGCGTGGTCGCCCCACCACGACGTACGCGGCTTAGGCTTCTCCGGCGCCTTCGCGGCCGACGCCGCGGCGACGACCGCCGTCAGCGCCGCCACCTCGGCGTCGCTCGGGTTTCCCCGGACCACCCGCAGCAAAGGCCGCTCTTCAGCGGGTTCTTCGGGGCTCACAGCGGGATGTTCCCGTGCTTCTTGGGCGGCAGCGACTCGCGTTTGTTGCGCAGCAGCGACAACGCCCGCGCCACGTGCCCGCGGGTGTGCGCCGGCACGATCACCGAGTCGACATAACCCCGCTCGGCCGCCGCGTACGGGTTGAGCAGCGTGTCCTCGTACTGCTCGATCAGCTCGGCGCGCAGGGCGTCAACGTCCTTGCCCTCGTTCGCCGCGTTGGCCAGCGTCTTGCGGTGCACGATGTTCGCCGCGCCCTGGGCGCCCATCACCGCGACCTGCGCGGTCGGCCAGGCGAGGTTGATGTCGGCGCCGAGGTGCTTGGAGCCCATGACGTCGTACGCGCCGCCGAACGCCTTGCGCGTGATGATCGTGACCAGCGGGACGGTGGCCTCCGCGTAGGCGTAGATCAGCTTCGCGCCGCGGCGGATGATGCCGTTCCACTCCTGCTCGGTGCCCGGGAGGAACCCCGGGACGTCGACGAAGGTGAGCACCGGGATGTTGAACGCGTCGCAGGTGCGGACGAACCGCGCGGCCTTCTCGGACGCGTCGATGTCGAGGCAGCCGGCGAACTGCGTCGGCTGGTTCGCCACGACGCCGACGCTCTGGCCGTCGACGCGGCCGAAACCGACGATGATGTTCGGCGCGAACAGCTCGTGGACCTCGAGGAACTCGCCGTCGTCGACGACGCGGTTGATCACCTCGTGCATGTCGTACGGGGTGTTCGGCGAGTCCGGGATGATCGTGTCGAGCTCGCGGTCGCTGTCCGTGACGTCGTCGAAGAAGCCGGCCGGCGCATCCGACGGCTCGAAGACCGGGGCGTCGGAGAGGTTGTTCTGCGGCAGGTAGGCGAGCAGTTCCTTGACGTAAGCGATGGCGTCTTCGTCGTCGGAACCGAGGTAGTGCGCGACGCCGGACTTCGTGTTGTGGGTGCGGCCGCCGCCGAGCTCCTCGAAGGTGACGTCCTCACCGGTGACCGTCTTGACGACGTCCGGGCCGGTGATGAACATCTGCGACGTCTCGTCGACCATCACGACGAAGTCGGTCAGCGCGGGGGAGTAGACGTGCCCGCCCGCGTTCGCGCCCATGATCAGCGAGATCTGCGGGATCACGCCGGACGCCTGCACGTTGCGGCGGAAGATCTCGCCGTAGAGGCCGAGCGAGACGACACCCTCCTGGATGCGCGCGCCACCGCCCTCGTTGATGCCGACGATCGGCCGGCCGGTCTTGATCGCCAGGTCCATCACCTTGACGATCTTCTCGCCGTACACCTCGCCGAGGCTGCCGCCGAAGATCGTCACGTCCTGGCTGAACACGCACACCGGACGGCCGTCGACGGTCCCGTAACCGGTGACGACGCCGTCGCCGTAGGGCCGGTTCTTCTCCTGGCCGAAGTTGGTCGAGCGGTGCCGGGCCAGCTCGTCGAGCTCCACGAACGAGTTCTCGTCCAGCAGCAGCTCGATGCGCTCGCGGGCGGTTTTCTTGCCCTTGGCGTGCTGCTTCTCCACCGCGCGGGCCGAGCCCGCGTGCACCGCCTCGTCGTACCGGCGGTACAGGTCGGCCAGCTTGCCGGCCGTGGTGTGGATGTCCGGTTCATCCTCGGGCGGCGTCCCGAGCGGCTCCGTCGCACTGCTCATGCCACGGGAGCTTAGCTACTTGCCGGTCACTTCGCGTGTGGCGTAGGCAACGTCCATGACCTTCCCGCCGATCCGGCTCCTGGGCCCCGCCGACCTGCCCGCCTGCGCCGACCTGGCCGAATCCCGCTCCTGGCCGCGCGAGCCGCCCAAGTGGCGGCTGCTGCACGAGGTCGGCCGGGTGTTCGGAGTGGACGCCCTGGACGGCGACGGCCTGGCCGCGGCCGCCGTCCTGGTGCCGTTCGACGGCGTGGCGTCGATCTCGATGGTGCTGGTCGCGCCCCGGTTCGAGCGCCGGGGCCTGGGCCGGGCGATCACCCGGCACGCCGTCGACATGGCGGGAGACCGGGTGGTCCATCTCCACGCGTCGAAGTTCGGCAGGCCGCTGTACGAGTCGATGGGCTTCGAGGTCGACGGCGGTTGCCAAGGCCACGTCGGCACGTTCCTGGACGACGGCGGCCCGGGTGCCTCGCCGGGCTCGTTGTCCGACGTCTTCGCGCCGGACCTGCGCGCTCAGGGCGTGGACCGGCGGCCACTCCTCGCTCGTCTGGGGACACCGTTCGTGGTCGACGGCGGGTTCGCGTTCGGCTTCGACATCGGCCACGTGACGGTGATCGGCCCGGTCGTCGCGACCGCCGAGGAGCAGGCCAAGGCGCTGATCCGCGGGGTCGCGCGGGCGGCCTCCGGCGAGGTGCGGGTGGACCCGGACTTCCGCTTCCCCGCGTTGACGGCGTGGGTGCGCGAGCGCGGTCTGGTGCCGACCGCGCCCGCGCCCCGGCTGGTCCTCGGCGGCCGCGTGCTCCCCGGCGACGCCACGATGAGGTTCGCCCCGTTCACCCGCGCGGTGGGCTGAGCTACGAAGCGGCCGCCGGGATCGGGTACTCCGGCAGCGTGATCGCCTCGGCCGGCGGCGACATGAACTTCCCCGCCAGCCCCGAGACGCGGCCTAGCAGCGGCGACGCGGCCACGCGCACCGCGGTCCGGAACGCGGCGAGCTGCAGCCGGCCGCGCGGGTGGGCGATCTTCGGCGCCCCGGGCGGGAGCTGCTGGGCCTTCGTGACCAACGGGCGCAGCACCTGCTCGTAGCGGGCGAAGGCGTCGCGCGGATCGTCGCGGCCGGCGAGCTCCCCGGCCAGGACGTAGGCGCCGGCCAGCGCCAGGGTGGTGCCCATGCCGCTGACCGGGGACGCGCAGTGTGCGGCGTCGCCGAGCAGCGCGATCCGGCCGCGGCTCCACGTGTCGAGCTTCGCCTGCCCGATGTCCTCGAAGTACAGGGAGCCGTTGTCCAGCTCGGCGAGCACCCGCGGGGCCGCCCAGCCGACGTCGGCGAAGGTCGCCCGCAGCACCGCGACGACGTCTTCGCGGCCGAGGCGGTCCAGGCCGCGCACGTCGGAGATGAAGCCCAGTGACGCCTGCGTGGTGCCGAGGTTGTCCGGGCGCAGCGAGAGCATCCGCCCGCGGCCGCAGGCCAGCACGCGCCACCGGTCGGTGTCGTCGCCGGTGCGCGGGATCGCGAGGAAAGCGTTGTAGAGGCCCAGTTCGTGGATCTGCGCGTCGGGCATGATCAGTGCGCGGCTGCGTGAGCGCAGGCCCTCGGCGAGGACGACCGCGTCGAACCGGCGGCTCGGACCCCGCTGGAACTCGACGTCCACGCCGGAGCCGTCGTCGTGCAGCGCGGTGATCTGGTCGCCGAAGACGTACTCGGCGCCGTCTTTCGAGTGCTCGTAGAGGATCTTGGCGAACTGACCGCGCAGGATCTCCAGCTCGGCCGTGCCGCCGGAGGTGTCGTCGGTGCCGCCGGCGAAGGTGGCGATCGCGCGCCCGTGCTCGTCGACGAACTCCGTGCCGGTCTCCCCGGTGTGGGCGGCGCGGACGGCGTCCTCCAGGCCCATCCGGCGGATGACCTGGCGCCCGACGCCGCGGACGTCGATGTTCTGGCCCTGTTCACGCACGTGGTCGAACCGCTCGACGACGGTCACTTCCCAGCCCGCCCGCGAAAGCCACGAAGCCAAGGTGGGACCGGCGATACTGGCTCCGGAGATCAGGATGCTGCGACTCAAGGTGTACCTCCCTTGAACCCACCGTAGCCGTTAGCCGGCGCGCACGAGCCCTGACTCGTAGGCGGCGATCACCAGCTGGGCCCGGTCCCGGGCCGCGAGTTTGTGCAGCAACCGGCCGATGTGGGTCTTCACCGTCGCGATGCCCAGGTGCAGCCGCTCGGCGATCTCGTCGTTCGACAGGCCGCGCGCGATCAGCGTCAGGACCTCCTGCTCGCGAGCCGTCACGCCGTCCAGCCGCGTCACCGGGCCCGACGGCAGGCGCGCGAACTCCGAGACCAGCCGGCGGGTCACCGACGGCGCCAGCAGCGCGTCGCCGTTCGCGATCACCTCGATCGCCGCGAGCAGGTCCGCCGGGCGGGTGTCCTTGAGGAGGAACCCGCTCGCGCCCGCGCGCAGGGCCGCGTAGACGTACTCGTCGAGGTCGAACGTGGTCAGCATCAGCACACGCACGCCGGTTTCGGCGCAGATGCGGCGGGTCGCCTCGATGCCGTCCATCTCGGGCATCCGGACGTCCATCAGCACGACGTCCGGCTGCTCGCGCCGCGTCAGCGCGACCGCCTCGACGCCGTCGGACGCCTCGCCGACCACCTCGAGGCCCGGGGCGCTGTCCACCAGCACGCGGAAACTGCCGCGCAACAACGCCTGGTCGTCGGCGATGAGGACGCGCGTCATCACGCCACCGCCGTCTCGTAGGGCAGGCGGGCGAAGACGCGGAAGCCGTCCGGCGCCGGTCCCGCGCTGAACTCACCGCCGTAGACGGCCACACGCTCGCGCATCCCGATCAGGCCGTGGCCCGGGTCCGCGGCGCCGCCGCGGCCGTCGTCGAGCACTTCGATGCGCACCTGGCCGCTCTCGCCGGTGACGCGGATCCGGCACGTCGTCGCACCCGCGTGCTTGACGACGTTGGTCAGTGCCTCCTGCACGATCCGGTACACCGACTGCCCGACGCCGTTCGGCAGCTCGTCGAGGTCCTCGACGACCAGGTCGACGGCCGGGCCCGCCTGTTGCGCGCGGTCGGCGAGCGCGCGCAGGTCGGCGAGCGTCGGGGCGGGCGCCAGCGCCGGGACGCCGGTGCCGTCCCGCAGCACCCCCAGCATCCGCCGCAGCTCGGCCAGCGTCTCGCGGCTGGTTTCTTCGATGACACGCAAGGCTTCCCGCGCTTCGCCGGGCTGGTCGAGGGCGACGTGGTTGCCGACGGCCGCCTTCACCGCGATCAGGCTCATGCTGTGCGCGACGACGTCGTGCATCTCGCGGGCGATCCGCAGCCGTTCCGCGGAAACCGCCTGGTCCCGTTCGGCGACCGCGTGCTCCCGGCGGGCGCGCACGGTGAGGCCGAACGCGTACCCGACGATGAGCGCCCCCGTGCCGATGTTCACCGCCTGCGACGCGCTCGGCGTCGGCAGCGCGAACGAGAGCACGCCGACCTCGGCCAGCCCGGCGACGAACCCGATGCGGACGATCCGGTTGTCCAGCCGGCCCACGACGACGTAGAGCGCACAGGCCGCACCCACCGCGGCGACCCCGAGCGCCGGCCCGCCGATCGGTACGGCCGCCGCCGTCAGCACCAGGGAGCCGACGTAGGTGGTCAGCGGCCACCACCGGCGCACGACGATCGGAACCACGCTCGCGACGAGGATCGTCCACCCCAGCCATCCGGGCAGCCAAGACGGCAGCGCCCACGCCCCGGCGGCGAGGTTGCCACCGGCGCCGAGCCCCAGCAGGACCGCCGCCAGGACGTCCAGGGCTGTCCGAAATCGCATGACCCGAAGGTAATGCCGACTCCGGTGGAGCGCGTCAACCCTGGGTCGGACGCTCCGCGTAGTGCTTGCGCACGGCCTCGACGCGGTCGGCCGTCCAGTCCGGCAGGTCGACGCCGTGGGTGGCGGCGAAGAGCTTGTCGAGCTGCTCGTGCCGCCGGGTCAGCTGCGCCGCGACGTCCTCTTCGGGGGCCTCGGTGAACTCGACGCGCGTGCCTTCGAGCGGGTCTTGGAGCACCTGCCAGCCGGGCTCGTCGGGCAGCAGCGCGCGAACTTCGCCGACGGGCTTCCAGACGAGGTCGCGGCGGAAGCGGACGGTGCCGTCATCGAGGACCTCACCGTCGTCGAGGCCGAATTCCGCCACATAGGACGCCATCCCGGCGTGCCAGTTCGCCGGCGGCTCGTGCTCCTCGCCGGAAAGGCGCGCGTCGAGGGTGTCGAGGCAGACGTCCCAGCCGGTCGCGGTGCGGCCCGCGGCGAGTTTCGCGATCGCCGGGTCGCCGCGGCCGAAGGTGTGCGTGAACTCCAGCAGGCTGCCGTCACCGTCGGGGGAGATCAGCCAGCGCAGGGTGTCGTCGTTCCAGAGGAACGTGAACTCGCGCGGCGGGTCGACGGTGAGCACCCGGCCGGTGGTGGAGTCGTCCGCGCCGGGGAAGGTGAAGCGGATCTCGCCACCGTCGCGCAGGTCGACGTCGACCGCGGCCGGGAACCAGTGCGCGAGCTCGGCCGGGTCGGTGATGGCGTGCCAGACCTTCTCCGGCGCGTGCTTCAGGCGGCGTTCGAACCTGAGCGCGGGGCGTTCGTCGACGGTCTGCAGCTTCGCGCGTCCGGACACGGCGTCCTCCCGATGGTTGCCTGTGCCGGTATATAACCACCGTGGAATATGAGGGTCAAGGGCCGCGGACGACGGCGACCGCGGGGGCCAGCTCCGGGTCGCTCGCGGCCTTGTCGAGCGCGGTGCGCAGGACGTCGCGGTAGGTGGGCTCGGTCTCGGCGTAGCGCTCGCGGCCGGCGTCGGTGATCACCGAGTAGACGCCGCGGCGGTCGTCTTCGCACAGGTCGCGGACGGTCAGCCCGGCGTCTTCGAGGCGTGCGCACATCCGGCTGACCGAGCTCTGGTTGAGCCCGATCGCCTCGGCGAGCTCCTGCATCCGCAGCTCGCCCTTCGGGTTCGCGGCCAGCTTGCCGAGCGCGCGGTACTCGGACAGACCGAGCCCGTGGCGGCGGTGCAGCGCTTTGCCCAGCTCCTGCTCGATGCGGGCGTGCAGCACGAGTACGCGGCCCCAGGACTGTTCGTCGACGGTCATCTCGCGACCTCCTCTTGACTCGAGGATACCTGCAGGAGCAGTCTTTATATGTACATGCAAGTAAATGGAGGGGAATGACCATGATCGACCGCAGCTTCCTGTTCCTGGTCGGCGCCGCGCGGGCCGGGGGCAACACGGAGATGCTGGCCCGGCGGGCCGCGAAGGAGCTGCCGCAGGACGCGGACCAGCGCTGGATCCGGCTGCCCGAGGTGCCGCTGGCGCCGTTCGAAGACCGCCGTCACGGCGCCGGTGAGCACCCTTCGCCCGGTGAGAACGAGCAACTGCTGATGGACGCGACGTTCGCCGCGACGGACATCGTGATCGTGTCGCCGGTGTACTGGTACTCGGTCGCGGCGAGCGTGAAGCTGTACCTGGACTACTGGTCCGGCTGGCTGCGCCTGCCGGTGGAGTTCAAGCCGCGGATGGCGGGCAAGACGCTGTGGGGCGTGAGCGTCCTGAGCGAGACGGCGCGCGAGGCCCAGCCGCTGATCGGCACGTTGGAGCTGTGTGCGGAGTACCTGAGCATGAACTGGGGCGGGGTCCTGCTGGGCAACGGCAGCCGCCCGGGTGACGTGCTCCTGGACGACTCGGCCATGGCGGCCGCGTCCACGTTCTTCACCGGCGCGGACCTGGTGCGCGCCTAAGCCAGCACGTCCTTCGCGAGCAGGCGCAGGCCGTGGATCAGGTCCGCGCCCGACGGCGCGTGGTCCGGGTCGGCGAGCCACTGCAGCACCACGCCCGAAAGCAGGGCCTGGTGCACGGTGCCGACGGCTCGGGCCTCCGCGCTGCCGTCGTCGAGGCCCTGGAAGAGGTTCGCCAGCCCGAAACGGGCCAGTTCGAGCGCCTTCGCCAGCTGCGCGCGGACGGCCGGGTCGAGCTCCGGCTGGGTGTAGGCCTCGAACGTCATCGCCCACATCCGCTGGTGCGCGGGGACCGACTCGATCACCCGCTGCCAGATCAGCGCGAAGCGCTCGGCCGGCGTCGCGTCCGGCGGCGTCTCGACCTGCAACGTCTTCGCCAGCGTCTCGCCCCACTCTTCGTTCGCCTCGATCAGCGCGGTGTTGAGCAGCGCCTCCCGTGAGCCGAAGTGGTAGCCGATCGCGGCCATGCTGACGTTCGCCGCCGAGGCCAGGTCTCGCACGGTCGTGCGGGCGTAGCCCTTCTCGTTGAGACAGCGCTTCGCGCCCGCCAGCAGCGCTTCCTTGTTGCCCATGCCCGGAGGTTAGCACGAACGTCTTAGGCGCACGATTGAGGCGAGCGCATTGCGCGATCGCCCAAATCGGGGTTACCGTTCTCGGCATGCAGAACAGACGAGTCCTCATCTCCGGCGCCGGCGTCGCCGGCCCCGCCCTGGCCTTCTGGCTCCGCCGCCACGGCTTCACGCCGACCGTGATCGAGCGGGCGCCAACACTGCGGGAGGGCGGCTACGCGATCGACTTCCGCGGCGCGTCGCTGCGCGTCCTCGATCGAATGGGCCTGCTCGGCCAGGTCGAGGCCGCGGCGACCGGCATGGGTGAAGTGTCCTATGTGGACGCCGACAACCGGACGCTGGTCGTCACGCCGCCGACGTTCCAGAGCGGCGAGCTCGAGATCCTGCGCGGCGACCTCTCACACATCCTGTACGACGCCACGAAGAACGACGTCGAGTACGTCTTCGGCGACTCGATCACCGGGATCACCGAGCACGGCGCAGGTGTCACGGTCACCTTCGAACGCGGCGAGCCACGCGAGTTCGACCTGGTCGTGGGGGCCGACGGGCTGCACTCGAACGTGCGCTCCCTGGTCTTCGGCGACGAGTCCTGGTACCGCC
This sequence comes from Amycolatopsis sp. NPDC049252, assembly GCF_043197175.1. Taxonomy (NCBI): domain Bacteria; kingdom Bacillati; phylum Actinomycetota; class Actinomycetes; order Pseudonocardiales; family Pseudonocardiaceae; genus Amycolatopsis; species Amycolatopsis sp. NPDC049252. Next base: position 24,735 of record NZ_JBICSQ010000065.1, read on the forward strand.
GTGACCTCGGATACCACGTCTCGATCTTCACCGTGCCGAACCACCTCGGCCTCGACCACGTCGGCCGGTTCTACAACGAGCCGAACCGCACCGTCGGCGTCTACAGCGCCCGCGACAACACGGAAGCGAAAGCCCTGTTCTGGTTCGGTTCCGGGCCGCTCGCGTACGACCACCGCGACGTCGAACAGCAGCGCGAGATCGTCGAGGATGCCTTCGCGGACGTGGGCTGGGAAACGTCGACACTGCTCCGGCGGATGCGCGAGGCGCCGGACTTCTACTTCGACTCGGCGAGCCAGATCAAGCTCGACACGTACTCGAACGGCCGGGTCGCGCTGGTCGGTGACGCCGCGTACTGCGCCGCGCCGCTCTCGGGCATGGGGACGAGCCTGGCGGTCGTCGGCGCGTACGTGCTGGCGGGCGAGCTCGCGGCGGCCGGCGGCGACCACACGACGGCGTTCACCGCCTACCACGACGAGATGCGCGAATTCGTCGCCGTGTGCCAGAAACTGGGTGAGGGCAACGGGAAGTGGTTCGTACCGCCGACCCGCGCGTGGATCCGGCTGCGCAACCTCAACCTGCGGCTGCTGCCGCACCTGCCGTGGCGCAAGGCGATCGAGCAGCTGCCGCTCAAGGCGGGCAACGCGATCACGCTCAAGGAGTATGCGAAGGTGCCGGCGTGACGCCCCGGCGCTGCGCGATGCCGGCCATGTTCTCCTCGCCCCAGTCGCCCAGCGGCAGCAGCGCGGTGTTCAGCCGCTGACCCAGGTCGGTCAGCGAGTACTCGACCTTCGGCGGGACCTCGTGGAACACCTCGCGGTGCACGATCTCGTCCGCTTCCAGCTCCCGCAGCGCCTGGATCAGCATTTTCTCGCTGATCCCCGCCACCTTGCGCCGCAGTTCGCCGAACCGCAGCGGCTCGGCGTGCAGCGCCCACAGGATCAGCGCCTTCCAGCGGCCGCCGACGACGTCGATCGCGGCGTCCAGCCCGCACCGGTAGCTTCGGGTCAGCATGCAGGATCCTTACGTTTTGGTGGGTACCTGACTTAATTGTCGGTACTTGTTCAGTGTAAAGCGGTTCAGCAGCATGGCGTCCATGGCTTCAACGGGAGAAAACAAGAAGGTGGGCGTGCTCGGCCTGGGGCGGATGGGCACCGCCCTCGCCGGGGCGCTTCTGGGGGCGGGCCACGACGTCGTGGTGTGGAACCGGTCGCCGCTCAAGGCGGGCCCGCTGCTCGACCGCGGCGCGCGTCTCGCGGCCACCCCCGCGGAGGTGGCCGAGGCCGGCGTCGTGCTCAGCTGTCTGTCCACATACGACACTCAACAGCCGGTACTGGACGAGCTGGCGCCGTCCGTTCTGGTGAACCTCACGTCCGGCACGCCGGAGCAGGCCCGCGGCGTCGCGAAGTGGGCGGCGTCGCGGGGAATCGGCTACGTGGACGGCGTGATCATGGCCGTCCCGCAGGGCATCGGCACACCGGCCGCCCGGATCCTCTACGGCGGCTCGCCCACGGCGTTCGCCGAGCAGCGCGACGTGCTGGAAGTGCTGGGGGAGCCGGTGTTCCTCGGCGAGGACGCCGGGCTCGCGGCGCTGTACGACCTGGCGTTGCTCGGCATCATGTGGTCGACGATGAGCGGTTATCTGCACGCGCTCGCGCTGGTCGGCACCGAGGGCGTGACGCCGGAGCGGTTCACGCCGATGGCGCTGTCGTGGCTTTCGGCGGTCGGCGGGTTCCTGCCGGGGATCGGCACGCAGGTGGCGAGCGGCGAATACACGACGGACGTCTCGGCCCTCGACATCAACGCGGCTGGGCTGGAGCTGCTGGTCGAGACGAGCCGCGAGCAGGGGATCAGCACGACGGTACCGGCGCCGCTGGCGGAGCTGTTCGGCCGAGCGGTCGCGGCGGGCCACGGCGCGCACGCGATCGCCAGCGTCATCGAGGAGATCCGGTGAAGTACTCGGGAAAGAAGGCGGTCGTCACCGGCGGCACGCACGGAATGGGCCTGGCGGTGGTCCGCGCCCTGCTGGACGGCGGCGCGGAAGTCCTGCTGACCGGCCGCGACGTCGCGCCGCTGCGGGGAAAGCTGCCCGGCAAGGCACACCTGCTCTCGTCGGACGCGGCCAGCCTGTCCGACATCGACGCCCTGGGCGCAGCCGCCGCGGAGACGCTCGGCGAGCTAAACCTGGTGTTCGTCAACGTCGGTTTCGCGACGCTCACGCCGTACGAAACGGCGACACCGGAGGTCTACGACCGCACGTTCGACGTCAACACCAAGGGCGCGTACTTCACGGCCCAGCGGCTCGCGGACCTGGTGCGGCCCGGCGGTTCTTTCGTGTTCACGACGTCGGTCGCGGCCGAAGCGGGAATCGCGGGCATGGGCCCGTATTCCGCGGCGAAGGCGGCGGTCCGGTCGTTCGCCAGGACGTACGCGGCCGAGCTGGCCCCGCGTGGAATCCGGGTGAACGTGGTCAGCCCGGGTTACACGGACACCCCGACGATGGGCGTGACCGGCGTGCCGTCCTCGGTTTTGGCGGCCTTCAAGGCAACCGGCGACGAGGTGACCCCGTTGAAGCGTCACGCAACCCCGGAGGAGGTGGCGACGGCGGTGCTGTTCCTGGCCTTCGACGCGACGTTCACCACGGGCGCCGACCTCCCGGTGGACGGCGGTCTGGGGCAGCGCCTGACATTGCCCGCGTAGTTCCGTGAGGGGCACCCTCATGGCTCTTAGGTCCATGAGGGTGCCCTTCACGGCTTTGAACGTCATGAGGGTGCCCCTCATGACGCGTTAGCCGAGGTGGATGGCGAGGCCGGTGGCGCCGGGTGCGTGGGCGGGGCGGAGGACGAGGTCGTCGTCGTAGTCGCCGCCGTTCTGGGTGCGGAACGGGATCGGCTTCGCGGTGTCCAGCGTGTGCAGCCGCGTGCGCAGCAGGTCCCGCGACTCGGCGAACTGCTCCGGCGACACCCGGTCCGCGCCGTGGACCGCGACCGGTGGCAGCACCGACATCCCGGCGTAGAACAGCGTTCCGTGGTGCAGCGGGAACAGGATGTCGTTCAGCGGGCCGTTGATCCCACGAGGGCCCAGCGCCGGTTCGCGAGCGCCCGCGCTCAGGACCACCATTGCGCGTTTGCCCGCGAACACGCCTTCGCCGTAGCGAAGGGTGCGGCCGTCCTCGGCGCGGACGCCGTAGCCGAACCCCTTCACGAACACGCGGTCGAACCAGCCCTTGAGGATCGCCGGCATGCCGTACCACCACAGCGGGAACTGCACGACGACTGCGTCCGCCCAGGCCAGCTTCTCGTGCTCGGCCACGATGTCCGGGCTCAGCTCGCCGCCGGCGTACGCCCGGGCGGACGCCGCCCCGACGACCAGCCGCTCGTCTCCGGCTTCCGCGCCGAAATCGGCGGCGTCGACCACCGGGTTCCACTTCATCGCGTACAGATCCGACTCCCGGACGTCGTGACCGAGGTTCCGGAGCGTCCGGAGCCCGTCGTCACGGAGGGCCCCGCCCAGCGAGCGGGGCTCGGGATGCGCGAATACCCACAACACGTTCATGACCTCGATGGTCACGCCGTTCGCCGCCGCGATCGAGTGGCCTGATAGCCAACCTGTGCAAGAATCGGGCCATGGCCGCCTTCGCGCACCCGGACCGACACCACGTCGCCGTGCTGGTCCGGCACGGTTTGCTCGTGATCGAGCTCGGCATCATCCACCGCCTGTTCGGGCAGGCCCGCTCGGCGTCGGGCGAGCCGCTGTACGAGGTCGTGACCTGCGCACTCGAGCCGGGCCCGATCCGCACCGACGCCGACTTCACCATCCCTGTCGACCACGGCCCGGAGGTCATCGCCGAGGCCGACACGGTGATCGTCCCGGCGTCCAGCGCCGAGTACGAGCCGATGGCGCGGGTGCTCACGCCGCCCCTCAAGGCCGCGCTGGAGCTGATCCCGGCGGCCGCGCGGATCGCGTCGATCTGCACGGGCGCGTTCGTGCTCGCCGCGGCCGGCCTGCTCGACGGCCGCCCGGCCACCACCCACTGGCGCTCCGCCGAGGAACTCCAGGACCGGTTCCCCGAGGTCGACGTCGACCCCTGCGTGCTCTACACCGACGACGGCCGCGTGCTGACGTCCGCCGGTGTCGCGGCCGGGATCGACCTGGTGCTGCACATGATCCGCCGCGACCACGGCGCCGCCGTGGCCAACGAGGTCGCCCGCGGCACGGTGGTGTCCCCGCACCGCGAAGGCGGCCAGGCCCAGTTCGTCCGGCGGCCGGTGCCCGAGCCCCGGACGTCGTCGACCAAGGCCGCCCGCGCGTGGGCGCTGGAGAACCTCCACCGCCCGCTGACGCTGCGCGAGCTCGCCGCCCGCGAGGCCATGAGCACCCGTACCTTCACCCGGCGCTTCCGCGAAGAGGTCGGCATCTCGGCCCTGCAGTGGCTCACGCAGCAACGCGTCGAGCGCGCCCGGCAGCTCCTGGAGGAGTCGGACCTCCCGGTCGACCGCGTCGCCACCGAGGCCGGCTTCGGCACGTCGGCGTCGCTGCGCCAGCACTTCCAGGCCGCACTCGGGGTGTCACCGAGCGCGTACCGCTCGACGTTCCGCGGCGAACTGGCTGCCCAGGCCGGCTGAATCCCGCTAGCGTCGCCACCATGGACGACTTCCACGTCAGCCACAGCCGGTTCACCGACCCGGGTGCGCAGGCGGACTGGCTCGACGGAACGCCGAGCGACGTCGCGGCTTTGCGTGAAGCCTCCTCTCGGCTGGTCTTCCACTACTGGGCCCAGGGCGACATCACGCAGCACGGCTTCCCCGCCTCGCGTGGCGAAGAGATCAACCTCCGCTACGCCGAGGACATGTTCGCCCGCCTGCGCGAACTCGACCCCACACCACCCGGCGGCCCGCGCGAGCCGCTGCACCGGATCGTCGGCTGCTGCCGCGACTTCACCCTCCTGTTCGTCTCGATGGCCCGCCACCACGGCATTCCGGCCCGCACCCGGGTCGGGTTCGCGAGTTACCTGGTGCCCGGCTGGTACCTCGACCACGTGGTCGCCGAGGTCTGGCTCGACGGCGCCTGGCGGCTGGTCGAGCCGCAGATGCCCGCCGGCTTCCGCGACCCGGTCGACGGCTCGGAGCTCGACCTCCTCGACGTCCCCCGCGACCGCTTCCTGGTCGGCGCGGACGCCTGGACCGCCGCCCGGGCCGGCGACCTCGACCCGGCCCGGCTGGTCGTCTCACCGGACCTGGACGTGCCGTTCCTGCGCGGCCTGCCCTACGCGCGGCACAACCTCGTGCTCGACCTCGCCGCGCTGAACAAGCACGAGATGATCCTGTGGGACCTCTGGGGCAGCCTCAACGACGACGCCGAGGTGGCCTCGGCCGACCTGGCCCGCGCGGACGAGCTGGCCGAGCTGATGGCCGACCCGGACATCGAGCAGCTCCGCGTGGTCTTCGAGGCCGAGGACGTACGGGTGCCGCCGGTGATCCGCTCGGTCACGCCGCCGGGGCCGATCCCGGTCGAGGTCGTGCTGCGGTGACTACGGCGCGATGCCGTGCAGGACGGTCTTGACCACCGACTCCGGCGAAGGCGGATCGAGCGGGCCGGTGTGCGGGAAGACCGCGCCCATGACCGACTCGTGGCAGAACCCGACCAGGACGGCCGCCGCAGCGTCCACTTCGGACTCCGGCGCCAGCCTGCCGAGAGCGCGCTCCTCCCGCAGGTAGGCCACCAGACGGTCACGCCAGTAACCGGACCGCTCGCTGATCTCCGCGAACCGCGCCAGCACCGATGGACGGCCGACCAGGCCGCCGAAGGCCGGGACGAGCACCCGGTGCAGGGCGAGGCCGAACTCCAGGTGACGGCGGAGGTTCCCGTCGAGGGTGCCTTCGCCCGCCACCGGCAGCTCGCCCAGCTCCGCCTCCGTCGTGCGGACGTACTCCAGCAGGGCCCTGGCCAGCAGCTCCTCCTTGTCGGAGAAGTGGTTGTAGAGCACACCATCGGCGACGCCGGCCGCGCGGGCGATCGCGCGCACGGTGAGGCCGGTCGTGCCGTGCGTGGCGATCATCTTCTCGGCGGTCTCGATCAGCAGGTCGTGGAGCGACTGCCCGTCGCGCTGAGCCGCGGCTTTCCTCGGTGACATCACCGCCATCGTAGGGGCATGGGCAGGGTTTCCTTTCCGTGGCGGGCCGCGCCGGGGCGGGTGGTCTGGTGACGTCGGGGGAGCGGCGGGCTGCTGGTGCGGTGTGGTGGCGGGCCGCGCGGGAGCTTGGGGCGCTCGTTGTTGTGGGTTCGGTCGTGGTGTGGGTGCGTAGGCGAGGTCTTCCTTCCGTGGCGGGCCGCGCCGGGGCGGATGGTGGGCGGTTTGGTGAGGTCGAGGGAGCGCTGGGCTGCCGGTGTGGTGGCGGATGGCGCGAGAGGTGCGGTGCTTGGTCGGTTGCCGTGGCGTATCGGCCGTGGTGCGTAGGTGGGCTGTGGACAGGGACCTCCTTCCGTGGCGGGCCGCGCCGGGGCGGATGGTGGGCGGTTTGGTGAGGTCGAGGGAGCGCTGGGCTGCCGGTGTGGTGGCGGATGGCGCGATGGGTGCGGTGCTTGGTCGGTTGCCGTGGCGTATCGGCCGTGGTGCGTAGGTGGGCTGTGGACAGGGACCTCCTTCCGTGGTGAGCCGTGTCGAGGCGGTTTGGTGAGGTCGGGAGAACGCCGGGCCGCTGGTGCGGTGGAGGACTGCGCGGGAGGCGTGGCGCGTTGTGTGCGTTGTGGCTGTGGTGCGAGTGCGTGGCTGGTGGTGGGCGGGGCCTCCTTTCGTGACGGGCCGCGCGGGGATGGTGAGGGCGGGGAGCGCCGGGCTGCCGGTGTGGTCGCGGACAGCGCGAGAGGTGTGGCGCGGGTGAGTCGCCGTGGCGTGAGTTGTGGCTGTGGGCGGGACCTCCTTCCGTGGCGAGGCGCGCCGGGATGCTTTGGTGAGGTCGGGGAGAGGCGCCGGATGCGGTGATGGCGGACAGCGCAGACCTGGGCCCGAGGTGAGAGGTGGGCCGGGTCAGGGCCTCCTTCCCGTCACGAGCCATGCTGTGCCGCGTAGCTTGACTGCGTCCGGGCCCTCGAACGGTTTCAGTGCCTCGGTGAGTGCTTCCCTTGCCCCACTTGCGGTTTCGGCGTCCACCTGGCTCAGGTGGTGGCGGACCGGGCCCCAGTCCGTGATGAACGCTGCCGCGTCCGGGACAGTGCGGCCCCAGGTTTGGTCGGCCTCGACGTGGGTGCACTCCACGTCCTCGAAACCCGCTTCGGTCAGTACCGCGCGGGTGCGGGACGGGTCGGCGAAGGAGGTCGGGCCGCTGCCGTCCGGGCCCGTCGGCTGGGGCAGGTACGGCGCCATCGCGCCGAACACCCGGCCCAGGTCCGTGTCCGCCAAGGCCGTCATGCACAGCAATGCGAGCCGGCCGCCGGGACTCAATGCTCGGTGGACGTTTGTGAACGCCGCCACCGGGTCGGCGAAGAACATCACTCCGAAACGGCTCACCGCCAGGTCGAACGCGCCTTCGGGGAACGGGTGGACCTGGACGTCACCCTGCTCGAACGCCACGTTCGGAACCTCCGCCGATCGCGAACGCGCCGTCGTGAGCATCGGGCCGGACAGGTCGACGCCCGTCGCGGACGTGGCCCGTGCGGCCACCTCCCGGGTCAGCTGGCCGTTGCCGCAGCCGATGTCGAGCACCCGGTCCGCCGGCCTCACCAGCTCCAGGACGAAGGTGTTGAACCCGCCGTTCACGCCGTCGTAGCGGTCGGCGTGCGACGCCCAGTGCTCTCCCTCGTAGCCGTTCCACGCTTCTGCCTGCGCTGTGTTGACGACCCCAGTCATCCTCTACTCCTTCGTTATGAACGCACGTTCATGAACATGTGTTCATACTCCCGCCGACGGCCGGACGACGTCAAGACCACGGACAGGTGATCCGCAGCGAAGCCAGCCGCGCGGGGTCGGCGATCACGTCGTAACCGGCCACCCGGTCGCCTTCGATCGTCACCGCGAGGGCGAGCACCAACCGGCCGCGCGGGGCCACGACGACGCCGATCGCGCCGTCCACCAAGGCCGTTTCCGCGAAGTGGGCCCGCTTCCCGAACACCTGCGTCTCCTGCGCCACCGCACGTGCCCCGCGGACCTCGAGGGGCGCCCCCACCGGCAGCGCGGCCGCGTCGGCACGGCGCACGACGTCCGGGGCGAGGACCGCCAGCAGCTCGTCGAGGTCACCGCCGCGGGCCGCCGCCAGGAACGCGTCGACGACCCGGCGGTGCCGGGTGAGGTCGGCGGCGGGCAGGGCGGAGGTGCCCCGGACCCGCGCCCGGGCCCGGCTCGCGAGCTTCTTCGCCGCCACCGGCGTCCGGTCCAGCACCGGCGCGATCCGGTCGAACGGCACCGCGAACAGGTCGTGCAGCACGAACGCGACCCGTTCGGCCGGACCCAGCGCGTCCAGCACGACGAGCAGCGCGCGGCCCACCGCGTCGGCCAGCTCCACCTCGCCCGCCGGATCGGCGTCCGCGGCCGGCTCCGGAAGCAGCTCGACCGGGTCCTCCCGCCGCGCCTTCCGCGACCGCAACGCGTCGAGGCAGACGCGGGCGACGACCGTGGTCAGCCAGGCCGCGACGTTGTCGACGCCGTTCGTGCGGCTCAGCCGCAGCCACGCCTCCTGGACGGCGTCGTCCGCTTCGGCCGCCGAGCCCAGCATCCGGCAGGCCAGTCCGCGCAGCCTGCCGCGCTCGGCCTCGAACCGCTCCGCCAGCTCGTCCATCGGTCACCTTCCGCTCGCCCCGGCCGTCGACCTCATGACGATTCTCCGCGACCCGAGGTGACCGATGAGCTTGCTGACCCCTGCCGACCTGGGCGGATGGCGCCTGCCGAACCGCGTGGTGCTGGCGCCGACGACCCGCGCCCGCGGCAGCGTGCCCACCGAGCTGCAGGCCGAGTACTACGCGCGGCGGGCGGGCGCCGGGCTCGTCATCACCGAGGGGACCTGGGTGAGCGAGCGGGCGGTCGGGTTCCGGAACGTCCCCGGGGTGTACACCGGCGAGCAGGTCGCGGGGTGGCGGCGGGTCACCGACGTCGTGCACGCGCTCGGCGGGCGGATCGTGCTGCAGCTGTGGCACACCGGCGCGGTGTCGCACGCGGAGCTCCTCGGTGCGCGGCCCGCGGGGCCGTCCGCGGTCGATCCGGAGGAGACGGTGTACCTAGCCGGTGGGCGGCAGCGGACGGAGACGCCGAGGGAGCTGGGCGTCGAGGAGATCCGGCAGGTCGTCGAGGACTACCGGACGGCCGCGGCGAACGCCCGGCGCGCCGGGTTCGACGGCGTCGAGGTCGCCGCGCACGGCGTCTACCTGCTCGCGCAGTTCCTGCAGCCACGGCTGAACCGGCGCCGCGACGCGTACGGCGGTTCGGCGCGGGCGCGGCGGAAGCTGGTGCTCGACGTCGTCGACGCCGCTGCCGGGACCGGGATCGCCGTGGGCGTGCGGCTTTCGCCGTACTGGACCGGCGGACTGTTCACAGTGGACGAATCCGTGCGGCGCGACCACGACGACCTGGTCCGTGCGCTGGACAAGGTCGCGTACCTGCACCTGAGAGGACCCGACACCGGACCGGACTTCGCCGCTTTCGCGCGCTATCGGAAGCTGTTCGACGGACCGCTGATCGTCAACAACGGCTTCGACCTGGCCTCGGGAAACGCCGTGGTCGAGGCGGGGATCGCCGACGCCGTTTCGTACGCACGCCACTTCGTCGCGAACCCCGATCTGGTGACGCGGTTCGCGCTCGGCCGCGAGCTCGCCGCCGGTGATCCGGCGACGTACTACGGCGGCGGGGTCAGGGGATACCTGTGATCACTCCTCCGGGCGCCAGACGGCCAGCTCACTCCCTCCCGGCTCGCGGAAGTGGAACCGGCGCCCGCCGGGGAAGCCGAACGGCTCGACCGTCACCACCCCACCGGCCTCCTCCACCGCTTCGCGGGCCGCCACCAGGTCGTCCGTGCGGATCGTGACCAGCGGCGCGCGGGCCTGTTCGGCCGCGTTCGCCTGGAAACCGAACGTGATCCCGGCGGCGCGGACGTCCGCGTACTCCGGACCGTATGGCGTGGTCGCCCAGCCGAACGCGCGCTCGAAGAACCGGCCCGACGCCGCGGACGACGTGGACGGGAACTCGACGAAGTCGACTTCGTACATGCCGCGGACGCTAGCGGTGACCACCGACAAAAACCGGTCGGCGAAATCGGCCGGATGGCCATTGCGCCGCGACCGGACGACCGATGTGACGCGGCAGGCGGCCCGCGAAGCTCGTCGCATGAACACGAGCACGAAGTTGATCGGCGTCGGCGCGGCTCTGGTGGTCACCCTGACCGGGTGCGGGCTCAAGGAGGGCATCGACGAGAACGCCAACGGGCACGTCAAGACCGTCGACTACGCGAGTGGCGCGGCGGGCAAGGCCGACCGGGACACGAAGCTGCCGGGCTGGGTGCCGGACCAGGCGAAGGGCGTCACGGAGGTCATCCGGACCACCGGCTCGGAGCGAATCCTGCGGTTCACGACCGCGAGCCTGCCGCCGGCCTGCGTGCTGGGCGCACCGGCGAAGACGGCGGCGACGCTGACGGCCGACTGGTGGCCGCGCGGTGCGGAGGGGAAGACCGACCGGATCTGCGACCAGGACTGGCACGTCTTCGCCGCGGACGGCGCGGTGTTCGCCTACAAGCCGGAGACGATCGAGCAGAAGGCGTGACTCAGGCGGGGCGGCCCGCGCCCGCGTACCGTCCGGTCGACTGGTCCGACTCTCGGTCTTCCGACCGGACGGTCGGGACCACGGACGTGGCTGGACGCTCCTACCACATTGCCCGCCAAGAGCGTCTTGGCGACATGCTCGACCCAGGCGGCGAAATTCAGCGTGCCGGAACCCGGGGGAAGATCGATGAACTTCGTGCTGCAAGCACGTCCGGACCCACTGCCTGAGTGACTACGCGGGGCGGCCCGCGCCCGCGTAGTCGTCGCCCTTCGAGTGGTACGTGTGGATCTGGATCGCCTGGCCCTCGGTCGGCGCGTTGATCATCAGGCCGTTGCCCAGGTACAGCCCGACGTGGTGGATGCGGGTCGCGGGGCTGCCGTAGAAGACCAGGTCGCCCAGCCGCGGCTCCTGCGACGGCGGGACCTGCGGGATCGCGCGGAACTGGCTGTCGGCCGTCCGCGGCAGCGCGACGCCCGCGCTGTCGTACGACGCCTTCGTCAGGCCCGAGCAGTCGAAGCCGGCCGCGCCCGCGTCCGGGCCGTTGCCGCCCCAGACGTACGGGAGGCCGAGCTGGCCGAGGGCGAACCGGGCCGCCTGGACCGACGGAGTGCCCGCGCGGGACGGGTCGAGCGAGAGCGTCGCGTACAGCTGCGCCATGCCGAGCACACGCTGGCGGAACAGCTCGCTTTCGCTGCCCGGGTGGTAGGCCGCGATGGCCTTCCACCAGCCCGCGCCGGCGCCGAGGTCGGTGCCGCCCGCGCAGAGGGCCCGGCCGGCCGCGACCGACGGCGAATCCGGGGTCGCGCCGTACTTCTTGGCCTGCGCCGCCGACAGCCCGAGCAGGTTCTCGCCGCCGCGCCCGTGGTTCGAGGCGGCCGAGCCGACGCCGGCGAGCGTGACCCACGAGAGGTGGCACGACGGGTCTTCGCCGCGCAGGGTCAGCTCGCCGTTCGCGTAGCCGATGAGCGCGGTCGCGGGGATGTCGAGGGGCCCGGCCAGCTGGTCGGCCCACTGCTGCAGCGGCGACTTGCCGCCGGCGCCGGACGCGCCCTGCCCCGGCTCCTGGGCCTTGACCGGTGCGCTCACCTCGAGGACCGAGGGGCCAGACGCCGCGCCGGCGGCCGCCGGCAATGGCGCGGGGGCCGGTGCGGGTTCCGGGGTGCGGTCCGCCAGCAGCCAGCCCGCCGTGACCAGCCCGGCGACGAGCGGGAGCGCGACGAGGCCGCGCAGGGCCGCACCACGAGCCCAGGAAGTCGGCTTGGTCGTCACGGGGTCCAACTTAGAAGAGCGCACCTCTGTGTGAACGAGCGAGCGGCTTGCACGTTAGGGGGACTCCCATATGGTGGGCACATGCCTGAGATCGACGCTGCCCGGCTGACCGCGGCGCTCAAGGACCGCTACGCGCGGGTCGACGTCGTCGATTCGACCGGGTCCACCAACGCCGACCTGCGGAAAGCTGTCGACGAAGGCGCCGCGGACCGGACCGTTCTGCTGGCCGAGACGCAGACCGCGGGGGTCGGCAGGCGCGCGCGGTCCTGGAGTTCGCCGAAGGGCGCCGGACTGTACCTGAGCGTCGCGCTGCGGCCGTCCGGCGTGTCGTTCGCGGCGCTCGGGTCACTGTCCGTCGTCGCCGGGCTCGCCGTCCGGGCCGCCGCGGCCGGCCTGGGTGTCGAGGCCGTGCTGAAGTGGCCGAACGACGTCCTCATCGGCCGCGCGAAGTGCGCGGGGATCCTCGCCGAGGCGGTCGCGGGCGCCGACCCGTCGATCGTGCTCGGGATCGGGCTCAACGTCCTGCCGCTCGGCGACGTCCAGCCGGGGCCCGGCGGGCTGCCCGCGACGTCGCTCGCCGAGCACGGCGCCACGACCACCGACCGCACCGACGTCGCCATCGCGCTGCTCACCGAGCTCGACGACCTCGAACGGCGCTGGCGCTTCGCGGCCGGCGACCTCACCGAAGCCGGCCTGCTCGGCGACTACCGCGCCCACTGCGCGACCCTCGGCCAGGACGTCGAGGTGCAGCTGCCGGACGGCACGTCCCTCACCGGCCGGGCGGCCGACATCGACGCCGCCGGGCAGCTGCAGGTCGACATGGCGGGCGGCCAGCGCCACACCGTCTTCGCGGGTGACGTGGTGCACGTCCGCCCGGCCTGAAACTTTGGGGCGTTGCACTCACCGGCCGGGCGTCTCGCCGGTACGGTGAGGCGACACCGCCGCACCGACCTTGGGAGCGTCCGCCGTGGCCTATCCGGACGATTTGCTCAGTGAGCAAGAGCACGTCGTGGTGCACAGTCACCCGCACTTCAAGATGCTGATCTTCCCGACGCTCGCGCTGCTGGTCACCCTGGGCGCGGGCACCTGGCTCGCGATCCTCGCGAAGGACGCCGGCTCGCCGTGGAACACGGTCGGGCTGATCGCCATCGGGGTCGTGGCCCTCGTGCTGGTGGTGTGGCTGTTCCTGACGCCGTTCGTGCGCTGGCGCACCACCCACTTCATCGTCACGACCGACCGCCTCATCGCCCGCGAGGGCGTGCTGAAGCGCACCGGCATCGACATCCCGATGAGCCGCATCAACAGCGTCCAGTTCGAGCACGGGCTGCTCGACCGGGTCTTCGGCTGCGGCACGCTGATCATTGAGTCGGCGTCCGACGAGCCGCTGCGGTTCGAGGACATCCCGCACGTCGAGCGGGTGCACACGGTGATCTACCGCGAGGTCAACGACAACCCGCACGACGACTACCGGGCGCCCGGGCCCCAGCAGACCGAACCGTTGCCGCCGCAGCCGCGCGGCGACCGCCGACGCTGATGGGCACGCGCGCACTGGGCCTGCCCGAACGGGTCCCCTCGGCGGGTGAGCTGCCGGAGCGGGTCACGATCTGGGAGGTCGGCCCGCGGGACGGCCTGCAGAACGAGAAGACGATCGTCCCGGTCGGGGTCAAGCTGGAGTTCCTCGACCGGCTCGCCGGCGCGGGCCTCACCACCCTGGAGGCGACCAGCTTCGTGCACCCGAAGTGGGTACCGCAGCTGGCCGACGCCGAGGAGCTGCTGGCCGGGCTCGACCGCCGCGACGGCGTCCGCTACCCGGTGCTGGTGCCGAACGAGAAGGGCCTGAACCGGGCCCTCGAAGCCGGCGTCGAGCACATCGCGATCTTCGCCAGCGCGACGGAGACTTTCGCGCGCAAGAACCTCAACTCGTCGTTGGACGAGCAGTTCGCGATGTTCGAGCCGGTGGTCACCCGGGCCCGCGAGGCCGGCCTGGACGTCCGTGGTTACCTCTCGATGTGCTTCGGTGACCCGTGGGAAGGCGTCGTGCCGGCGAAGCAGGTCGCCGACGCGGGCCGGCGGCTGCTGGAGCTGGGCTGCACGCAGCTCTCGCTCGGCGACACCATCGGCGTCGCGACGGCGGGCCAGGTCGAGAACCTGATCGGGCTCTTCGGCGATGTCGGTAGTTTGGCCGTGCACTTCCACGACACCTACGGTCAGGCTCTCGCCAACACGCTGGCGGCGCTCCGATGTGGAGTGTCGACTGTGGACTCTTCGGCGGGCGGGCTGGGTGGCTGCCCGTACGCCGAGTCGGCCACCGGGAACCTGGCGACCGAGGACCTGGTGTGGATGCTGGACGGGCTGGGCGTCGCCCACGGCGTCGATCTGGACGCCCTGGTGTCGACCAGCACGTGGATGGCGGGACAGCTCGGCCGCCCGAGCCCGTCCCGCGTGGTCGCCGCGCTGAGCTGACCTCGGTGCCGCCCGGTCGGGGCGGGTGCGGTATCAAGGGTGACCGGCAGCGCCGCGGCCGCGTCGAAGAGTTTTGTGCCCGTGGGCACCGACCGAGCCGGAGGATGGGTGTGACCGAGCCTTCCGAGGCGGGCTCAGAGCCGGTCGAGGCCGACCTCGAGGCGGATCTGGATACCGGGCCGATCCAGCTGCCCGGGTACGGCCTGACGGATTCCGGCGCGTTCGAAGAGGCGCCGACCCCGCCCTCGGGCAATCCCGCGGCGTGGCCGCACGCGGTGTCGCCGCTGCTGCCGCCGTTCCCGCTGCCCCCGGCCCCGCCCGTGCCCCCGGCCCCGGCCGGCCCGCCTCCGCCGGTGGCCGGGCCGCCACCGAACCCGGGTTCGCCCGCGCCGTTGCCCCCGCTGGGCTCGCCGCGCAAGGAACGGGAAAGCGTTGTCGCGCTCTTCCTGGTGCACATGTTCCCGATCGGGCACCTGCCGATCGCGATGGACCGGCCCGCGCTGCAGCTGCCGTTGCCCGACGACCCGGACGGGTTCCCGCCGAACGACCACCCGGACGCCCGGCTGATCTTCGACGACCAGGCCCTCACCAACGTCACCGCGGGCTTCCGCCGGTCGCCGACCGCGGCGCCGCTGCCGGTGCCGCGGTACGTCACCGCGAACTACGTCCCGTACGCGCACGCGACGCAGGCGGTGTGGATTCGCCGGTTCGTCGTCGGCGACGGCCCGCTCGGGCCCGAGTACGCCTGGCCGCCGGGAGAGCAGTACCCCGAAGGCGGGCTGTACTTCGCCGAGCCGGTGATGGTGCCGGTCAACACCGTGCTCGACCGCTTCGGGCCGGCGTACGGGCGGGTTTTCGCCGCGGACGGGACACCGTTCGCGGAACGCTCCCTGCCGCCCGCGATGCGCGACGCCGAATACCGGCGCTACGTCGTGGTGCGGCGGGTGCCGATGTGGCGCTCGGAGTCCGCGCACTGGTTCGGCCAGGTCGGCGGCGGCACCCGGTACCGTGCCCTGCTGGGGGCGGACGAGCTCGTCACCCTCGGCTACCTGGCCGAGGCCAAGGGAGAGGACGCATGAACACGCAGTCGATCCAGCGCTGGCTCGGGGTACTGGGAGTGCCGCCGGAAGTCGTCTCGCTCGGCGCCGAGGTCGACAACGCCTGGTGCCTGATGCAGGGCGAGGACGAGGCGTGGGAGGTGTTCTGGCGCGAGCAGGGCAACCGTTACGACTGGGCGCGGTTCACCAGCGAACAGGTCGCGTGCCACTACCTCTTCGGCCGGCTGGCCTGGGCGCAGGTCGCCCGCGGCGCCGTCGGCCTGCTGCCCGGCAAGTGAAAGCCGTGAATGTCGCATTGAGGGACTTAGAGTCCCTCAATGCGACATTCACGGACTTAGGACACGGCGCAGGTGAAGACGTGCGCCGCAGCGGGGCCGGTCGAGGTGGGCAGGGTGACGGACTTGACCTGCTTGGCCGGGTTCAGGGCGATCGGCGCCGTCGCGAACAGGTACGATGTGTACGGCCGCGACAGCCGGAACATGTACCGCGGGAAGGCCGAGTTCACGTACGGCACCTGCGCGACGACGGTGTTCCCGAACTGCGGGGTCTCCGCGCCGCCCTTCAGCAGCCACTCCGACAGGCCCAGCGCGCCCTGCTGCGTCGAGCCGTCGGTGTAGGTGACGGTCACGCTGCCCTGCGCGTCACCGCCGGTCGCCGAGCCGAGGAACGACAGCTTCGTCGCACCCGCCGGGGCGTCCACCGCCAGCGTTTGCCCCGCGGCGATCACGTTGTCCGGTGAGCCGGCCGGGCTCGACGGCCAGGTGAACTCCCGCACCTTCGCGCCCGGCTTGACGCCGCTCGTGGCCAGGCCCTGCGCGGAGTAGGCGAACTGGCCGGGGTAGAGGTCCGTCCCGCCGAAGTCGCCGTACTGGACGAACCGGTCGTCCGTGACGCCGACGTTCGTGCTCGCCGCCTGCAGCGTCCCCGGCGTCCCGACGGTCACCGGCAGGTACGACGGGAGCTGCCCGCCGAACTCCACCGGCACGCTGGTGTACGCGTCCGGTGTCCCCGCGGCCGCGGCCACGCGAACCTGCTGTGACGACGTCCCGTGAGCGCCCACCGTGAGCGTCCCGCTCGACGGCGTCACGGTGATGCCGGCCGGCGGCTTCGCGTGCCAGGTGACCTGGCCCTGGCCGGTGATGCCCTCGGCGATGACGGTCGCCGTCGCCGGGGGACCGCCCGGTGCAGCGACGATCCGGCCCGGGCCGACGCGACCCCGCACCGGCACCTCACCGTCGCGGAAGGACGGCGGCGCGTCCGAAGCACCGGAGCCCCACGACGTCGGCGACGTGCCGAGCGTGAAGTCGAGCCGTCCGCCGTTCACCGCGAACGACTCCGGCAGCCACGGCTTCGTGCTCGCCTTCCCGTTGACGTTCAGGCTCTTCACGTACTTCACCGAGCTGGACGCGCCGGGCGCGGTGATCGTGATCCGCTGCCCGGTCGCCCGGGTGAGCGTGATCTTCGGGAACATCGGGCTGGCCAGCACCATCTCGGCGCGGCCGGGCGCCTCCGGGTACATGCCGAGCGCGGCGAAGACGTACCACGCCGACGTCGCGCCGAGGTCGTCGTTGCCGGGCAGGCCGTCCTCGGTCGGCTTGAACAGCAGCTCCGCCGAGCGGCGCACGATGTCCTGGGTCTTCGACGGCGCGCCCGCGTAGGCGTACTCCCACGGCACCTCGAACGACGGCTCGTTCGACATGAACGCGTACGGCGAACTGGCGTCGCTGTTCAGCTTCGTGAAGAAGAAGTCGAGACGCTTCTTGACGGCGTCGTCGCCGCCCATCGCGTCGAAGAGGCCGCGGACGTTGTAGGGCACCATCCACGTGTACTGTGCCGCGTTCCCTTCCTGGTAGCGCATTTCCTGGTACTCCGCGGGATCGAACGGCGAGAGGAACTGCCCGTCGCGCATCCGGGTCTGCAGGTAGCCGGTGGCCGGGTTGTAGACGTTCTCCCAGTACTGGGCGCGGGTCATGAACTGCTGGTACGTCTTCGGGTCGCCGAGGCGCCGCGCGAGCTGGGCGATGCCGAAGTCGGCGGTCGTGTCCTCGAGCATGTCCGAGACGTTGTTGGGGTGGTAGCCCAGCGTCTGGTAATCGGACAGGCCGGGGCGCTCGAGGGCGCGTTCACCGGCTTGCTGCACGCGCGTGGCGCCGGTGACCATGGACTTCAACGCCTGCGCCGCGTCGAAGTCCGTGGCACCGAAGGCGTACGTGCTGGCGATGATCGAGTGGTACGGGTCGCCGCCCATCACGCCCATGAAGTCGTTGTTCTGCGACCAGCGGTCCCAGACCCCGCCGGCCTGGTTCGCCTGGTTGAGCATGGACTGCGCCATGTCGGCGGCCTCGTGCGGCGCGAGCATCGAGAGCAGCTGGACCTCGTCGCGGTAGGTGTCCCAGCCGGAGAAGTTCGCGTACTGCGCGTGGCCCGGTTTCGCGCGGTGGATCGCCTTGTCGAAGCCCGGGTAACGACCGTCCACATCGGAGAAGACGTTGGGCTGCAACAGGGTGTGGTAGAGCGCGGTGTAGAAGGTGCGCGTGGCCGCGTCCGTGCCGCCTTCGACGGTGATCTGCCGCAGCCGGTCGTTCCAGGTTTGCCGGGCCTGGGCTTTGACCGTCTCGAAGGAGTCGTGACGTTGCTCCGCGGCGACGTTCAGCCGCGCACCGGCGGCGTCCACATAGGACAGGCCGACGCGGACCTGCACCGGCTTGGCCGGGTCGAAACTCAGGTAGGCGCCGGAGCCGCCGTCGGCGGTGACGACCTGCTTGTCCCAGGTCGCCTTGCTCAGGTCGCCGCCGTGGGCGCTGGTCGCGTTCGGCGTTACGGTGGCGTTCTGCCAGGTGCCGGACGTCGTGAACGGCTGGTCGAAGGACGCGGTGAAGTAGACCTTGTAGGTGTTGGGGCCGCGGCAGAAGTGCCCGCTGGAGACCCAGCCCTCGACGGTCCGCTTGGCCGGGTCGACGGTCACGGACGCGTCGTCACTGCCCATCGCGGACTGCGCGACGTCGATCAGGAGCGTCGCGGGGGAGTTCTTCGGGAAGGTGAAGCGGCCGAGGCCGGAGTGCTGGGTCGCGGTCAGCTCGGTGGTGATGCCGGAGTCGGTGGTCACCTTGTAGTAGCCGGGTGACGCGGATTCGTTGGCGTGGCTGAAGGTGGGGAAGTACTTGGTGCTGTCGACCGCGGGCGAGGTGCTGATCTGCCCGGCGAACGGCAGGAACGGGACGTCACCGGCCGCGCCGCCGCAGCCGGCGCCGTTGAAGTGGGTGAGGCTGAAGCCGCGGAGCTGGTTCTCCTCCCAGGCGTAACCGCCGTCGCGGTCGTGGGCGTAGTAGCGGCCCTGGCCGGCGGGCGGCTTGGGCTGCAGGGGCGTGTCGGGGCTCCACTGCACCATGCCGAACGGGACGTCGGCGCCGGGGAACGTGTCGCCGGCGTAGGTGTTGGTCTCGGGGGTGTCGCCGGCTTTCGCGCCGACGAACGGGTTGACGTAGGCGGCGAGGTCTCGGCTCTGGGTCTCGGCGACAGCGGGACTGGCCACGGCCGTGACCAGGGGAATGATCAAAGCCGCGGTGACGACTCTGCGCATGCTCTTCCTCCCGGGGTGAGCGGATCACCGCGGGCTGACAACGTTGTCAGAAGACACGGTGACCCGGCGAGCACTGGGAGTGAACCACCGGTGGTTCCGGCCGGTCAAGAAGTGCCCGCCAGGCGGCCTATCCCGTTAACGCTTGAGGATCCCCAGGACGTCGTCGTGCAGCAGGCCGTTCGTCGACAACGCGCTCCCGTTGTCGTACCGGCCCAGCCCGGCCAGGTCGCTGAACCGGCCGCCCGCCTCGGTGACGATCACCTGTGCCGCCGCGACGTCCCACGGGTTCACGATGCACTCCGCCGCCACGTCCATCGCGCCCTCGGCGACCAGGACGTGGTGCCAGAAGTCGCCGAACGCGCGGGTCTCCCAGCACGCGTCCACCAGGTCCAGGTACTTCTCGCGCGAGTGGTACTTCGTCCACGAGTTCAGGTCCGTTGTGGACAGATAGGCGTCCGAAAGGGAGGAAACACCAGAAACCGACAGCTGACGCGTCCCGGCGGTGTCGGAAGAGAAGGCACCCGAACCCGCGGCCGCCCACCAGCGGCGGCCCAGCAGCGGGGCGCTGATCATGCCGACCACGGGGTCGCCGTCGACGACCAGCGCGATCAGGGTCGCCCAGACGGGTACACCCCGGAGGAAGTTCTTGGTGCCGTCGATCGGGTCGAGCACCCACGCCCGGCCCGTCGCGGCCGATCCGCCGCGCTCCTCGCCGAGCACCGCGTCGTCCGGGCGCTCGGCGGCCAGCACCGAGCGGATCGCGTCTTCGACCGCGGTGTCCGCGTCGGTCACCGGGGTGCGGTCGGGCTTGCGCTCGATCCTCAGGTCCAGGGCGCGGAACCGCGCCGTCGTGATCGCGTCGGCGGCGTCAGCCAGCCGGGTGGCGAGGGCCAGATCATCTCCGTAGCCAGGCACGGTCACGATGGTTTCACGCCTCACCGCCGTAGAGTTGACCAGGTGAGCATGGTCCTACTTGCCGAAGACGATCCGGCCATCGCCGAACCGCTCTCCCGCGCCCTCGAACGTGAGGGATACGAGATCCACGTCGTCACCGACGGCCCTTCGGTGCTCGACGCCACCGCCGCCCAGAAAGTCGACCTGCTCGTGCTGGACCTCGGGCTGCCCGGCATGGACGGTCTCGAGGTCTGCCGTCGCCTCCGGGCCAACGGCACCGAGCTACCCGTCCTGATGCTCACCGCGCGCACCGACGAGGTCGACTTCGTCGTCGGCCTCGACGCGGGCGCCGACGACTACGTCGCCAAGCCGTTCCGGCTGGCCGAGCTCCTCGCCCGGATCCGCGCGCTGCTGCGCCGCCGGGTGCCCGAGGTGCTCGAGGCCGGCGGGGTGCGGATGGACCTCGGAGCCCGGCTCGTCACCGTCGACCTGCACGAGGTGCAGCTGGCGAACAAGGAGTTCGAGCTGCTGCGCGTGCTCATGAGCCGCGCCGGGCAGGTCGTCAGCCGCGACGAGATCCTCGCCGAGGTCTGGAACGACCTCGAGTCGAAGACGTCCAAGACGCTCGACATGCACATGTCGTGGCTGCGGCGGAAGCTCGCCATCGCCGGGGACGAGGCCGCCGGCCGCAGCAGCAAGACCCACGACGGCGAACGCCGGATCGCCACGGTCCGCGGCGTCGGCTTCCGCTTCAACGCCGAATAAGCCGTGCGCCGCCGCATCCTGCTGGCCATCCTGCTCGCCGTCGCGGTGACGGCGGCGGTCCTCGGCATCCCGCTGGGCATCGTCGCGAGCTGGCAGATCGAGTCGAGCTACCGGGAGACGCTCGCCGAGAACGCCCGCGCCGCGGCGGCGATCCTCGACACGGAGATCGCGAACGGCCAGGACATCGACCTCGACCAGGTGCGGGCCGCGGTCCCGGCCAACGGCCTGCTGACCGTGCGCGCCAGCAACCAGATCGAGAAGCGCTACGGCAGCGACCCGGGCGACGACACCGTCACCGAGTCGGCCGACCTGGCCCGCGACGGCAAGGTCGAGATCGCCGTCCCGGCCGGCCCGATGCACGAGCGGCAGACGACCGTGACGCTCGTCGTCATCCTGCTGGTGCTGCTGTCGATCGGCACCGGCGCGGTGGTGGCGCTGGTGACGGCGCGGCGGCTGGCGAAACCCCTGCGGCACGTCGCCGAACGCGCGTCCCGCCTCGGCGGCGGCGACTTCCGGCCCGACACCAGCCGCTACGGCGTCGGCGAGCTCGACATGGTCGCCGAGGCCCTGGACGCGTCCGGTTCGGCGCTCGCCCAGCTCGTGCAGCGGGAACGGCAGCTGGTCGGGGACGTCTCGCACCAGCTGCGCAGCCGGCTGACCGCGCTGCAGCTGCGGCTGGAGCCGCTGACCATGCACCCGGACGGCGAGGTGGCCGACGAGTCGAAGGCCGCGCAGGAGCAGGCCGACCGGCTCGCCGAGGCGCTCGAAGGGCTGCTGGCGGCCGCGCGCGCGGCGCGCGAGGTCGGTGCCGAACCCGTCGACCTGCCCCACCAGCTGCCCCAGATGTCCCAGGAGTGGCGCGAGCTGCTCCGCTCGGAAGGCCGCAACCTGCGGATGCGCGTCGCCGACGGGCTGATGGCGCGGGCCACGCCCGGCCGCCTTCGCGAGGTCGTCGGCGTCCTG
The DNA here is from genome assembly GCF_043197175.1 of Amycolatopsis sp. NPDC049252. Classification (NCBI taxonomy): domain Bacteria; kingdom Bacillati; phylum Actinomycetota; class Actinomycetes; order Pseudonocardiales; family Pseudonocardiaceae; genus Amycolatopsis; species Amycolatopsis sp. NPDC049252. The sequence continues at coordinate 46,465 of NZ_JBICSQ010000065.1, forward strand.
CTGGACAACGCGCTGCGCCACGGCTCGGGCACGGTCAGCGTGGTCGGCCGCCGCGGCGACGCCGAGGGCACCGTCGTGATCGAGGTCAGCGACACCGGCTCCGGCGTCCCCGACGAGCTCGCCCCGCACATCTTCGAACGCGGCTTCTCCGGCGGCGGCTCCACGGGTGTCGGGCTGGCGCTCGCTCGGGCCCTGGTCGAGGCCGACGGCGGGCGGCTGGAGCTGTCGAACCGCCGTCCGGCCGTGTTCAGCCTGTTCCTCAAGGTCCCCAAGCCCAGCGACGTGCCCGAGGTGCGCTGGCCCGCGGAGCGCGTCCCGCGCTAGCTCCCCCGCGACGAGCACGTCACCCCCGGTAATGGGAGGCGAACGCGGCCGCGTTCTCACGCGCCCACTCCGGGAACGTTCGCGGCGGCCGGCCGAGCAACCGCGCGACGGTGCCGAAGACGACGTGCTCGTGCGCGGCGGACTCCCGCTTGAGCGCGAAGAAGCCGTCGACGGCTTCGGCGGGCCAGCCGTACATCCGCGTCATGCGTTCGCGCGCGGCGGTTTCGGGCTCTTCGACGTACTTGATCGTGCGGCCGGTCGCTTCGGAAATAACGGCGACCTGCTGTTCGGTGGTGAGTGCTTCGCCGCCGGTCAGCTCGTAGGTCGCGCCTTCGTGGCCGGACGTCGTGAGCGCGAGGGTGGCGACCGCGGCGATGTCCCGGACGTGTACCAGCGCGGACGCCGGGTCACCTTCGGGCACGTACACGGCGTTCTCCTCACGGATCGTGCGCACCCAGGCGAAACGGTTGTCCATGAACGCGCCGGGCCGCAGGATCGTCCACGCCGGACCGGCTTCGCGGACGGCCTGCTCGGCTTCGGCGTGGGCGCGGGTGATCGGATCCGTCTGTCCGAAGTGGACACCGGTGGTGGACAGCTTGACGAGGTGGGTGACACCGGCGTCGGCGGCGGCCCGCGCGATGGCTCCCTCGCGCCGGGACCCTTGTGTGAGCACGAAAACGCGGTCCGCGCCGTCGAACAGCGCGGGCAGATCGGCGGTTTCAAGGTCGGCCTGGACGACGTCGGCCCGCCGGTCGATCCGGTCCTTGGCCGGGTCACGCGTCAGCGCGCGGACCGCGGCACCGGCGTCGAGCAGGGCAGGGACGAGGGCGCGGCCGACCTTGCCGGTGGCACCGAGGACGAAGATCATGGGGTTCTCCTAGTGGTGGTCGCGCAGCGGGATGTGCGGGAGCGCGAACGCCGTCACGAGGGCGAGCGCGAGCACGGGCAGCAGGGCGACGAAGACGCCGTGGGTCCCGGCGCGGTAGGCGAAGCCGAGCGCGACCGGGCCGAGGGCCGAGCCGAGCGCGCGGGCGAGGTTGACGCCGGCGGCGACCGCGCCCCGATCCGCGGCCGGCGCGGTGTTCTGCGTGGCCAGCGCGAGGACCTGTAGGTTGAGCCCGGCCGCGAGCCCGAAGACGACGAGGCAGCCGAGGACGGCCGGGAGCGGGCTGTGTTCGTCCAGCGTCGTCAGGCCGAGCACCGCGAGCAGGCCGAGTGCCGTGCTCAGCCGCGGCGCCCAGCGGTAGTGACCGGTGCGGGCGATGACCCGGCTCGCGACGGCCGAGGAGACCGCCACGGCGATCGTCATCGGCACGAGCCGCAGGCCGCCTTCCGCCGGGCCGGCGTCGGCCTGCAGGAAGACCGCGATGTAGTTGATCGAGCCGAGGAAGGCGAACCCGGCGAGCACGCTGAGCACGACGGACACCGTGAAGGTCCGGTCGCGGAAGAGCCGCAGCGGAAGCACGGGCGCTTTCGCCCGTCGTTCGACGAGGACGAAGGTGCCGGCGGCCGCGGCGCCGAGGGTGGTCGACCACGGCGTCAGCAGCGTGAACCCGGTGATCGTCACGCCGAGCAGGACGACACCGGCGAAGTCGAACGGGGCGTCCTTGCGCCGCCGCGGCAGGTCCAGGTGCTTGAGCAGCACGACGGCGAGCAGGCCGAGCGGCAGGTTGACCAGGAAGATCGACCGCCACCCGGCCACCCCGGTCAACAGCCCGCCGACTACGGGCCCCGCGAGCGAGGCGACGGCGAAGCAGATCGAGAACCACCCGAAGTACTTCGCGCCTTCGCGGGGCGTGAACATTTCGCCGAGTGAAGCGCCCACGGAGACGAAGAGGCCGCCGGAGCCGGCGCCCTGCAGGACACGCCCGGCGACGAGCAGCCCGGCCGACGGCGCCAGGCCGCAGGCGAGGGAACCGAGCAGGAAGAGGGCGAGTGCGCCCAGGAGCACACGTTTGCGCCCGAAGACGTCACCGAGCTTGCCGTGGATCGGCGCGGTGACGCTCCCGGCGAGCAGGTAGGCGGTGGTGACCCAGGCGTAGGCCCCGGTCCCGCCGAACTCGGCGGCGACCCGGGGGAGCGCGGTGGCGACGACCTGGGCGTCGAGCATCGCGAGGAAAACGGACAGGAACAGCCCGGCGAGGGCGAGTTTTCGGGCGCGCGAAGGCGCGATTGTGATCAAGGGATGTCCTCGTGAAGAGGGGACGAGAGATGTCCGGACGCGCTGGAAAACGCGCCGGCGTCGAGTCGGGAAAAGGCTCCATCGTCATCCGCGGACGGATGCGACCTCTTCGCGCTCGGAAACCACCTCGAATCGTCCCGCTCGCCCGGTGCGAATCCGGACGGCGTCCTCACGAAGGAACACTGACGAAGTGGACTGTAGACAACTACATGTCAGGAGACAAGTACTTTTACGGGGCGCGGTCAGCGCAGGCGGGTCACCGAGTCGCCGTCCCGGCGCCGCTCACCCAGCTCGTCCGGGAAGACCCACTTCTTGAAGCCCCAGAAGCGGAAGAACATCGCCAGCAGCATGCCGATGATCGACCCGCTCGCGAAGTCCGCGACCTCCTGCACCAGCCGCGTCACGTGGGGGACCTCGAGGTCCAGCACGTACCGCGAGACGTACAGCGGGATCAGGTTCACCACGACCGCGATGCCGCTGATCACGAAGAACAGCGCGGCCTCGTGGTGGCGTTCCCGCCCGCCGCGGGTGCGGAACGACCACTCGCGGTTGAGGATGTACGACACGATCGTCGCGACGATGATCGCGATCGCCTTGGCCGTGGTCGGTTTCGACTCCAGCACCGAGAGCTTCAGGAAGTACCAGACGCCGTTGTCGACGAGGAACGTCGTGCCGCCCACGATCGCGAACTTCAGCAGCTCCCGGTGCTTGATCAGCACCGAACGCAGTGGCTCCGGCGTCCGCTTGAGCACGGTTTCCACAACGGTCACAACGGCCAGTCTAGGAGCACACCGCCGTGACCTGTGGTTCAGGCAGCCTTGCTGCCGTGAATGTCCGGATCGTCCACGGCTTCGACGGCTTCGGCCAGCGATCGGGCGTCCTCGTCCGGGAAAACCCACTTCTTGAACGCCCACCAGCGGAACACCGTGCCGAGCAGGGTGCCGATGATGATGCCGCTGACGAAGTCGGCCACTTCGACGCCGAGCGGGGAGAGCTGCGGCGCCTGGAGGTGGAGGACGTACCGCGAGAACCATTGCGGCAGCGCGTTCAGGCCCAGCGCGATCCCGCTGATCAGGAAGAACAGCGCGGCCTCGTGGTGACGCTCGCGGCCGCCGCGGGTGCGGAAGGACCACTCGCGGTTGGCGACGTAGGAAAAGATCGTCGCGACCAGGACGCCGATCATCAGCGCCGTGACCGGGTGGGTCCGCAGCACGGTGAACTTCAGGCCGTAGTTGACGGACATCGTGATCACGAAGCTGATCCCGCCGACAACGGCGAAGCGGAGGAGCTCGCGATGCTTTTTCAGCAGCTCGCGCACCGCGCGGACGCTACCCGGTCAGCCAGCCGAAACCCTTTTCGGGGGTGACCGTCGGCTGCTTGGCGCCCGGTTTGCCGGGAACGGGCGGGGCGCTTGAAGTGGTCGACGACGCCGGTGGGGTTTTTGTCGGTTCGGTTTCCGTCTTCGCCGGCGGTGTGGCGGTCTTCGTCGGAGACGGCTTGTGTTTCGAAGGCGTCGTGGCCGACGTCGAGGGCGTGGACGGGGTGGTCGTCGGGGTCGGCGGCAGCGGGTCCTTGCCGCACCAGTGGTGCCAGCAGCCGAAGTCGACGGTCACCGGCCCCGCCGACGCCTTGCCGAGCTGCGCCCCGATCGTCACCTGCCCGTCGTCGGGACGGCCCTTCAGCCGCACCCACAGGTTGACGTGCTGGCCGGGGGCCACCGCGCCGGTCGTCGTGCAGGTCGCGCCCGCCGCGGTCGGTGTGCACGGGAAGCCGCGCAGGCTCCACCACTGCCAGAGCGCGTGGTCGAAGGTGACCGTGACCGGCCTGGTCGTCTCGCCGGTGTTGCGGACGCGCACGTAGACCAGCGGGTTGCGGGTCCAGGGGAACGCCGAGAGCCCGTCGCCCTCCGCTTCCAGGACCACGGCGTCCGGTGGCTGCTTCACGGTGACCTTGACGCTGATGTCGACGCTGATCTGCACGCCGGCCGTGACCGAGCCGGTCACCTTGCCGCCGGTCGCGTCGTCGTCGGCTTCGAGCCGGAAGTTGAGCGTCGCGCTCTGGCCGGGCTGCAGGCCGACACCCGTCTTGCACGTCACCGTGCCCTCGCCGCCCGGGCAGTTCACCGAGATCGGAGCGGCCGCGTCCGGCGCGAACGCCATCGCCGCGCCGCCACCGCCCGTCTCGACCGCGCGGACTCCCGGCGGCAGCTTCAGCGCGGCGACCACCGGCTCGGACGCGCCGCCACCGTCGTTGCGCACGGTGATCGGCAGGCTGACGGGCCCGGCGCCGGGCTGCAGCTCGACGCCGTCCGGCGGGGTCGTCGCGGACATCGACGGCGAGGCCGGGGCGGGCGGCGCCGTCGTGGGGGTCGGCGTGGGGGCCGGCGCGGGTGCGGGCGGCTGCTGCGCGGGCGGGGCCACCGGCGGCGGCGCGGGCACGACCGGAGGCGCGGCGGGCGGTGCCGGGGGAGCGGGCGGGGCCGGTGGCTGCGGGGCGGGCGGCTGCGGCTTCGGCGGTGGCGGCTGGACCGGCTGGACGACCGGTGGCGGCACCTGGGCCACGGCGGGGATCTCCTGCGTCCCGCCGCCGGCCGTCAGCGCGATGACGATGGCCGCGACGACCGCCGTCCCGGAGGCGGCGAC
>NZ_JBICSQ010000066.1:0-49017 GCF_043197175.1 Amycolatopsis sp. NPDC049252
GGGGGGCCCCCGGCCCCCCCCCGCCCCCCCCGGGGGGGGGCCCGGGGCCCCCCCCGCCCGGCCGCCACCCCCCGGCCCCGCTCGGGGTGTGCTTGTCTAACCATGTTAAACACAGTGTCCCCCCCCCACGACCCTCAGCCGACGGCCAGCGCGGCCACGCCGGAGACGAGGCGGTCGACGTCGGTTTCGGTGGTGTACGGGGCGATCCCGGCGCGCACCGCGCCGGCGTCGCCGATCCCGAGGTGACGGGCGGTCTCGATCGCGTAGAAGGTGCCCGCGGGCGCGTTCACCCCTTGCTCGGCCAGGAAGATGTAGGCCTGCTGCGGGGCGACCTCCTTGATGGAGAACAGCACGGTCGGCGTGCGGTGCCGGTCGGGCGCGCCGTACTGGGTGACGCCGGGGATGGCGGCCAGGCCCGTCTCGAGGCGCGTGAGCAGCGCGTTTTCGTGCTCCTCCAACGCTTTCAGTGACCGAGGCAGCCGTTCGCGGCGCAGGCCGGGACCGGGATCGAGGTGTGAGAGGAAGTCGATGGCCGCCGTCGTCCCGGCGAGCAGCTCGTACGGGAGGGTGCCCAGCTCGAAGCGTTCCGGTACGGCGTCCGTCGCGGGCAGCAGCTTGTCCGGGTGCAGCGTCTCCAGCAACGCCGGCGCGGCGGCGACCATCCCGAGGTGCGGGCCGAGGAACTTGTACGGCGAGCACGCGTAGAAGTCCGCACCCAGCGCCGCGACGTCGACGACGGCGTGCGGGGTGAGGTGGACACCGTCGACGTAGACCAGCGCACCGGCGTCGTGCGCCGCGGCGGCGATCGCGGTGACGTCGGGCCGGGTGCCGAGCAGGTTGGACGCGGCGGTGACGGCGACGAGCCGGGTCCGCTCGGTCAGCAGCCCGGCGACGGCGTCCGTCGCGAGGACGCCGGTCGCGGGGTCGAAGTCCGCCCAGCGCACGGTGGCGCCGACGGCCTCGGCGGCCTGCACCCAGGGCCGGATGTTCGCGTCGTGGTCGAGCCGGGTGACGACGACTTCGTCGCCGGGGCCCCAGTTCTTGGCCAGGGTGCGGGCGAAGTCGTAGGTCAGCTGCGTCATGCTCCGGCCGAAGACGACGCCCTCCGGGGACGCGCCGAGCAGGTCCGCCGCGGCCTGGCGAGCCTTGGCGACGACGTCGGAGGCGCGCCGCTCGGCGGGCGTGACGAAGCCGCGGTTGGCGATCGCCGAGCACAGCGTGCCGGCCACCGCCTCGCCGACGACGTCGGGGACCTGGGAACCACCCGGTCCGTCGAAGTGGGCGGCGCCTTCGCTCAGCGCGGGAAAGTGCTCGCGGATCTTCTGCACGTCGTAGGCCACGTGGCCAGCATGCCGCAGCCCGGGCGGCGCGGAAAGGGCGCTGGTTATCCGCATGCCGAGGTGCTCGCCTCGCCGCGTGCGAGTCTGCAGCCGGCTGGGGCGGTTAGGTTCCGCCTCGGCTGCACGACCAACCCGGCGGACCTGCCCGGGAGGGGCGCTATCGCGGCGAGGGCGGTCGGTCCTCGCCCCGCACCGTGGTGGGCGTGCGCGTCTACGGTGGGGTGTCCGCTGGAGCGGCGAGGTCCCCGCGTCGGCCGCATGACCGGCCCGGCGGACATCTCCCGGAGGCGCTTTCGCGGCGAGGCAGTCGGTGCAGGGCGCGCACCGTGGTGGGCACGCACGAACGCGCAGCGGGTGGGGTGCTCGCTGGAGCGGCGAGGTCCCTGTCTCGGCCGCGTGACCGGCCCGGCGGACCTGTCCGGGAGAGGGCAGTCGGTGCAGGCCGCGCACTGTGGTGGGCACGCGCGACCGCGCAGCGGGTGGGGTGCTCGCTGGAGCGGCGAGGTCCCTGTCTCGGCTGCATGGCCGGGCCCGCTGGACCTGTCCGGGTGGGGTGCTTCGCGGTGAGGGTGGTCGGTGCAGGGCGCGCTGTGGTGGGCGTGCGCGAGGCTGCGGTGGGTGGGGTGCTCGCTGGAGCGGCGAGGTCCCTGTCTCGGCTGTATGACCGGCCCGGTGGACCTGTCCGGGTGTGGTGCGCGGCGAGGGCGGTCGGTCCTCGCAGCGCACCGTGGTGGGCACGCGCGAGTCCGCGGCGAGAAGGGTGTCCGCCGGGGCGGCTGCACACAGCACCCGCAGCGAGGAAAACGCGCTACCGCGGCGAAGGCGGCCGTTGCAGGGCGCCGGCCAGGCCGGCTCGGCCCTTGAGGCCCAGCTTGCGGTACACGTTCGTCAGGTGCAGCTCCACGGTCCGGACCGTCAGGAACAGCGATTCGGCGATCTCGCGGTTGGTCGCGCCCGCCGCGGCCTTCTCCGCGACCCGCCGCTCGCTGCCGCTGAGGGTGTCGGCGGGGGAGCCGGTGCCGCGCCGCATCCGGCCGCCCGCGTCGGCCAGCGCCGTCACCGCCAGGTCCAGCCGGGGCCGGTCCTGGCAGCGCACGGCGACGTCGATGGCGCGGCGCAGCCGGTCCCGCGCGCCCTTGGCGTCGCCGCGTTCCAGCAGCCGCCGGCCCAGCAGGTACTCGGCTTCCGCGTACACCGGCCGCGCGGGTGTGGCCGCCAGCTGGTCCGCGGTCTCGGCGAGCAGGTCCAGGCCCGCGTCGCCCGGGGTGAGGACCGCGCGCGCGAGCCGGGCCATGCCGAGCGCGCGCGGCGTGCCCCAGGTGGCGGCCTGCTCCTCGGCCTCCTCGACGGCCGGCCACGCTTCGCCGTCACGGCCGAGGTGCTGGAGCAGCCGGGTGGCGTCGGACCACCACGGCGCGAACAGCGGGTTCCCGATGCCCGCTTCGGCCAGGCTGTCGCGGCAGGCGAACAGGTCGGCGAGCGCGCCCTCGGCGTCCCCGGTGCCGGCCAGCGCCTGGGCCCGGGCCATCAGGAGCCAGTGGTACTCGAGCGTGAACCGGTCGATCCGCGGCCGGGTGACGCTGCGCGCGACCTCCAGCGCCCGCGCGGGATCGCCGTGGCGGACCAGCGCCGAGGCCAGCACCGCCTGGGTCATCGCGACGTTCTCGCCCCACGACTCCTGGGTGACGATCCGGTGCGCGAACTCGGCGTCGGCGAGCGCGTCGGCGACGTCCCCGGTCCCCAGCCGGACGAGCGCGCGCATGCTCGCGCCGACCGCGCACGTCCAGGCCTCACCGGAGCGCTGCGCGTGGGTGAGCAGCCCGTCGAGCGCGGCCAGCGACGTCGCGGTCTCGTCGGCGAGGTGCAGCGTGAGCACCGCGCCCAGCACCGACCAGCCGCCCGGGGCGACGTCACCGACCGAGAGCACCTGCCGGGCCTCGGCGGCGAGACCGGCCGCGGGCGCGCCCCGCAGCGTGCGCAGGGTCGCGAGCATGGCCAGCAGCTGACGCTCTTCCGGCGTCTCACCCGGCGGCGGCGTCAGATCGCGGAACCGCTCGGCCACCGGCCCGACCGTGCTCTTCTCGTCGATGCCGGACATGATCAGCGCGGACTGCGCGATCGCCCGCCGCGCCCGGTCCGCCGGCGCCGGATCCGGGCCGATCTCGCGCTCCAGCGCGTCCAGCACCGTGCCGACCAGCTCGAACGACTTGAGCGAGTTCTGCGCGCTCATCGACGTCATCGCGTACTGCACCGCCAGCGGCACCTGCTCCCGCGGGCCGGGGACCAGGCCCAGGGTGCGCTCCAGGTGGGCCAGGGCCGCGGGCGGATCGACCTGCGCGAGCACCCGGGCGAGGTCGGCCCGCACCGCGGCCTGCGTCTGGTCCGCGGCGAGCGCGCGGTCCAGGTACCGGGCGGCGGCCGCGGGCGCGCCGCGCTCTTCGGCGACGGCAGCGGCTTCCCGCAGCACCGTCACCATCCACGTCTCGGGCGGCCCGGGCAGGAGCAGCAGCAGGACGGCGACGTCCTCCGGGGCGCGGCCGCGGACGTCGAGCAGCGTCGCCGCGCGGGTCCGCAGGGCCGCGAGCTCCGCCTCCGGCACCGGGTCGAGGACGGCGGTGCGGATCAGGTCGTGGGTGTAGCGGAGGTCGTCGGGCCGCAGCAGGTCGTCGGCCCGCAGGGCGCGGACGGCCGCGGCGGCCGGCCCCGGCTGGGTGCCGGCGAGGGCCGCGACGAGCTCGAGGTCTTCGCCGTCCAGCACCGCGATGGCCCGGGCGACGGCGAGGGTGGCGGGCGGCAGGCGGGTCAGCAGGGTGCGCGCGACGACGTCGTGACCGTGCTCCTCGAGCGTGGCCAGGTGCGCGTCGTCCGGCGGGACGCGCCCGGCCCGCAGCCGGGTGACGACGCGGTCGAGCAGGAAGGGGTTGCCGCCGGTCACCTCGGCGCAGCGGGCCGCGAAGGCGGGCTCCGGCGGTGTCGCGAACCGGGCCCGGAGGACGTCGGCGACGGCGTCCTCCGGCAGCGGGCCCAGGTCGACGGCCGCGCAGCCGAGCTCGCCCAGCGGCGCCGGGCTGGGCGTCCCGTGGCCGGTCCGCTGGGTCAGGATGACCAGCAGTGGCAGGTTTTCGGCGCGCCTCAGCAGGAACCCGAGCCAGCGCAGCGAGGCTTCGTCGCACCACTGGACGTCGTCGACGGCGAGCACCAGCGGCCCGTCGGCGGTGCGGTCGGCGGCGAGCCAGTAGAGGCCGTGCATCACGGCGTAGGTGTCGCCGGCCGGGTCGGTGCGCCCGGTGGCGAGCGCCGGCCGGGCGAGCGGCGCGGACTCGGCGGCGGCCGGGCCGAGCGGCGCGAACAGCTCGCGGACGGCCTGGTAGGCGGCGGACCCGGACTCCGGGCAGCGGGCGGTGAGCACGGTGGCGGCGACGTGGTCGAGCTCGTCGAGCACGGCCGCGAGCAGCCGCGTCTTCCCGATCCCGGCCGGTCCGCGCAGCAGGACGGCCTGTCCGTCCCCGGCCGCGGCCTTCCTGGCCCGTGCGACGAGCAGGGAAAGCTCCCAGTCGCGCCCGGCGAGCTCGCCCATCGTCTCCTCACCCCCCGGCGCCCCGCCCCCGGGGACGCCGGGGGACAGGGTATGCCCGCGGCGGCCGGCTCAGCGCCCTCGGTTGCGCGCGTGGTCGCGGGCCTGGCGTTCGTTGCCGTGTTTGTAGTTGCCCGTCGCTTTCGCCATCAGCAGCTGGGGGTCGCCGCCCTTCTCGGCGGCCGCGAGGAAGCGCGCGGCGGCGCCCCCGCGGAGCGTCCCGGCGGGACGGCCGTGGTGGGTGATCGTCACGGTGCCGCGCTCGTCGACGCGGTAGGCGAAGCCGCCCGGAGTGCCCATCGGCCCAGGCTGGCCGGTCGGCTCACCCCCGGCAACCGGATTTCCCCGGGGTGGATCCGGGGGATACCCGGATGGCGCAGTCCCGGCGACCCGACAGAATGCGGTGGGAGACGAAGGGGGCGCGCGTGCGGGGGTTGCGGCGACGGCTGGGGAACAGGTACGTGCTGCTGGGGGCGCAGCTGCTCCTGCTGGTGCCGCTGCTCCTCTCGGTCACCGGCGGCCGGGTGCGGTTCCCGGCGTACCGCGTCGACCTGGACGTCTACCGGCTGGGCTCGGCCGCGCTGCTGCACGGCGACGCCCTGTACGGCACGCTGCCGCAGACCCAGGACGGCCAGTTCCTGCTGTTCACCTACCCGCCGTTCGCGGCGATCGTGCTGGCGCCGCTGACGATCCTGCCGTACTGGCTGGCCTGCCTCGTGCTGACGCTGGTCACGCTCGGCCTGCTGGCCGTGGTGCTCTCGACCGTGCTCGGCGCGCTGGGCGTGCTGCCGCCGGGACTGCGTGGCTGGCGGCGGATCACGGCCGTGCTGCTGCTCGCCGAGGTGCTCGAGCCGGTCCTGCGCACGGTGTACGCGGGCCAGATCGACCTGCTGCTGCTCGCCCTCGTCGTGCTGGACGTCCTGGTGGACACCCCGAAGTGGCCGCGCGGACTGCTGATCGGCGTCGCCGCCGCGGTGAAGCTGACCCCGGCGGTGTTCCTGCTGTACTTCCTGCTCCGCCGGGACGTCCGGGCCGCCGTGGTCGGCGTCGTGACGTTCCTGGCGGCGACGGCGCTCGGGTTCCTGCTCGCCGGGGCGGACTCGGTCCGGTACTGGACCGGGGCGCTCTGGGACACCGGCCGCGTCGGCGAGCCGACCTACGCCGGCAACCAGTCGCTGCTGGGCCTGCTGGCCCGCGCCGGGGTGCCCGCCGACGCGCGGATCGGGTGGTGGCTGCCGCTGGCGGCGGTCGTGCTGGTGGTGACGGCGGTGGGTGTGCGACGCGCGCTCGTGGCGGGGGAGCGCACCGTCGCGCTCGGGGTGAACGCCCTCGGCGGCCTGCTCGTCTCGCCGATCTCGTGGACGCACCACTGGGTGTGGGCCGTCGTGGTGCTGCTGGGCTGGGCGGAGCTGGCGCGCCGCACCCGGCGGCGCGGGCTCGCGGTGTTCGCCGGCGCCGGCGCGGTCCTGTTCGTGGCCGGGCCGCAGTGGTGGTGGCCGCGCGGCGGCGAGGTGGAGCGCCACTGGTCGTTCTTCCAGCAGCTGACCGGGAACGGCTATGTCCTTTTCGGACTCGCGGTGCTGCTCGCCGCGGCGCTGGTGCGCTTCCCGCGCCCGGAGTTCCTCAGCGTTCCCGACCGGGCGCGTACCGCAGCCAGCCCGCTCCGAGGATGACCATCGCGGTGCCGAGCCCCAGCGCGAGGCAGACCCCCGCGGTGTTCATCGGCATGAAGTCGTCGACGGCGTCCGGCAGCGGCAGCAGCCCGGCGATCCCCAGAATCACGTAGAGCACGCCGCCCGCCACGAGGAAGCGGCTGGCCAGCGCGGACGAACGGCTGCTGAAGACGGCGACGGCCCCGGTGAGCAGGTGCACGAGCGTCCACGCTCCGGAGACGGCGAACACGCCGAACAGCCGGTGATCGGCGGTGACCCCCGGGATCAGCTCGCACGCGCCGAGAACCAGGAACAGGAGGCCGATCAGCATGCCGATGCCCTGGACGGGGGCTGGCCCCGGTCTCGGCACGGGAGCTGCGGGTTCGGTGCGCGTCATGTAATCCGGATTCCCCGCCCGAAGCCTCGCCAACCGCCCGGGTGTGAACCGGTACCACCTGGGTAACCGGCGTGGCGAAGCCGCCGACGCCGAGGAGCCGAGAATGACCGAGTACCAGCACGCCGCGACGGCGGACCTGCCCGCCGACGAGCTGTTCGCCTTCCTCAGCCGCCCCGAGAACCTGCCGCGGTACTTCCCGCAGATGAAGGTCGCCGAGCCGCGTGGGGGCGAGAGCGTGCACGTCGAAGCCGAAGTGCACGGCCACCGCGTCGAAAGCGAGGCGTGGCTGCACACCGACGCGGCCACGCGGTCGCTGAGCTGGGGTGCCGAAGGGCCGGACGACTACCACGGCGAGCTGCGCGTCGAGGACGCCGGGCCGGCGTCGGCCCGGATCACGGTGACGCTGCACAGCGTCCGGGAGGCCGACGGCGGCGAAGTGCAGAAGGGGCTCGAGCAGACGGTCGCGGCGATGACCCACGCCGCGACGGCGGACGCGGACGTCGAGGCCGCCGAAGGTCAGGGCGGCTGGACGTCCTACGACGGAAGGCGCTGAGCGAGAACCGATTCGTCGAGCGCGGGCGGGAACGGGCCGTAGGCGTTGCTCCGGGCGCCGCGGGTGCGCAGCGCCGGGATCGCGAACAGCGTCCGGAGGAAGCCCGGCGGGGCCGCGCTCCGGCCGCGGGCGCGGGCCGCCGCCGACCGTTTTTCGACGCGGACCTGGTCGGCCTGCACCCGCTCGATCGCCCGGATCCGGTCGGCCTGGATCGCGGCGAGGTCCGGCGGTTCGCCGCGGCGCAGGGCCGGGACCAGGTGGTTCGCCGCCGCGACGGCGTCCTGGACCGCCATCAGGATCCCGTTGCCACCGACCGGGGAGATCACGTGCGCGGCGTCGCCGAGCAGCAGCAGGCCCGGCCGGTGCCACCGCTCGACGCGGGAGATGTCCACCGACAGCAACGTCGTCTGCGTGAAGTCGGTGAGCAGGTGCGCCCGGTCGGCGAGCCACGGCACGCGCTCGCGCAGGAACGCGCGGATCGGTTCGACGCCTCTGTCCCGAAGGGTGGCGTAGCTGCCCTTCTCGATGCTGTACCCGACCTGCCAGTCGCGCACCCCGCCGAGGACGCCGACGTAGGCGTCGCGCCCGAAGTACAGGTCGAGGTCGGCGTCGCCCGGGTCGGCGGGGGAGCGCGGCAGCCGGAACCAGAGCAGGTCCGTCGTGGCGCCCAGCGGCTTCGCCGGCAGCCCGGCCAGGCGGCGGACGGTCGAGAACCGGCCGTCCGCGCCGACGACGAGGGACGCCGTCAGCTCGCCGCCCCGGTACCGGACGCCGGTGACGGTCCCGTCGGCGTCCTCCAGCAGGCCGGTGACCTTGGCGCTCGTGCGCAGGGTGAACGTCGGCAGCGCGGCCGCGCGTTCGGCGAGGAAATCGAGGAACCGCACCTGCGGCATCAGGGCGATGTAGCCGAACGGCGTCGGGAGGCGGTCGTAGTCGGCGCAGCTGTACGTCCCGGCCGGGGTGTGGAAGCGGAACGAGCGCGCCTTGAAGTGGTCGAGTTCGAGGAGGTCGCCGGCCAGGCCCAGGCGGTCGAGCAGCTCGAGGGTGTACGGGTGCAGGGAGTCGCCGCGGAAGTCGCGGTCGAAGTCGGCGTGGGACTCGAGGACGGTGACCTCGACGCCGGCGCGGGCGAGCAGGTAGCCGAGCAGCAGCCCGCCCGGGCCGCCGCCGGCGATGGCGACGCTCATCGCTCGTCCTTGCCCGAGTTCTCGTCCGACAACCGGAACACCGCCATGCCCGGCAGGTGCTCGCGGATCTGCGCGGGCGTCGCGTCCTGCGCGACGGGGAACGCCTTGATCGCCCACGGCACCGACATCGCCGCCAGGTACGTCGCGACGACCTCGGCCGCCTCCGCGCCGCCGACCTCCTCGGCCCGGCACTCCTGACGTCCGGCCGCCGAGAGCAGCGCGCATTCCGGCGTGCTCGCGAGGTTGGCCACCCAGTCGCGGTCGCGGACAGGGGAGACGAGGTAGTGGCGGTTCGAGCGGGCGACCACGGCGAGGGGAACCTGGCGCGGCGTGCCGGTGCTGCGCCCGCGCGTCTCGACCACGCGCAGCGCGTACCCGCCTTCGGGTGGTGTCTCGGCGGGGGCGTCGCTCAGCTTCGCCGCCATTTCGGCGTTCATCGCACGGATGTCCACGGACGTGCCTCTCTTCGGGGTCGCTAGACAATCTAGCAAAATTAGCTAGATTGTCTAGCGACCTCTAGGATGGCCGGGTGGAAGACAGCTCCGTCGCGCTACGGGTGAACCTCGCCCTGCGGGAACTCCTGGCGCTCGCGCACGACGTGCAGCAGGCCCTGGCCCGGCGGCTCGGGCTGGGCCCGACCGACGTGCAGGCCCTGCAGCACCTGGCGGGCGGCGGGCCGATGGGCACCGTCGAGCTCGCCCACGCGCTCAAGATCCGCTCGGCGTCGGCCACCGTGCTCGTCGACCGGCTCGAAGCGGCCGGGCACGTCCGCCGCGGCCCGCACCCGAGCGACCGCCGCCGGATCACCCTCACCGTCACCGAGCCGGCCCGCGCGGAGGTCCGGACCGCACTGGCCCCGCTCGTCGACGCGATCACCCGGCTCACCGAAGGCCTCGAACCGGACCACGCCGAGAGCGTCGCGCGGTTTCTGGGCGCCACCACGGAAATCCTGCGGACGTACGCCGCCGGACCTGCGGAGCCGGCCGGTCCGCGTTAGGTTCGCCGCATGTCAGGACAGACGGCTCTGTGGCTGTTCGCCGACCAGCTCGGCCCGCACTTCCACAGCACGCCGGAGCACCGCGACCGGGACGTGCTGCTGATCCGCTCGGCCGCGGCGTTCGCCGCGAAGCCGTTCCACCGGCAGAAGCTGCACCTGGTGCAAGCCGCCCTGTACCGGCTGGCCGAGGACCTCGGCGACCGCGTCACCCTGCTCGACGCCCCGGACTACCGGACCGGGTTGCGCCGCTTCGGCCGCCCGGTGGTGGTGCACGAGCCGAACTCCCACGCCGCGGACGCGCTCGTCCGGCGGCTGCGCGACGAAGGCGTCGTCGAAGAGATCCTGCCGACGCCGGGGTTCGTCCGGTCCAAAGAGGACTTCGCGGCGTGGGCCTCCGGGCGGACGCGGTTCGTCATGGAGGACTTCTACCGCGACCAGCGAGGCCGGTTCGAGGTGCTGCTGGAACCGGACGGCTCGCCGGCGGGCGGGCACTGGAACTACGACCGCGACAACCGGGAGCCACCGCCGAAGACCACCCGCCTCGACGTCCCCGCGCCGTGGCACCCGCGGGAGAATGCGATCGACGAACGCGTCCGCGCGGAGCTGGACCGGGCCGAGCGCGAGGGCGCGATCCTCCCCGTCGGCGCCGACGGGCCCCGCCGGTTCGCCGTGGGCCGCGACGAGGCCCAGCGGGCGCTGCACCGGTTCCTCGACCACCGCCTGCCCGTGTTCGGGCCGCACCAGGACGCGATGCTGACCCACGACTGGGCGATGGCACACGCCCTGTTGTCGGTTCCGCTGAACCTCGGGCTCCTGGACCCCCTGGACGTCGTGCGCCAGGCCGAACAGCGGTGGCGGGACGGGACGGCGCCGCTCGAGAGCGTCGAAGGTTTCGTCCGGCAGGTGCTCGGCTGGCGGGAATGGGTGTGGCACCTGTACTGGCACCTGGGCCCGGACTACCTGCGCCGCAACGCGTTGCAGGCGCGGCGGAAGCTGCCGGACTGGTGGCGGGAGCTGGACGCGGACGCCGTCGAGGCGGCCTGCCTGCGGACCGCGCTGGCCGGCGTCCGCGACCGTGGTTACGCCCACCACATCGAACGGCTGATGGTGCTGGGCAACCACGCGCTCCAGCGCGGCTACGACCCGGCCGAGCTGACCGCGTGGTTCGCCACGGCGTTCGTCGACGGCTTCCCGTGGGTGATGCCCGCCAACGTGATCGGCATGAGCCAGTACGCCGACGGCGGGATCGTCGGGACCAAGCCGTACGCGGCCGGCGGCGCGTACGTGCACCGGATGAGCGACCACTGCGGCGGCTGCGTCTTCGACCCGAAGCAGCGGACCGGCCCCCGCGCCTGCCCGTTCACCGCGGGCTACTGGGCGTTCCTCGACCGCAACGCCGAGCGGCTGCGCGGGAACCACCGGATGCGGCAGCCGCTTCAGGGCCTGCGCCGGTTGCGGGATCTCGACGCGGTCGTCGCCCAGGAGGCTGAGCGAGAACACTTCTGAGTTCACTCCATTGTGTGTCTATTCGGTCACGGCGGGTTCTTCTACGGTGGTTGTCTCCCTTCCCCCGGCGAGAGCGAACCCGATGCCCGACGTGTCCTCGGCCCGCGCCGGCGTGCTGTCCAAACGAGCCCTGGTGACCGCGTCCCACGCGGTGGAGCGCGCCGCGCTCGCCGAAGGCAGCGGCGCGGACACGGTCGTCTTCGCGCTCTTCCAGCGGCTGCCCTACTTCGAGCGCGAACGCGAGGTGTACGCCCGGATCGCGCGGACGGCTGCGGTCACCGTGGTCGGCATGGTCGACTCGGGGCGCCCGGACCTGCCCCACGGCGTCACCCCGGTGCTGCTGCGCCCCGACGAGGGCATGGCGCGCGAGTGGTCGGTCGCGGTGCTGTCGCCGACGTTCGGCGCTTCCGTGGTGGCCCAGGACCTCGACGACGTCGACCCGCAGGCGACGACGGTCGAGTCGGCCCGGCTGTTCCGCGGCCGCTGGGGGCTGCGCCGCGACGAGGCGTACGCCGAGGTCGTCCGGCTGCGTGACGCGCTGGGTGACCGGCTGCCGCCCGCGGTGCGGCGCAAGGTCGGCGAGGTACTGGCGTCGGTGGAGGCGCCGGCCGCGGTCGACGTCGAAAGCCGTGCGGAGGCGGCGATTCGGCACGTGGCGGCCCGGCTGGACGAGACCCGCTCCGCGGCGCCGCCGCCGGGAGGCCCGGTCGACCCGGAGACGGGGCTGCCCACCCTGGCGGGCATCACGCCGTGGCTCGGCGACGCGACGGACACGGTGCCGCTCGGGCTGGTCCTGGTGACGGTCGACGACCTCACCGCGGTGGAACACCGTCACGGCAACCGGATCCGCATGCACACCGAGCAGAACATCGCCGACCTCCTGCGTGACGGCCTGCGCCCGCTGGACCGCGCGGTGCGCCTCGGCCCGGGCGAGTTCCTGGTGGTGCAACCGGTCGTCGGCCCGGACGAGCTGACCGACCGCAGCCTCCGCCTGGAACGCCGGCTGGCGGCGCTGCACGCGACGTACCCGTTCGTCGACCTCCACCCCCGCACCACGACGATGCTGACCCGCCGCCGCCCGCTCCCGCTGCACACGCTGCGCAGCCGGCTGCGCCACGTCCCGGCGACCACGCTGTGGCCCCCGAGCCAGGGCTCCCTGCCGATCGAGCCCCGCAGCCCGGCCGCCCGCGGCGGCGGCTGGTTCCGCTGAGGCCCCGAGACCAACCGACGGCGCGGGGTCGTGAGTGGGAAACAGTGTTCTAACACTGTTTCCCACTCACGACCGGTACCGGCGGAAGGCGGCCAGGAGCGTGGCGAGCGTGAACACTCCGCACGCCACCCCCGCCGACGCTTGCAGCCCGGCCGTGCAGGCTTCCCGGGCCGACGCGAGGAGGTCCGCAGCCACCGGTCCCGGTAATCCCGCCGCCGCCACCTCCGCCTGGGCCGGCCCGGCCGATGCCAGCTGACGGGCCGCCGAGGGGAGACCGGGCGGCACCGCCAGGTGCGCCGCGTACACCGCCGCCGCCAGGGAACCGAACAGCGTGGTGCCGATGCCGGCGCCCAGTTCGTAGCCCGTCTTCTCCACCGCCGCCGCCCCTCCGGCTTCCGCGGCCGGCGTGGCCGACAGCAGCGTGTCCGTGCTCGACGTCAGCGCCAGCGCCATCCCGAAACCCAAGCCCACCAAGGCGAAATTCAGCAGTGCGTCCGCCCCGCACGCCGGGGCCAGCAGCGCTACGGCCGTCACCGCGAAGCCCGCCGCACGGACGCGGGTGTTGCCGAACCGTTCCAGCAGCGCCGGGGCCACGACGCTGCCCGCGGCCGACGCCCCGAGCACCAGCAGCAGCCGCATCGCCGCCGCCGCCGGGGACAGGCCGAGCACCAGCTGCAGGTACTGCGCGAACAGCAGCCCGAGCCCGACGAGTGTGCTCATCACCAGCAGCACCCCGCCGACCGCGCCCGGCACCCCCGGCCGCCGGAACAGCGCCAGGTCGAGCAACGGCGCGGCCGACCGGCGCTGGCGCCGCACGAACAGTCCGATGAGGACACTCCCGGCCAGTACCGCCGGCAGGCCGCCGAACGCGATCCCGAACACCCCGCCCGCCGCGAGCAGCGCGCTGACGCCGTCCCAGGGCCGCCGCCCCGGCGGTGTCCGCGGCAGCCAGCGCAGGGCGAGCACGACGGCGGCCAGGATCACCGGCGGGTTCACCAGGAACGTCGCGCGCCAGCCCCACGCCTCGACCAGCACCGCGCCGAGGATCGGCCCGAACACCGAGCCGGTGCCGGCGATCCCGCTGCACACCGCGATCGCCGTGCGACGGCGCCGCTGCTCCGGGAACAGCTCCCGCAGCAGCGACATCGTCGCCGGCATGATCATCGCCCCGCCGCAGCCGAGCACGGCGCGGGCGGCGAGCAGCGCCGGGACGCCCGGGGCGAACGCGCACGCCAGCGACGCGAGCCCGAACACCGCGTACCCGGTCACGAGCACCCGGCGCCGGCCGTAGCGGTCGCCGAGCGTGCCGAACGGCAGCAGCAGCGGCGCGGCCGTGAGGGGGTAGATCGCCACGATCCACACCTGCGCCGACGCGCTCGGCCGCAGCTGCCGGACGAGGTCGGGCAGCGCGACGTGCAGGACCGTGGCGTCCACCGCGACCAGGAACAGCCCGGCGCCGAGCACCGCGAGCAGCGGCCACGCGCGGACCCCGTCCCGGGTCAGGGGCACAGCAGGCCGGCCAGGTGCCGTGCGACGACGTCGACGTGCGGCGGGTCGACGACCGAGAGGTGGTGCGCCGCCACCGGCACGATCTCCAGGTCCGGGGCCAGCTCCGCCCAGCCGGCCGCGAGGTCGGTGCGCGAGTAACGCGGCTCCATGGCCAGTCCGGCGGCGTACGGCTCGGTCGCCCGGTAGAGCACGACCCGGCCGTCGTAGCGCGGCGGCACCGCCCGTTCGGCGGCGAGCGTGTCCAAAAAGGACTGACGCTGGTGGCGGAGTACGCCGGGGCTGAGCAGCCCGGCTTCGGCGACCCGGCGCATGGTCAGCTCGATCTGCTCCTCCTCGGGCAGCGGTGCGAGCTCGTCGTGGCCGAGGCGGACGGCCCGGCCGTAGGTGCCCTCGACGTACCCGGTGAACCGCACGAACCGCCGCGCCGACGACGCTCGCGGGTCGAGGTCCGGCTCCGGCAGCGGCAGCATGGTGTCGATGAGCGCGACGAGCTCCACCTCCCGGCCCTCGTCGGCGAGCCTCGCGGCGACGCCGTAGGCCAGCGCCCCGCCGAACGACCAGCCCGCGAGCCGGTAGGGCGGCGGGGTCGCGCGCACCAGCGGCAGCAGCCGTTCGACGCGCTCCTCCACGCTGGCCCCGGGCACGCGTTCGAACCCGAGGCACGGCACGGTTTCGGGCAGCCGGTCGAGCAGCGGCCGGTAGACGGTGCACGTGCTGCCGCCGGGGTGGAACAGCAGCAGCGGCGTGGTGTCGCCCGACTTGAGGACGTGAACCGGTCCGCGTGCCTCCCGGGTGTCGAGCACGGCCCGGGCGACGTCGGCGATGGCGGCCAGGGAGTCGTGCCGCAGCAGGTCGGCCGCGCCGACGGGGGTGTCCAGCTCGGTCGTGAGTCCGTCGGCGAGGAGCGTGGCGAGGGTTTCGGGCCGGTCGGTGCCGGACAGCCGCACGTGCGTGCCGCCCGGCTCGCCGCCGGTGTGCTCGGCCCACAGCCGCAGCACCAGCCGATCGGCGGCGTCCCACGCCCGCCCGCGCGCCGGCCGCGGCGACTCACCGGCCCGGAGCGCGAGATCCCGGTTGAGCTCGGCGAGGGTGGCCCCGCGCAGCACGGCCGCGGCGTCGGGTTCGGTCCCGAGCTCCCGCCGCACGGTCTCCCGGATCCGGTTCGCCATCAGCGAGTCCAGCCCGAGTTCGACGAGCGGAACGTCGGCATCGAGCCGATCGGGCCGCAACCCCATGACGGCGGCGACGATCTCGGTGAGCCGCCCGGCTTCACTGCGGGGGGCAGTGCCTGGGGGCAGGATGGCTGGGGATTCTGCGGCGGCTGCCGGTTCGAGCGGATCTGGTGTCGCCGCAGCCGATGTGTCCCTGCGGGATTCGGGCCCGGCGGAGCCTGGTGGCGGCATGGCCGCGGATCCCTTTCGGCGATGGGGATCGACCGGACCCGATGACCCCGCGGCCGAAAGTTCCGCGCGGGGGGCCGGACCGAGCGGAACAGGCGGCGGTGTGGCTGCGGATCCCGCGCGAGGTGTGCGATCGAGCGGGCCTGGCGGGTGCTCGGCGGCCGCGGACCCCGCACTGGGCGCGGGACCGAGCAGGCCGGCGGATCCCGCGGCGGCTGCGGCACCGAGCGGAACCCGTGGCGGCACGGCGGCCCCGGCTCCGGACCCCGATCCGAAGCCGGGGTTCAGCTCGGCAGGCCCCCCGGCCGTCGAGGTGAACCAGTGCCGCTCGTGCCGCCACGGCATCGGGGGGACGTCCGCCAGCCGTGCCCCGTCGTGCGGGTCGGCCGGCGTGATCCGCGTTCCCGCGCAGTACAGGACCGCGGCTGCCGCGCCGAGTGCGCGCACCTCGTCCTGGCCGCGGCGCAGCGTCCCCGTGACCACCGCGTCGGTGATGCCCGCGGCCGAGAGTGTCCGGGCCACCGAACCCCGCAGGATCGGGTGCGGGGCGATCTCGACGAACGTGCGGTGCCCGTCCTCGGCCGCGGCCGCCACCGCCTCGCGGAACCGGACCGGGCGGCGCAGGTGCGCGGCCCAGTACCCGGCGTCGAAGTCCGGCAGCTCGCGCGGGTCGGCCAGGACCGTGTCGTACCAGGGCACGGCCGGGCGGCGGCCGCCCAGCTCGGCCAGGGCCTCCCGCAGCGCGTCCACCACCGGGACGACACCCGCCGAATGCCCCGCGACCTCGACCGGCAGCCGCCGCGCGGTACGGCCGGCGGCCTCCAGTTCGGCGACCAGCCGGTCCAGGACCTCGGCGGATCCGGCCACGGTGAGCTGCCGCGGCGCGGAGTCGACGGCCAGCTCCACCCCGGGGTACGCCGCCAGCTCCTCCGGTGACAGCTCGACCGCGGCCATCCCGCCGGCCGGAACCGTGCCCAGCAGCCGCGCCCGGGTCGCCACCAGGTGGACGGCCTCGTCGACGTCCAGCGCCCCGCTCACCACCGCGGCCGCCGCCGACCCGAGCGAGTGCCCGATGACCGCCGCGGGACGCACGCCGAGCGCCTCCCACTGCGCGGCCAGCGCGACCTGCGTGCCGAAGATCGCCGCCTGGGTTTCCGGCAGCGACAGCGAACGAGATGTCGTGAGCAGCGCGCGCAGCGACTGCCCGGTGTGCTCGGTGAACCGGTCGCCGAGCTTGTCGACCTGCGCGGTGAACGCCGGTTCGACGTCCAGCAGCCCCCGGCCCATCCCGGCCCACTGGGAACCGTGGCCGGAGAACACGAACACCGGGCCTTCCGTGTCCCGCGCGGTGCCGATCGCCGCGCCCGCGGGCAGCGGGTCGGCCTCGACGGCGCGCAGCAGCGACGCCAGCTCCGCGGTGTCCCCGGCGACGAAGGCGGCGCGGTGCTTGGCGCCGTTGTCGCGCCGGAACAGCGTGTGTGTGACGTCGGCGAGGGAACTCGGCGACGTCTCCAGCCAGGTCGCCAGCTGCGCGGCCCGCTCGGTCAGCCGATCGCGGGTCCGGGCCGACACCAGCGCGATCCGGACGCCCTCGCGGTGCGAAGCCGGGCTCGGCGCGGCCTCTTCCAGCACGACGTGCGCGTTCGTCCCGCCGAACCCGAACGCCGACACCCCGGCGGTGGCGCGCCCGGCGTGTCGCGGCCACGGCGTCGCCTCGGTGACGACCCGCAGCCGCAGCTCGTCGAACGGGATGTGCGGGTTGGGCGCGTCGAAGTGCAGCTGCGGCGGCAATTCTTCGTGGGTCATCGCCAGCACGACCTTGATCAGCCCGGCGATCCCGGCCGCGGCCTCCGCGTGCGCGATGTTCGTCTTGACCGAGCCGATCAGCAGCGGCCGGTCAGCCGGGCGACCCGTGCCCAGTACCGCGCCCAGTGAGCGCGCCTCGATCGGGTCGCCGAGCAGGGTGCCGGTGCCGTGCGCCTCCACGTAGTCCACAGTGGACGGATCGAGCCCGGCGCCGCGGTAGGCGTCGTGCAGCATCGCTTGCTGGGCCACGGGGTTGGGCGCGGCCAGGCCGTTGGACCGGCCGTCGGAGTTCACCGCCGAGGAACGGATCACCGCCAGCACGCGGTCGCCGTCGACCTCGGCGTCGGCCAGCCGCTTGAGCACGACGACCCCGCACCCTTCGGCCCGCGCGATGCCGTCGGCGGCGGCGGCGAACGTCTTGCAGCGGCCGTCCCCGGCGAGCAGCCCGGCCGCGGCGAACGCGGCGGTCGGCCCGGGCAGCAGCATCAGGTTGACGCCGGCGGCCAGCGCCAGGTCGGCCTCCCCGTCGCGCAGCGCGCGCACGGCGTGGTGCACGGCGACCAGTGAGGACGAGCAGGCGGTGTCCACGGCCATGCTCGGCCCGCGCAGGTCGTACACGTAGGACAGCCGGTTGGCCGCGATGCTGCCCGCCGCGCCGGTGGCCGTCCACAGGTCGACGCCGTCGCCGCCCAAGGTGAGGTGCCCGTAGTCGTGGGTGGCGATGCCGGTGAACACACCGGTGCGGCTGCCGCGCAGCGACGCCGGCGCGATGCCCGCGTGTTCCAGCGCCGCCCAGGTGACCTCCAGGAGCATCCGCTGCTGCGGGTCCATCGTCGCGGCTTCGCGCGGGGTGATGCCGAAGTGCTCGGCGTCGAACCCGGCGACGTCGTCGAGGAACCCGCCGACGACCGGGGCGGCGTCGGCGCTCCAGCGGCCCGGCGGGGCGGTCCGGACGGCGTCCCGCCCGCTCCACAACAGGTCCCAGTACTCCCCGAGGCCGTCGGCGCCGGGCCAGCGGCAGCCGAGGCCGACGACGGCGATCGGGTCGGTCCGGCGCCGGTCGGTGGAAGGCGCGACGTCCGGTTCGTCGCTCCCGGTGAGGCTGCGGGCGAGGTGGTCGATGGTCGGGCTTTCCCACAGCAGCGTCGACGGCAGCCGGGTGCCGAGCAGGTCTTCGAGGTCCGCGGCGATGCCGACGGCCTGGCGGGAGGACAGGCCGTAGTCGCCGAGCGGGCGGTCGGGGTCGAGGCGGGCGGCGTCGACGCCGGTGTGCTCGGCGACGGTGTCGAGCAGCCAGCGGCGCAGCGCGTCGGGCGACGGGTTTCTCATCGCGCCAGGGCCTTTCCGTACTCGTGGGCGAGGTAGCGCTCGCGGCAGGCGCTCCGGGCGATCTTGCCGCTGGACGTCCGGGGCACGTGGCCCTGCGGCACGAGGACGACGTCGCGCAGCGCCAGGCCGTGCGCGTCGGCCACGAGCCGCCGGATCGTCATGGCCAGGTCCCGTTCGGACTGCTCGGTCAGGTCGCGGTGAGTGCGGTGCTCGGCCACGACGACCGCGGTCTCGGTGTCGGTGCCCTCGATCGCGAACAGCGCCACGCTGCCGGGGCGGATCGCCTGGTCGGCCCCGGCGACCGTCGCCTCGACGTCCTGCGGGTAGTGGTTGCGGCCGTCGACGATGACGAGGTCCTTGATCCGGCCGGCGATGTAGAGCTCGCCCTCGTGCCGGACGCCGAGGTCGCCGGTGCGCAGCCACGGCCCTTCCGGCAGTCCACTGTGGTCACCGTGGTTCCCGGTCAGCCGGGCACCGAAGGTTTCCGTGCTGTCGAGGGGTTTCTGCCAGTACCCGTCGCCGACGTTCGGCCCGTGGACCCAGATCTCGCCGACCGACCCGTCCGGGAGCGCGACGGCGGTCTCCGGGTCGACGAGTGCCACGTGCTGGCCCGCCGGCGCGCCGCAGGCGACCAGCCGGACACCGCCGGCCGCCTCCCGCGCGACCCCGTCACCGAGGGCGTCGCGGTCGAACGTCGTGACGCGCGGAGCGGCGTCCGGGACGGTGGTGACGAACACGGTCGCCTCGGCCAGGCCGTAGGACGGACGGGTCTTCTCGGGCCGGTAGCCGGCCGCGGCGAAGGCGGTGTGGAAGCGGTCGAGGACGTCCGGGTTGATCGGCTCGGCGCCGTTGATGATCCCGGCGACGCGGCCGAGACGCAGGCGGGCGCGGTCGGCGTCGCGCACCCGGCTCGCGCAGTAGTGGAAGGCGAAGTTCGGCGCCGCGCTCCACGCGCCGGGCCGGTCGCCGAGCAGCTCCAGCCAGCGGACCGGGCGCTCGATGAAGGCCAGCGGGTCCATCAGCACCGAGCGCAGGCCCAGGACCAGCGGCGTGATCAGGCCGAGGACCAGGCCCATGTCGTGGAACAGCGGCAGCCAGGAGACCGTCGTGGCCTCCCTCGGGTCCAGCCCGAGTCCCCGTACCGCCTGCCGCACGTTGGCGAGCACGTTCGCGTGGGTCAGCACGACACCGGCGGGGGAGCGGGTCGAGCCGGAGGTGTACTGCAGGTACGCGACGTCGTCGGCCTTCGCCTCCGGCGCGGGCCAGGTACGAGCCGCGTCGGCGCGGTCGACCGCCACGATCTCTCCGCCGCCGTCGAGGAAAGCTTCGACAGCGGGGCGCGCGGCGGAGGTCGTGACGACGGCCGCGGGCGCGCAGTCGGCCAGCACCGCGGTGAGCCGCCCGGCGTGCCCGGGCAGGCCGGGGTCGAACAGCGGCACCGCGATCGCCCCCGCGGTGAGCGCGGCGAGGAAGCCGACGACGTAGTCGATTCCCTGCGGGCAGAGCACGGCCACCCGGTCGCCGGGGGAGACCGGCAGGGCGCCCGCGGCCGCGTCGACGCGCTCGCCCAGCTGCCGCCAGGTCAGGGTCTGCCGCCGCCCGTCGCGTTCGGCGCTGTAGTCGGCGAACGTCAGCGCGGGCTCGTCGGGCTTGACCGTCGCCCAGTGCCGCAGGCACGCGGGCAAAGTGTTCAGGGACATGGGTCCTCCTTCGCTATCGGCCCAGCCGCGGGGCCGCGTGCTGCCACGCGGCGACGGCCAGGGTGTCGAGGTCGAGGTCGGTGGCTCCGGCGTCGCGGAGCACGACCAGTACGTCGTCGGCGGCGATGGCGACGGTGCGCAGGCGCAGTCCCGGCAGCTCGGCCGGCTGGCCGGGCAGGGTCAGGACCTGCTCGTAGGACAGGGTTTCCGCGCCCGGGACGGCCGGCCCGGGGCGCACGGTGACGGTCGAGACGGCGGTGCCCTGCGGGTCGTCGACGGTGATCCGGCCGCACCGGCGGGCCCGCTGCGCCCAGGCCGCGAGGTCGACCGGGCGGACGGTGCGCGCGACCAGCTCGGAGACCTGGCCACCGGACGCCGCCGACTGGAAGCCCTGCCCGGCGGCGGCGTCGCCGGGACGCAAGAGCCGTCCGTGGGTGACGTCGGCGCAGCCGGTCCCGTCGTCGGATCGGTCCGAAGTGGACAGTGCGGCGGCGACGTCGAAGGTGTCGCGCGGCGTGTCCGGCACCGTTCCCGGCGGCAGCAGGAGGGCGGGGGAAACGGCGGGCGGGCCAGAAACCGGAGGGGTCGTTTCCGGTTTTTCCGCCGCGCCGGAAATGGTGACCGCCGCGGCGGCGGTCACCAGAAGAGCGGCGGCGCGCACCGGCGGAAAACGGGACGGTCGGCGAATTCGGGCGGTCATGAACAGGCCCTTTCCGGTGGGGTTCGAACGGTTCGCGGTCCCCGCGGTGGGACGGGCATCGCCGGGGCGGGTGGTGGAGGCCGGCCCGGGCGGCACATGGCGAAGGCTACGACAGGTAATCGGTTACCGGAAGAGCGTCAAGAAAACGTAAACGACCTTGGTCTACGGCGGGTGACCTGCGAAATCATGCGGATCAGGCCGGTGAACTGCGGTGTTACTCGTGAGTATGCCAGCCATGATCACGGTGGGTGACCGAGGGCTCACCCGTGCGGGGGAGGGTGGCGATTTTTTGTTCGCCCGCCATTCACATTGTCCGGTCCGATCGGCGGCGAGACAATTGCCGATCGGGCCGCTGTTCCTCTAGCTTGTGCGCACGCCCAGAACGTTTTCCGGGTGACCGCCGTCACTTTTCCGGATTCGATCGATCGACCGGGGAAAGGAATACGTATGCGCATGAAACGCTTCGCACTGCTGACCGCGCTGAGCTGTCTTCTGTCGGGCGTTGCCGCGGCACCGGCCCGGGCGGACGTGCCGGACGCGCGCGCCGACGACGGGTCGCACGTCGTCGCCGAGACCAGCGTCGGCGGCGACCCGCGGACGGTGGACCTGACCGTGCGCTCCACCGGTGTCGGCGGCTACGCCATGGTCCGGCTGATCCTGCCGGAGGACTGGGCGGCCCACCCGGATCGGACGTGGCCGGCCGTCTACCTGCTGGCGGGCGAGACACGGCTGCAGGACTACCGCGGCTGGAGCGCCAACACCGACGTCCGGCAGCTCGCCGACGACGCCGGTGTGCTGGTCGTCATGCCCGGCGCCGGCCCGGCCGGCTTCTTCAGCGACTGGTGGAACTACGGCAAGGACATCGTGCTCAACCAGTGGGAGACCTTCACCGCGGTCGAGCTGCCGCAGCTGATCGACCGCGGTTACCGCGGGGACGGCCGTCGCGCGGCGGCCGGGCTTTCCCTCGGCGGGTACGGCGCGATCGAACTCGCCGCGCGCCGGCCCGGCTTGTTCCGCTACGCCGCGTCGTACAGCGGGAACCTGAATCCCACCGGCCCCACCGGCGAACTGCTCACCGACGCCATCGTGACGTCGGCGAAGCTCGACCCCGAGGCGCTGTGGGGCGACCGGCGCCGGGAATCCGCGCGCTGGGAGGCGCACGACCCGCTGGTGAACGCCGGCCGCCTGCGCGGCACCGAGCTGTACCTCTCGGCGGGCAACGGCCTGCCGGGCCCGCTGGACGGCAAACTGCCGATCGACGTCCTGCCCGGCGCGATGCTCCTGGAGTACCTGTGCGGCGGCCAGACCACCGCGATGGCCGACCGGCTGCGCACCCTCGGCGTCCCGGCGACGGTCGACCTCTACGGCGCGGGCACGCACCAGTGGGCGTACTGGCAGCGGCAGCTGCACCGGACCTGGCCCCGCATGCTGCAGGTGCTCGCGGCGGGGGCGGCGTCGTGACCCGGCCGTCCTATGTGGTCACCGGCGCGTCCTCCGGGATCGGCGCGGCCTGCGTGGCCGAGCTCGTGCGGAGGGGTGCCCACGTGTGGGCCAGCGTGCGCACCGACGTCGACGAAGAGGAACTCGTGTGCGCCTACGGCGACGCCGTGACGGTGCTGCGGATGGACCTGCGCGACACCGCCTCCATCGCCGAGTGCGGCGCACGGGTCGTTGCCGGCGGACCCCTGCGGGGCCTGGTGAACAACGCCGGGCTCGCCCGCCCGGGCCCGCTCGAATACGTTCCCCTGGACGCCTTCCGTGAACAGCTCGACGTGAACGTCACCGGCCAGCTCGCTGTCACCCGGGTGATGCTGCCCGCCCTGCGCGTCGCGGAGACGCCGCGGGTGGTGACGGTCGGCTCGATCGGCGGCCGCGTCGCCGGGCCGATGATCGGGCCGTACCACACCTCGAAGTTCGCCCTGGTCGGCCTGACCGACAGCCTGCGCGCCGAACTCGCGCCCGAAGGCATCGACGTCGTGCTCGTCGAACCCGGGGCGGTCGCCACGGCGATCTGGCCGCGGGCCCGCGAGGCGGCCGAGGAGGTGCGCGCCGCGTTGCCCGAAGCCGGTCTTGTGCGTTACGGGGCCCAGCTGGCGTCGGCGGAACGCAGTGCCGCACGGTCGGCCCGCACCGGGGTGCCGCCGCGGCGGGCCGCGCAGGTCGTGGTCCGCGCGCTCACCGCCCGGCGGCCCGCCCCGCGCTACCTGGTCGGCACCGACGCCCGGGTGGCGGCGGTCCTGGCGAGCCTGCCGTTCCGGCTGCGCTACCGCCTGACCGCGGCGAAACGATGAGCCGCCTGGTGGTCGTGATCGCGCCCGGCTCGCGCGGTGACGTCCAGCCGTGTGTCGCGCTCGGCCGGGGCCTCACCGCGGACGGCGACCGCGTGCGGGTCCTCGCCGCGCCTGCCTTTCGCGCGCTGGTGGCGGAGCACGGCCTCGAGTTCGCGCCCCTGTCGGCGGATCCCGGGGAGATCCTCGGCTCGGCCGCCGGGCAGGCGTGGACCGCCGGCGGGCCGCTCACGTTCGTCGTCCGGTTGCGCGAGGTGCTGCGGCCGGTGCTGGACCGGCTGCTGGCCGACGTCCACAGTGGAGCGTCCGGGGCGGACCTGGTGCTCGCCCCGACGCTCGGTTTCCTCGGCGCGCACCTGGCCGCGCACCTCGGCGTCCCGGACGCCGAACTGCACTACCAGCCGAGCGTGCCGACCCGGGCGTTCCCGCACCCGCTGCTGCCGGGGGCCGGGCGGCTCGGGCCGTGGGGCCGCAGGCTGAGCTTCGGCGCGGTCGACACGTTCGCCTGGCAGCTGCTGAGGTCCACTGTGGACGCCTGGCGCGTCGAACGGCTCGGCCTGCCGCCCGCCGGGGTCCGCGGGCCCCGTCGGCAATCCCCGGTGCTGTGCGGTTTTTCCGACGCCGTCGTGCCCCGGCCGCCGGACTGGCCGCCACGCGTGCACGTCACCGGCTACTGGTTCCTCGACGCGTCCGCCGGCTGGCGCCCGGACCCGCGGCTGCGGGACTTCCTCGCCGCCGGCCCGCCGCCGGTGTACGTCGGCTTCGGCAGCATGCGCCCGGCCGAGGCCGAGCGGACGTTCACCGCGGTCCGCACGGCCCTGCGGCGAGCGGGCCTGCGCGGCCTGCTCGGCACGGACGCCCCCGTCGACCCGGCCGACGACGTGCTCCCGGTCCGCGACGTCCCGCACGCCTGGCTGTTCCCCCGCACGGCGGCGGTGGTCCACCACGGCGGCGCGGGCACGACGGCGGCGGCGCTGCGGGCGGGTGTCCCGGCCCTGATCTGCCCGGTGTTCTCCGACCAGCCCTACTGGGGCGACCGGGTGTCCCGGCTCAGTGCGGGCCCCCGCCCGCTGCCGCTGCGCGACCTGACCGCGGACGCCCTGGGGATGCGGCTTCAGGAGCTGACCGGAAACCCGCTGTTCCGGCGCGGAGCCCAGTACGTCGGTGCCCGGTTGCGAGCCGAGGACGGGGTGGCCCGGGCGTGCTCGGTGCTGCGGGAGATCTAGGTGGTCCGCGGCCGGATCGCCGGGACGGCCCCCTCGACCGCGGCCACCAGCGCGCGGAGGGCCGCCAGTTCCGCGGCGAGGGCCTTGCGCCCGGCCGGGCTGATCGAGATCCACGTGCGAGGCCGCTTGCCCTCGTAACCCTTCTCGACGTCGATCAGGCCGGCCTCGTCGAGGATCGTGACGTGGCGGGAGAGGTTGCCGGCCGTCATGTCCAGCGTCCGGCGCAGGTACCCGAAGTCGACCTGCCCGGCCTCGGCGGCGATGGTGAGGATGCCGAGCCGGTGACGCTGGTGCACGGTCTCGTCGAGGCCCGCGGCGGGGTGCTGGTCGCTCACGCGCGAGCTCCCCGCTCGTGGAACCACGCCACGGCCCCACCGGCGAGCAGGACGAGCCCCGGTACCAGCGTGTTCGTGAACGCCTGCGTTTGCGGGCCTTCGTAGCGCGCGAAGACGCCGAGGTGGAAGAACACGTTCTGCATGTTGTACAGATTCGCCAGCAGTGCGGCGGCGGCGAAGACGCCGCTGATCACACCCAGCACCCGGCTCCGCTCCAGCCACGCCAGCCCGATCAGGCCGAGCGCGATGGTGACGAGCGGCGCGTAGGGCCGCACCGGCGCGAAGCGGAGGTCGAGCGCGCCCAGCGCGATCAGGCCGGCCAGCACCGCGGCGGCCGTGGTGGCGGCGCGCGCGGCCCGGCTTTCGAAGGTGGATCGCAGCCACAGGCACCCGACCAGTGCCACGGTGGCGATAACCATGACCGGCACCGCGAAGGACACCTGGCTGTACGGCGACCGTTGGACCCGGTAGGTGAAGGACTCGACCACCGGCAAGCCGAACGAGATCGCGACGACGCCGACGAAGCCGATGGCGAGATAGCCGCGGATCGGGGTTCGCACGCCGTGCCGCGAACCGCGGCAGAGGTACCAGCACGCCGTGGCGAGGAATCCGCCCACCACCGCGACCAGCCAGTACAGCTCCAGGGCAGTGCCGAACCAGACGATGCCGACGCCGAACCGCGCCGGGCCGCCGGCGGACCACAGCGGGGCGAGCAGCACGAGCACGCCGAACAGGAGCAGCGGCGGCACGTACGCGTGCCGGTCCGCCCGGGTCCGTGTCTTGAGCCGGGCCATCTCGTCCAGCAGGACGGCCGGTGGCAGGTCGGTCATGCACTCCCCGCAACTAGTTTATTTGGCAAACCAGATCTGGCGGCAAACCTACCATGCGATCATGGCGGTATGAAGCCACGCCGCTGGAATCCCGAGGACGTCGCGCCGCCCCTGGGGCGCTACAGCCACTTGGCCGAAGTGCCGCCCGGGCACCGGCTGGTGTTCGTGTCGGGGCAGCTCGGTCTCCTGCCGGACGGGGCGCTTGCGGGGACGGACGCCGAAACCCAGGCGCGGCAGATCTTCGCCAACCTCGAGACCTTGCTCGCCGCGCAGGGCGCCGGGCCGGAGCACCTGGTCAAGCTGCTGACGCTCGTCGCCGGCACCGAGCACCTGCCCGGCTACCGCGCGGCGCAGGCCGAAGCGTTCGCGAAGTGGTTCCCCGACGGCGACTTCCCGGCGCAGTCGCTGGCCGTGGTGGCCGCGCTGGCCGGACCGGACTACACGGCCGAGGTGGAAGCCGTCGCGGCGGTGCCGGCGCCGTGACGCCCGCGGCCCTGCTCGCCGAACGTGACCACGTGCTGGTGGCGTTCGACGGCCCGGTCGCCGAACTGCCGTCGCGGGGCCAGATGGCGGACCGGCTGCGGGTGCTCGTGGCCGAAGGAAAGCTGCCGTGGAGCGTGAAACACACCGACGACCCGTTCGCCGTGCTCGCCTACGCGGTGAAGATCGGCCCGGGCACCGGGCGGGCGGTGCACGCGCAGCTGAGCCTGCTCGAAACCGAGCTGGTGGCCACGGCGCGGCCGACCCCCGGAGTGGCGGCGGCCCTGGATCTGATGGCCGGCGCCGGCACCCGCGTCACCGTCGTCAGCAGGCTGGCCGTCGCGGCGGTCCGGTCGTTCCTGGTGGTGCACACGCTGACCGACCGGGTGAAGCGCATCGCGGCCCGCACCGATCCGGACCCGGCCCGCCTGCCACCGGCGCCGGGCCTGATCACCGCCGCCGCGGAGGAGCCGGGCACGTGCCTGTTCATCGGCAGCACGCGCCGCGATCTGGCCGCCGCCCGCGCGGCGGGCGTCGAGACCCTCAGGTTCCGCCCGGGAGCGAACTCGTGGCTGGAAGGACTCGGCTAGACGATCGCCAGCGTGACGCCCGCCCCGCTGATCAGCACGCACGCCGCGATCGTCGTGCGGCGGTAGTGCAGGATCAGCGCCGCGAACTCGCGCAGCAGTGCGCTCGGCAGGAAGTACCGCGCCGTGGGGGAGCCGGTCGCGTGGATCGGCAGGCCGAGGCGGCGGCACTCCACGGCCGTGCGGAAGACGTGGTAGTTGCTGGTCACGGCCAGCACGCGGCCCGCCCGGCCGGCCTGGGGGAGCAGCGCGGCCGACAGCCGCAGGTTCTCCTCGGTGGTCGTCGCCTGGTTCTCCAGGAGGATCCGGTCCTCCGGGACGCCGCGCTCGCGCAGGTAACCGTGCATCGCCTCGGCCTCGGTGACCCTCTCGCCCGGACCCTTACCGCCGGAGACGACCAGCAGCGGGCGCGCGGGTTCCCGTTCGTAGAGCCGGATCGCACGGTCCAGCCGCCCGGCCAGCAGCGGCGGGACGCGGTCGCCGGCGAGGCCGCAGCCGAGGACGATGATCGCCTCGACGTCCCGGTGGCGCCCGACCCGGCTGTACAGCACGGAGTAGACCAGTAGCGACACGAACAGGAACCCAAAGTACCCGGTGAGCACGATGGCGATCGCCACGAGCGCCGTGCCCCACCGGCCGAGCGGGACGAAGAAGAGCACCTCGAGCGTGATCAGGCCGACGCCGAGGGCCAGTGACAGCAGGTTTCCCTTGCTGCGGCCTTCCTTCCGCCACATCTGCACGCCGTTGAAGATCAGCGCGGCGGGCAGCACCAGCGCGACGACCACCGCGATCGCCGCCAGCAGCACGGCGACGATGGGGGTCAGCCACTCGAGGTGTAGGGCCTCACGCAGCAGCCACGCGCCGGTGAGCAGCAACGCGACCCCGAGCCAGACGGCGTTGCCGAGCCGCCGCGGCTCACGGGCGAGCCGGACCAGGAAGACGAGCAGCGCGACCCCGGCGGCCAAGGGCAGCGCGGCTCCGGCGAAGTTCACCCGGCCTCCCCTGACTGTTCCCCCGCGAAGAGGCCAACGTAGCCGAGGGACACCGGGGCCGCGAACCGGGGCGAGTCACCCGGGAGAGTGACTCGCCCCGGGCGTCAGGCCTTCTTCTGCATGCTCGACCGGGCCGGGTTCGCCTGGTCGGCCGCCTTCGGGTCCTTCTCGCCGGCCTTCGCGCGGACGCCCGACTCGATCCGGTCGCCGATGTCCTTGTCCACGTTGCGCCAGTAGTCGAAGGCGCGCTGCAGCACCGGCTCGGTGACGCCGTTGAGCAGGTGGCCCACGACGTTGTCGACGAACCGCTCACGGCCGGCGTCGTCGAAGACCTCGCGGATCATGGTGCCCGCCTGGCCCCAGTCGTCGTCCTCCGCGCGCAGCGTGTACGCCGTGCGGACCATGTCGCCGTCGGTGTGCCAGCCCGCCGGCTGGCCGTACTTCGCGACGTCGGCGTGCGGGCCGCCCTTCGAGTTCGGCGCGTACACCGGGTCGGCGACCTTGGTGTAGCGCATCGCGCCGTCCTTGCTGTAGCTGTGGACGGGCGACACGGGCGCGTTGACCGGCAGCTGCTTGTAGTTCGCGCCGATCCGGTAGCGGTGTGCGTCCGGGTAGGAGAACAGCCGGCCCAGCAGCATCTTGTCCGGGCTCGCGCCGATCCCCGGCACCAGGTTGCTCGGCTCGAACGCGGCCTGCTCGATCTCGGTGTGGTGGTCGGTCGGGTTCCGGTCCAGCGTCATCCGGCCGACGTCGATCAGCGGGTAGTCGCCGTGCGGCCACACCTTCGTGAGGTCGAACGGGTTGAAGCGGTAGGTCTTGGCGTCCTCGAACGGCATGACCTGGACCTTGAGCGTCCAGCTCGGGTGGTCGCCGCGCTCGATCGCCTCGTACAGGTCGCGCGTGTGGTAGTCGGTGTCGGCGGCGGCCATCTGGTCGCCCTCGTCCTGGGTGAAGGTCTCGACGCCCTGGTCGGTCTTGAAGTGGTACTTCACCCAGAAGCGTTCGCCGCCGGCGTTGACCCACATGTAGGTGTGCGAGCTGTAGCCGTTCATGTGGCGCCAGGTCCGCGGGATGCCGCGGTCGCCCATCAGCCACGTGACCTGGTGCGCCGACTCCGGCGACAGCGTCCAGAAGTCCCACTGCATGTCGTGGTCGCGCAGGTTGTTGTCGGCGCGGCGCTTCTGCGAGCGGATGAAGTGCTGGAACTTCAGCGGGTCGCGCAGGAAGAACACCGGGGTGTTGTTCCCGACCATGTCGTAGTTGCCTTCGCTGGTGTAGAACTTGATCGCGAAGCCGCGCGGGTCGCGCCACGTGTCGGGGCTGCCCCGCTCGCCGGCGACGGTGGAGAACCGGATCAGCAGGTCGGTCTTCGTGCCGGGCTGGAACACCGCGGCCTTCGTGTACGCGCTGACGTCGCCGGTCACCTCGAACCGCCCGAAGGCGCCACTGCCCTTGGCGTGCGGCTGCCGCTCGGGGACGCGCTCGCGGTTGAACTGCGCCATCTGCTCGATGAGGTAGTTGTCGTGCAGCAGGATCGGGCCGTCCGCCCCGACGGTGAGCGAGTGTTCGTCGCTTTCGACCGGGATGCCGGCATCGGTGGTGGTCGGTTCGGGCTGGGTCTGCGTCACTGCGGTCCTCTTCCTTCGTGGTGGTTCGCGGCACATCCGGGGCACCAGCCCCAGAACACGACTTCCGCCTCGTCGACGGCGAAGCCGTGGGCGGCCTCCGGGGTGAGGCACGGCGCGGCGCCGACCGCGCAGTCGACGTCCTCGGTCCGGCCACATCCCCGGCACACGACGTGGTGGTGGTTGTCCCCGGCTCGCCGTTCGAACCGGGCGGGGTGGCCCGGCAGTTCGATCCGCCGGATCAGGCCGGCCTCCGTGCACGCGCCCAGTACGTCGTAGAGCGCCTGGGTGGACACGGAGTCCAGCAGGGTGCGGACGCCGGTGCCGATGGCGTCCACAGTGGAATGAGGGTGCTCCGCCAGCCACGTCAAAACCGCCCGCCGGGGCGCGGTTACCCGCAGACCCGCCGCTCGTAACATGCCGGCCGCATCGCTCATGACTCCCCACCGTGCGCCTCTTTCTGGAGCCGGTCAAGTCCACGGAAGGACGGTTTCGAAGGGGTGAAAACGGGTATGCGCCCAGAACTTCTGGCATCGTGGAGCGGATGGTCGACGGGGTGAACGAGCAGCGTCCGGCGTTCGTGCTGCACGAGCACTGGCGGCCCCGGCACCACTTCGACCTGCGGTTGGAGGAGGGTGGCGTGCTGCGGTCGTGGGCGGTGCCGCGCGGCCTGCCGCCGTCGCCGGGCGCCAACCGGCTCGCGGTCGCCGTGCCCGACCACGCGATGGACCACCTCGGCTACGAGGACGAGCACAAGTCGATCGCCGACACCGGCTGGTGGGAGGAGCACGACCGCACGGACAAGCGAATGCTGTTCACGCTGCACGGCCGTGAAGGAGACGTTCGTTACGCGCTGATCGACACCGGCCGCGACTGGCTGCTGCACCGGACCAAGGAACAGCCCGGCTAAGCGGGCTCAGGCCCTGGCGAGCCGGGGTGTGGTCGCCGCGCGGTGCGCCCAGACGCCGAGCACGGCCAGCAACGCGATCTCCAGGACCATCATCAGCCGTTCGACCAGGCCGGTGGCCACGGTCGGGAGGTGGCCGCCGAGCACGACGTTCACCGCGAACGGGACGATGAACGGCAGGTAGAACGGGATCGCGGCCAGCGCCAGCCGTCGTGACCAGGTGGCGAAGCGGCGCCAGCGCGGGTCGTCGCGGTGCCGCCGGCCGAGCGCCCAGCCGACGACCGGCAGGCTCAGGCAGGTGACCGCCGAGGCGTAGAGGTGGATCTTCCCGGTGGTGGTGATCGCCCCGCCCTGCGGGTCCTTCGCGAAGATCGCCACCGTCAGCAGGCTGACGCACCAGAGTGCCTTCGCCGCGACGAGCGCCGGGTTGGCCAGCAGACCGCGGCGGTACAGCGCGACCAGCAGCAACGCCGAGCCGGTGCTGGTGAGGATCAGCGCGCCGTCCCACATCCAGCGGCCGGGGACCAGGGCGTAGTCGCTGAGCATCGCGGTGACCGGGTCGAGCGGCGCCAGGCTCCGGTCGAGGTGCAGCACGGCGAGCAGGACGACGGCCGCGGCGAACGCGGCCTGCGCGCCGGGCACGAGCAGCCGGGCGGGCAGGGAGGGACGGATCGGTGCGGGGGACAGCATGCGTGGAAACACTCCGGGGGCGCTCATCAGGTTCAGGCGAAGTCGGCGACGCTACCCGTGACCATTCCGTGACCATCGCAGACACACCCGCGCTGTGACGCACCCCACGCTCGGTCTAGTGGTCGCCGTCCTGGGGGATCTCCGCCGAGTCCGTCAGGCGCAGCTTGCGCCGCGCCCGCTGGTAGAACGTCGTCATCCCGAGGCGGACCACCCGGGCCGCGCTCGGGCGGCCGCGCAGGTCCAGCCGGTCGCCGGGGGAGACGTAGCCCGCGACCTGGCCGTCGACCTCCACCGCGAGACGGCCGCTCGTCGGCAGGACCTCCAGCGCGACCGTGTCGTGCACCGAGAGCACCACGCCCCGGCTGTAGGCCGAGTGCGGCGCCGCGGGCGTCACCAGCAGCGCCTCCACCGACGGGCTCGTGATCGGCCCGCCCGCCGAGAAGCTGTACGCCGTCGAGCCGGTCGGCGTCGCGACGATCACCGCGTCCGCCGAGTAGCTCACGAACGGCTGGCCGCCGACGCGGACCGCGACGACCGCGCTCCCGTCGCCCGGCACGCGCACCACGGCGATGTCGTTGAACGCCGTGATCCGCCGTCCGTCGAGCACGGCGTCGACGGCGAGCCGCGGCTCCACGGTGAACTGCTGGCCGTCGATCGCCGAGAGCGCGCTCGGCAGGTCCGGCACGTCGACCTCGGCCAGGAAGCCGAGCTTGCCCAGGTTGACGCCCAGCACCGGCGCGCGCTGCCCGTCGGCAAGCCGCATGGCGCGCAGCATCGTGCCGTCCCCGCCCAGGCTGACCAGCAGGTCCGAGCGGCGGCCGAGCTCCTCCGACGTCACCCCGATGGCGGCGCAGTTCAGCCGGACGATCTCGTCGGCGATGCCGAGGATCTCGATGCCGCGGTTCCCGGCCCAGCCGAGCACCGCCTCGACGGCGGCCGCGGAGTCGCGGCGGGGGTGCAGGACCAGGCCCGCGCTGTGCATCAGCGGGCCCGGCGGGGCGAAGGCGTCATGCGCCCAGTCTGCCCGTTCGGGCGGGCCGCCGCGAGAACCGCAGCGCGCCGTCGTCGATCCGGCCGTGCCGCAGCTTGACGACGTCGTGGGCGTAACTCATGCCGAGCGTCCACGGCGCCCGGGAACCGGCCTTCGGGAACTCCTCGATGGACCGCAGCACGTACCCGGCGTCGAAGTCGAGCAGCGGCCGTTCGGTGACGGCCGGGTCGTCGTTCACCGGGACGGCCTGGTCGTGCCCGGTCCGGTCGAGGTGGCGCAGCAGCCGGACGACGTACTCGCCGACGAGGTCGGCCTTCAGCGTCCAGGACGCGTTCGTGTAGCCGATGGTGAACACGAAGTTCGGCACCCCGCTGAGCATCATCCCCTTGTACGCCATGGTTTCCGGCAGCTTGACGACGTGCCCGTCGACGGCCAGTTCGATGCCGCCGAAGGCCAGCAGCCGCAGCCCGGTGGCCGAGACGACGACGTCCGCCTTCAGCTCGTCACCGGACTCCAGCCGGATCCCGGTCTTCGTGAAGCCGGCGATCCGGTCGGTGACGATCGAGGCGTCGCCGTGCTTGATCGAGCGGAACAGGTCACCGTCCGGCACCAGGCACAGCCGCTGGTCCCACGGCTGGTACTTCGGCTTGAAGTGCGTGTCCACGGCGTACCCGGGCGGCAGCTGCTTCATCGCGGCTTTGCGGATCATCGCCTTGACCACGCCGGGACGGCGGCGGCTGAGCTGGTAGATCAGCGTGCTCACGGCGACGTTCTTCCAGCGCGCGATCGGGTACGCCAGCTTCGGGCCGAGCAGGCTCCGCAGCCGGTTGGCCAGCGCGTCCTCCGACGGCAGCGAGAGAATGTAGGTGGGGGAGCGCTGCAGCATGGTGACGTGCTCGGCGCGGTCGGTCATCGCCGGGACGAGCGTCACGGCCGTCGCGCCGCTGCCGATCACCACGACCTTCTTGCCGGTGTAGTCCAGGTCTTCGGGCCAGTGCTGCGGGTGCACGACGGTGCCGCCGAACTCCTCGATGCCCGGGAACTCCGGGGTGTGGCCGCCTTCGTAGTCGTAGTAGCCGCTGCACAGGTACAGGAACTTCGCCGTGAACCGCACGGGCTCGCCGCCGTGCGTGGCCTCGACCGTCCACAACGCGTCCTCTGTGGACCATTCCGCGCGGACGACCTTGTGCCCGAAGCGGATGTGCCGGTCGATGCCGGCCTCGGTCGCGGTGTCCCGGACGTACTGCAGGATCGACGGCCCGTCCGCGATGGCCTTCTCGCTGGTCCACGGCCGGAACCGGTACCCGAGGGTCTGCATGTCCGAATCGGACCGCACGCCGGGGTAGCGGAACAGGTCCCACGTGCCGCCGATGGCTTCGCGGGCCTCGAGGATCGTGTAGGTCTTGCGCGGGAACGCGGAGTGGAGGTGGTGGGCGGCTCCGACACCGGACAGGCCGGCCCCGACGATCAGCACGTCGACGTGCTCGGTCATTTCACGGCCTCCGTCTGCCGGGCACGCACGCGGTTCTGCAGGCGCGAGAGCACGGCGTGGTAGTGGGTGGGGGTGACGCGGGTGAGCGCGTCGAACAGGTAGGCGTCCGGCCCGACCAGGATACGGGCCTTCCCCCGGTCGACGCCCGTGTGGATGATCGCCGCGGCCCGTTCGGGGGACGTCATGGTCATCGCCTCGAACTGCGCGGCCATCTCGTCCTTCGTGCGCCCGCGGCCTTCGGGGTCGCGCCGCATCCGGGCGTTGCGCGCGATGTTGGTGGTGATCCCGCCCGGGTGCACGGTGATCGCGCGGACGCTGGTGCCGCGCAGCTCGTGGCGCAGCGACTCGGTGAAGCCGCGGACGGCGAACTTCGCCGCGCAGTAGGCGCTCTGGTACGGCATCCCGGCCAGGCCGAACACACTGGACGTGTTGACGATCGCGCCCTCGCCCTGTCCGGCGAGGATCGGTAGGAACGCCCGCGTCCCGTGCACAACGCCGCGGAAGTTGATGTCGTGCAGCCAGTCGTCGTCCTCGGGCACCGCCTCGAGCACGGTCGAGGTCACCGCGACGCCGGCGTTGTTGAACACCGCGGCCAGCGGGGCCGGGAGCCACGCGCGGACCTCGCCGGCGAAGCGGAGCTGGTCGGCCGCGTCGCGGACGTCGAGGACCCGGGTGAGCGCGGGCCCGCGCAGCCCGGCCGCCGTGGCCTTCAGCCCGGCTTCGTCGACGTCGGCCAGCGCGACGGGGGAACCGAGCGCGGACAGGCGGGTGGCCAGTGCCCGGCCGATGCCGGACGCCGCACCGGTGATCACCACCGGCCGGCCGGTGAGGCTACGGGGCCGTGACATCGCTGCTCCTCGCGTGGCCGTCGATGAGGTCGAGCAGGTCCGGCCAGGCGCCTTCGGGCAGGTCGTGGCCCATGCCGCGGACGGTTTCGAGCCGGGCGCCCGGAATCGCTCGGGCGGTGGCGGCGCCGCCGGTGGGATGCACCATCCGGTCGCGGTCGCCGTGGATCACCAGCGTGGGCGCGGTGACCTTCCTCAGCCACGGCGTCCGGTTGCCGGACTTGAGGATCGCGCCGAGCTGACGGCCGACCCCGCCCGAGGTCGGGTCGCGGTCCCAGCCCGTCCCGGCCCGTTCGCGCACGTGAGCCTCGTCGAACGGGAAGCCGTGCGAACCGATGTGCCGGAACATCTTCACGGCGCTTTCGACGGCCTCTTCGCGCGACTTCGGCGGTTTCCCGCCCATCAGCCGCAACGTCGAGAACGCCGGGCGGCCGATCAGGCGGGACCCGGTCGTCGACATGATCGACGTCAGGGTCCGGACCCGCGCGGGGTGCAGCGCCGCCACCGACTGGGAGATCATGCCGCCCATCGACACGCCCGCGAGGTGCACGCGGTCCAGGCTCAGCGCGTCGAGCAGGCCGACGGTGTCGGCGGCCATGTCCTTCAGGTCGTACTGCTCGGGCGGGAAGCGCCCGGCGAACATCGCGGGCAGGCTCGACGGCCGGAACCGCGGGTGCGTCGAACGTCCCGCGTCGCGGTTGTCGAAGCGGACGACCTGGAAGCCGCGCCCGGCCAGCTCGGCGCAGAACGCGTCGGGCCAGCTGTGCAGCTGCTGGCCCAGCCCGGCGACCAGCACCAGCGGCTCGGCGCCGGTGTCCCCGATGCGTTCGTACGCCAGGGAAATCCCCCGGCCGACGTCGGCGATCTGCTCGTTCACGCGGTACCTCCCCGGCGGCGCACGACCGCGCGCCCGCCCTTGGCCGGAGCGTAGGCGACGCCCCGGGAATGCCAGCGCTCGTCCGCCTCGGCGGTCGGCTCGAGCGTCAAGTCGCGCAGCAGGGTGCGCAGGACGACGGTCATCTCCATGGTCGCGAACGCGGCCCCGAGGCAGCGGCGGGTGCCGCCACCGAACGGGATCCACTGGTAGAGGTCCGGGCGCGCGCCCTCGAAGCGGTGCGGGTCGAAGATCGCGGCGTGCGGGAAGAGCGCGTCGTCGTCGTGGATCAGCGCGATGCTGACGAGCACGACGTACCCCTTCGGCAGCGTCCACCGGCCCAGCCGGAAGCCGTCCTGCTTGACCTGCCGGGCGGTGAGGTCGATGACCGGGCGGGTGCGCTGGACCTCGAGGATCGTCGCGTCGAGCAGCTTGCCGTCCTCGGCTTCGGCGAGGTCCCGCAGCACGCCGGGGTGCCGCCGAAGCCGTTCGACCGCCCAGGCCAGGGTGGTCGCGGTGGTCTCGTGCCCGGCGGTGAGCAGGGTGAGCAGCTGGTCGGCGATCTCTTCGCGGCTCAGCCCGGAGCCGTCGTCGTAGCGGGTCTGCAGCATCATGGAGAGGACGTCGTCGCCGTCCGGGCGGGCCTTGGCGATCAGCCGGTCGACGATCGCGTCGTACTCCCGCCGCATCCGCTCGAAGCGCCGCCAAGGGTTCCAGCGGCCCTTCTTGGTGATCGGCAGCACGGCCAGCCGCGAGCCGAGCGTCACGAACGGCGGGAGCAGGGCGCGCAGCTCGGCGAACTCGGCCCCTTCGGCGCCGAACACCGCGCGCAGGATGGCGTTGAGGGTGATCCGCATCATCGACGGCAGCGTCGCGAACGGGCGGCCTTCCGGCCAGGTCGCCAGCTCCCGGAGGGTCTCCTCCTCGACGATCTTCTCGTACGCGGCGAGCCGGCGTCCGTGGAACGGCGGGACCAAGAGCTTGCGCTGGCGGCGGTGTTCCTCGCCCGAAAGCGCGAACAGCGACCGCGGGCCGAGCACCCGCCCGAGGTTGACCTCCTGGTTGTCGACCAGCTCGGCTCCCGCGGTGAACAGCTGCTTGACCTCGGCCGCGCCGCTGATCACGACGGCGTTGCCGAAGATCGGCACGTTCACGGTGAAGGCGTCGCCGTACTTCTCCCGCAGGCGGCGCATTCCGCGCAGCGGGCTGGTCAGCGCGTAGGCGCCCTGGACGGCGCGGGGCGCCGTCGGCCCCGGTGGCAGCGTCACGGGGCCTGGTGGTCGTGTCACGGTCGTCATCGACTCTCCCGACTGGTGGTACGCGAGCGTACCGTCGGTACGGTACGCCGGGGTACCATCCGGTTTCAAGAGGATCCCTCGGCCGAGGAGGTATAGCGTGACCACGGTGACGACGGTGGACACCGGCCAGTTCCGGCAGCGGCTGCTCGACGGCCTGGCCGCCTCGATCACCGAGACCGGGTTCCGCGAGACCACGGTCGCCGACGTCGTCCGCCGCGCCCGCACGTCCCGCCGGACGTTCTACGAACACTTCTCCGGCAAGGAAGAGTGCTTCATCGCGCTGCTCGCCGACGCGAACCGCGAGATGATCCGGCAGATCTCCGAGGCCGTGGACCCCGGCGCGCCCTGGGCCGAGCAGGTGCGGCAGGCGATCGAGGCGTGGATCGCCTGCGCGGAAGCCGAACCCGCGATCACGCTCAGCTGGATCCGCGACGTCCCCGCGCTCGGCGCCACGTCACGTGACCTGCAGCGTGAAGCGATGGAAGGGTTCATCGCGATGACGCAGCGGCTGACCGACACGGCCGAGATGCGGGCGGCCGGCATCAAGCCGCCGTCCCGGCAGCTCTCGATCATGCTCCTGGGCGGGTTGCGCGAGCTGATCGCGACAACCGTCGAGGACGGCGGCCGGGCCGGCGACGTCACCGAGCTCGCGGTGCGCGCCTCTATCGCCCTGCTGGGTCCGTGACCTCGATACCGGCGCACCAGACGCGGGTGATCGCGCGGGTGGCGGTGATGTCGGCGACCGGGTCGCCGTCGAGCAGGACCAGGTCGGCGCGCAGGCCCGGCCGAACGGTGCCGCGGTCGTCGAGCCCGAAGTGCTTCGCGGGCAGGACGGTCGCCGCACGCAGGGCGTCCACTGTGGACAGACCGGCGCCGACGAGCAGCTCGAGTTCGTCGTGCATGCTCGCGCCGTGCGGGACCGCCGTCGGCACGCCCGGCTCGTTGTTGGCGTCCGTCCCGGCGAGGATCGGCACGCCCGCGCGGTACAACGCGGTCACCGAGGTCTTTGCGCCTTCGTAGAGCTGTGGCCGCCCGGCGGTCGCGGACACGCCCTTCATCATGATCAGCGTCGGCGCGACGACCCCGGCGCGGGCGACGTCGTCCGCCGTGATCGGCGCGCCCAGCGGTGCGTGCGTGAGGACGTCCGCACCCGCGTCCAAGGCCATCGTGTACGCGCCTGCGGAAGTGGCGTGCGCGACGACCAGCAGCCCCGCCTCGTGCGCGGCTGCGGTGAGCGCGCGGGCGGCGGGGAGTTCCGGGCCGCCGCGACCGGGTGCCTCCAGGACGATCTTCAGGTAGTCGGACCCCGCCGCGACCCGGGCGGCGACGAAGTCCTTCGCCTGCCCGGGATCGGTGACGACGGCTTCGGCCGACATGCCGGGCATCCGGGCGTGCATCCCGCCCGGCCCGATCGCCGGGAGCCCCGCGCTGCGGATGTCGGTCAGTCCCGGCTGATCGCGCAGTGACGCGAGCAGGGACGCCGAGAAGGAGGCCATGTCGAGGGCGGTCGTGACGCCGTGGCGCGCCAGCTGTTCGAGGTTCCCGCGGCTGTCCAGGTGGACGTGGGCGTCGATGAGCCCGGGCAGCAGGACGCCCCCGCCGCCGTCGACGGTCTCGGCGCCGGCCGGGTCCTCCCCGATGGTGGCGCCGTCGATCACGACCGTGCGCGGCTGGGTGAGCCCGGCGCCGTCGAAGACCCGGACGTTCGTGAGGGCTGTCCTGCTCATGTGGCACTCCCCGATAAGGAACGGTATCGTTCACTAAGCACGGTACACGGAGAGGGAGGGCGATGCCGGACACACGGCGGCGAGGCGACGAGCTGGTGCGGGCGATCTACTCGTCGACGCTGGCCGAGCTGGCGGAGTCGAGCTTCGAGGAGCTGAGCTTCGAGAAGATCGCCCTGCGCGCCCGCACCGGGAAGGCGGCGCTCTACCGGCGCTGGTCCACGACGGCGGACCTGGTACTGGCCGCCCTGACCGACCCGGCCGCCGGCTTCGGCGAGACCCGTCCGCCGCGCACCGGGAATCTGCGCTCCGACCTGATGGTGCTGCTCGGCGGGTTCGCCCGGGTCCTCGACGAGCCGCACGGCCGCGCGCTCGTGCAGCTGATCACCCAGCGCGAGCGGCACCCGGCGCTGTTCGACCGGGTCCGCGAGCTGGTGTTCCGGCCGCGCCAGGAGCTGATCCAGGAGTTGCTGGGGGAGGCCGGCACCGCGCGCGTCGCGGCGGTCGGGCCGCGTCTGGTCCTGGTCGCGCACATCGAGGCGGGGCCGGTACCCGAGGCCGAGGTCGCGGCGATCGTCGACGAGGTGCTGCTGCCCTTGGTCGGCTAGGTTCGGAAGCACAAGGTCCACGGCTTCCCTCACATCACGTCGGAGCCGCAACGCCGAGAGCGAGTGAAGCAGGTTCCCAGCGCGCGGACGTCCGTTGACACCCACGAAGCGTCACGGTGTGCTCGGGATCATGGACGGCAGCCCCTTCACCCGCTGTACCGCCTGACCCATCCCCTCCCGAACACACCCGCGCGCGCGGGATCGCGACGGCGAAGGACGTCGCCGCGAAGCTCGCTGTCGACGCCGTCGAGCGTGATCGCGGCAACGCCACGCCGTACCAGGAAGTGCAGCTGCTCAAGGACACCGGCCTGGTGACCCTGCTCGGCCCCGCCGAACACGGTGGCGGTGGCCAGACCTGGGACACCGCCTACCGCGTCACCCGCGAGATCGCCCGCGCGGACGGCTCGATCGGGCAGCTGCTCGGCTACCACTACCTGTGGGCCTGGGCGGCGCGGCTGGTCGCCACCGACGAGCAGATCGCCGCCGTCGAAGAGCTCTACACCACCAGCGACTTCTTCTTCGGCGGCGCGGTCAACC
Source organism: Amycolatopsis sp. NPDC049252 (assembly GCF_043197175.1). NCBI lineage: Bacteria > Bacillati > Actinomycetota > Actinomycetes > Pseudonocardiales > Pseudonocardiaceae > Amycolatopsis > Amycolatopsis sp. NPDC049252. Next base: position 39,190 of record NZ_JBICSQ010000066.1, read on the forward strand.
CGCGCGACTCCGACCTCACCATCACCGAAGACGGCGACGACATCGTCTACAACGGACACAAGTCGTTCTCCACCGGCAGCAAGGTGTCCGACCTGACCGTGCTCGAAGGCATCCTCGAAGGGACCGAGGACCACGTCTTCGCGATCGTACCGTCCAACCAGGACGGTATCGTCTTCCACGACGACTGGGACAACCTCGGCCAGCGGCTCACCGAATCCGGCAGCGTCAGCATCACCGACGTCCGGGTGCCGTGGGCGAGCGCGGCCGGGTACGTCGACCGGAAGTTCCGCCCGCTCACGTACAACACGCTCAACGTCCCGGCGATCCAGCTCGTGTTCACCAACTTCTACCTCGGCATCGCCCAGGGCGCCCTCGAAGCCGGGCTGGCCTACACCCGCGAGCGCACCCGGCCGTGGCCGTACGGCGGCGACGACAAGGACACCGCGACCGAGGAGTGGTACATCCTCGACGGCTACGGTGATCTCCAGGCGAAACTGTGGGCGGCGGAGGCCCTCACCGACAAGGCCGGCGCGGCGATCTCCCGGGTGCTGCACGCACCGCGGGAGGAGCTGACGCCGGAGGCCCGCGGCGAGCTCGCCGTGCTGATCGCCGCGGCCAAGCAGCGCGTGATCGAAACCGGTCTGGAGATCGGGACCAAGATCTTCGAACTCACCGGCGCCCGGGCGAGCGCGGCCAAGTACGGCCTGGACCGGTTCTGGCGCAACCTCCGCACGCACTCGCTGCACGACCCGGTGGCCTACAAGCGGCGTGAGGTCGGCGTCTACGCGCTGCGCGGCGAGGTGCCGGAACCCACCTGGTACACCTGAGCCGCAGTCTCATATTGCGACAGCCGGGCGGCCGCCACCGTCCTACGTTCGGTGGGCGGCCGTGCCCGGACGCGGGTGCCGGGCGGTCGCCGGAGGCGACGATGAAGGCGCTGGTCTACCACGGTCCGGGCGCGAAGGCCTGGGAAGACGTCCCGGACGCGGTCGTCCAGGAGCCGACCGACGTGGTCGTGCGCGTCGACACGACCACCATCTGCGGCACCGACCTGCACATCCTGCAGGGCGACGTCGCCGCGGTGACCGACGGCCGCATCCTCGGCCACGAAGCGGTCGGCACGGTCACGGCGGTCGGCGACGCGGTCCGCGCGTTCGCCGTCGGCGACCGGGTGCTCGTCCCGGCGATCACCCAGTGCGGCCGCTGCGAGTACTGCGGCCGCGGGATGCCGTCGCACTGCCAGACCGTCGGCGGGATCGGCTGGATCTTCGGTCACCTCATCGACGGCACCCAGGCGGAGCTGGTGCGCGTCCCGTTCGCGGACACGTCGCTGTACGCGGTCCCGGACGACGTCACCAACGAGCAGGCGATCTTCCTGGCCGACTCGCTGCCGACGGGCTACGAGGTCGGCGTCCTGGCCGGCCGCGTCCGCCCGGGCGACACGGTGGCGGTCGTCGGCGCGGGCGCGGTCGGCCTGGCGGCGATCCTGACGACGGGCCTGTGGGGCGCGTCGAAGGTGATCGCGGTGGACTCCAACAAGTTCCGCCTGGAGAAAGCGCTCGACTTCGGCGCGACGGACGCGATCGAAGCGGGCCCCGACACGCGCGCCGACGTGCTGGGCCTGACGGACGGCCTCGGCGTAGACGTCTCGATCGAGGCGGTCGGCTACCCCCAGACCCTGCAGACGGCGGCGTCCCTGGTCCGCCCGGGCGGCCGCATCGCGAACATCGGCGTCCACGGCGCGCCGGTCGAGCTGCCGATGCAGGAGATGTGGATCCAGAACGTCACCCTGACCATGGGCCTGGTGGACACGGTCTCGATCCCGACGCTGCTGAAGATGGTCTCGTCGGGCCGCATCCCGGCGGAAAAGATGGGCACGCACACGTTCACCTTCGGCGAGATGGACGAGGCGTACGAAGTCTTCGCCAACGCCGCGGCGAACTCGGCGCTGAAGGTGGTCATCACTCCTTAGATCACGGTCGGATCCCCGAGGGCGAGCTCCGGCGGTCGTCCCCGCCGCGTGATGACGACGGCTGCGGAGCCGAAGGGAGACGCAGCGACTCCCGGGCGCGACATCTCGAGCCGGAGCAGGCGGGCGCCGGTGACGTCGACGTCGATCGTCGCCGGCTTCCCGGCCGCGACCTCGTGTTCGGATCGTGGTCGCCCGTCGAGCATCACGCGGAAACGCCCGACCTGGAAAGGATCCCGGGCGTCGTCGAGCACTCCGGCGACCGCGGTGAACCGCTGGTAGTGGCCACCGAGGTCCAGTTCGACGAAGCCCGGGCCGGTGGCCGCTGGCGTGGTCGGCCGCAGCACGATGCTGTGCTCGTACTCCACGTCGCCGATCGACGCCGGGCCGCGTCGCACCCCGTGGCTGGCGGAGGCCCACGGCAGCGCGCCGGCGAGCATCGGCTGCGGTTCCCGCTCCCCGCCGCGCCACACGCCGCGGCGGGGCATCGGGTACTGCCCCTGCCCGGTGATCGCCGCGAGGAGCTCGGCGACGCCGGCTTCGGTGAACTCGCTGACGTGGTACCTGGTCGTCGAGTGACCGTTCAGGAACGTCGGGATCTCGTCGACCGAGCGGCCCGGCAGGACGACGGGCAGCACCCGCTCGGTTTCGCGGCGCAGGTCACGGGTCAGGTTGTCCCGGATGATCGCCGCTTCGAACTGGGATCCCCGCCCCTCGTGGGGCAGCGCCGTGCCATCGGCCCGGCGCTTGTACTCGGCGGAAGCGATGACCAGGATGAAGTCGGCCTCGCTGAGGTGCTGGGTGGCCCAGAGCGACCAGTCGCGACGGACGTTGTCATACCACGAGTCGAGGTGCACGTCCAAGCCGATGACGCCGCGCAGGAACGTCGCAAACTTTTCCACGAGAGCTTTGTGCTCCGGGGTGTCGTGCGCGTAGGTGACGAACACCCGGGGTACTTCTCGGTCGGACATCGGGTTCCCCTCGGGATCGGTCGGTGATTCACCGATCCTGGATATCGGTATGCAGGAAATGTTTCGCGTCTTGTATCCGCGGCTTCTCGATTTGTCAAGGTACCATTCTCGGTACGACTTCATGCGTGGCCAGTTATTGTCCAGAGTTTGTCAGCTTTCCCGTCTTCTTCACCGGTGTCCGGCGGATCTAGGATGAGCTCCGCTTGGTGGGAGCGGTGAAGGGGCGGCGTCACGCGTGTACGAGTACGACGTCTTCATCAGCTATCGGCGCACCGCCAGTGACATATCCGACTGGATTCGCCACCACTTTCACCCGCGCCTGTCGGAAGTGCTCGACAACAACCTCTTCGACGACGTCAAGATTTTCTTCGACGACCAGGTGTCCACCGGGGCGAGCTGGCCGGATGAACTGCACTCCGCGCTGCTGCGCTCTCGCGTGCTGGTGCCGATCTGCTCCCCGAAGTACTTCCGGGACGAGCGGTGCCTGGCCGAGTGGTATTCGATGGCGGATCGCGAGGCACTCGGCGCCGGGCGGCGCCTGATCTACCCGGTGATCTTCTGCGACTCCCGCCACTTCCCCGACTGGGCCCACGCCCGGCGGCCGCGTGACCTGCAGCAGTGGAACCACCCGTTCGAACACTTCCAGACCGCGCCGGCCTACCTCGACTTCAACCAGCAGATCAAGCAGATCGCCGCGGAGCTGGAGGAGCTCATCGAAGGAGCGCCGGAGTGGCGGGACGACTTCCCGGTGCGGACCCCGGACCCGGAGCCGCCGACGCGGGCACGAAGGCCGAGGTTCTGACCGATGCCGGGAACGATCTTCACCTTCTACTCCTACAAGGGCGGGGTCGGCCGGAGCTTCACGCTGGCCAACATCGCCGTGCTGCTCGCCCGGTGGGGTCACCGCGTGCTCTGCCTGGACTGGGACCTCGAGGCCCCCGGCCTGAGCGACTACTTCCGGCCGCGACTGCCCGCGCGGCCGAGCGGGGGAGTGGTCGACCTCGTCGACGACTTCCGGCACGGCCGGTTCAAGCCGGAGGCGCACGTCCAGCGACTGGCCGACGTCGGTGTGCTCGACTTCCTCGCGGCCGGCAGCGAGGAATCCGGCTACGTCGGCCAGGTGCAGGAGATCGATTGGGATCGCCTGTACGACGACGGGTTCGGCGAGTACCTCGAGAGATGCCGTGAGCAGTGGATCGCGCGGTACGACTTCGTGCTCATCGACAGCCGCACCGGGATCTCCGACATCGGCGGGATCTGCACGGCACATCTGCCGGACCACCTCGTGCTGCTGTTCACGGCGAACCGCCAGAGCATCCTCGGCGCGATGGAGGCTGCCCGGCGCGCCGACGTGGCGCGCAACGGTCTGCCGTTCGACCGCGCCCGGCTGACCGTCCTCCCGGTGCTGTCGCGGTTCGACAACCGGGAGGAGTACGACCGGTCGGAAGCGTGGCGCCGCATCGTCGTCGACGAGACGACCGAGCTGTACCGGACCTGGCTCGACCAGGCCGTCGAGCCGGAGACGATGTCCCGCCACCTCACGCTGCCCTACGTGTCCTACTGGAGTTTCGGCGAGCAGTTGCCGGTGCTTTCGGAGAAGACGCCGAGCGCGGACCAGATCGGGTTCGCGCTCGAGACGGTCGCGGCCGTGATCGCCTGCCGGCTCGACCGGACCGACCTGCTGGCCGAAAACCGTGACGCCTACGTTGCCGCCGTGCGGGCGAGCCGGCAGGAGTTCAAGCACGAACTGCGCGTCAGCATCCCGCGCCCGCTGGTCGGCACGGCGGACGAGCTGGTCACCGCCCTGAAGAAGCAGGGCGTCCGGGTGGTGAAGTCCCTGTCCGGCGACCGCTCCCTGCTCGCGCGGGCCGAAGACGACGCGCGGCACCTGTGCCTGCTCGTCGACGGCAAGGTGAGCCGCTGGCAGGCGGCCGAGGTCGAGCTGTTCCTGCACCGCACGCTCGGCCAGGACCGCCGGGTGATCCCGGTGCTCACGGCGGGTACCGACGCGGCCGGGCTGCCGGGCTACGTCGGCAACCTCCGCTACCTGAGGCTCGGCGGCTCGCGCGGCCTGGACGGGGTCGCCCGCGACCTGGCCGGCCAGCTGAAGGGGTTCACCCCGCTCGTCGACGCGGACGACGAGGCCGATCTGGCCTCGGTGCTCGGCCAGGCCCGCGGATCGCGGCTGCGCCCGTCCCGCTGGGACCTGGTCGACGAACTGGTCGCGGCCTTGCAATCAGCCGTCGGCGGTGGTGACAGCGCGCGGACCCGCGACTTGGCGGCGGACCTCGCGGTGGCGGTGAAGCCCCGCTTCCCGGACGGCCGCGACCACCACCCGGCGCCACCTAAGGTGCGCCAGTCGATCGACTGGCTCCTGCGGACGCTCGACGCCCGCGCCCAGAGCACGACGAAGCCGAACCACCGGAGGGATCACGGATGACCGATCGCTTGAAGCACAAGGAAACCGCGGCGATGTTCACGCTGATGGTGCTGGGCCGCGAAGTACCGAACCAGGAGTTGCAGGAGCTGGTGGGGTTCACTCTCACCGGCCGGCCCCGCACGAACCTGAACAATCTAGGGTACGTCGAGAGCAAGCCGACCGGGCCGAGGAAGAGCTTCGTGCACGTGCTGACCGACGACGGCTGGGGTTGGTGCGAGGAGGAGCTGGCGGCCGACGGCCCGCCGCCGCCGCGGGGGCAGAGCACTCTGGCTTCGGCGCTGTACGTGCTGCTCGGCGGTTTGAACGGGTACCTCCATCGGGAGGACAAGCGGCTTTTCGACGTCTTCGGGCCGGCCACGGGAGCACCTGACAGCAAGCGGGCCGAGGAAGAGGTCTCGAACGTGCCCCTCGAGGAGCGCATCCGCGTCGCCTACCGCGAACTGGTGCGGGAACCGCGCGGCTGGGTCGGACTGGTGGACCTGCGGCCCAAGCTCGGCGCGCCCGCGGCGGAGGTCGACGCGGTGCTCAAGAAGCTGAGCAGTGCGGGCAAAGTGCATCTCGTCCCGGAAGACAACCGCAAGGCGCTCACCGCGGCCGACCACGAGGCGGCGATCCGCATCGGCGGTGAGGACAACCACCTGCTCTCGATCGAGGCCCTGTGATGGACGAGCTCAAGGCACTGGCGACGCTGAGCTTCGACTGGGCGGACACCCCCGATCACGTCTGGCTGGACTCGCCGTACCACGTCGACGGCCTGCACGCCGACGCCCTCGCCGCGATCGACACGGGCATCCGCGACGCCAAGATCAGCGACGGTCCCAGCCCGATCGGTCTGGTCCTGCGCGGACTCAAGGGGGTGGGCAAGACCCACCTGCTGGGCCTCGTCCGGCGGCAGGTGCACCGTGCGCGGGGGTACTTCTTCCTCGACGACGTCACCGCTGCCGACGCGTTCTGGGAGAACACGGCGGAGGCACTGCGTCACGGGCTGGCCCGCTCGGACGATTCGGGTGAGTCGCAGCTGAAGAGGTTCTTGTTGCGCGTGTGCCTGCGAGCCCATGTCGATGCCGACGTGGAGGCGAGGATCCGGCGCGGGCGCGGCCTGACCGTGGACGACGTCGAGGCGTTCATCGAGGGGGTGGAGTCCCTGAACGCGACGGTCGCGGACGAATGCGGGGATACCGCGCGCGCCCTCGTGCTCATCGCCAGCAAAGACCGCGGTGCGAAATACATCGGTGACGACTTCCTCGACGGTGACGAGCAGCTCACGCCGGAGGCCCGGCAGTGGAACATCTACTCACGGCCGAAGCCCGCCCGTGTTCTCGTACGGGAGATCACCCGTCTGCTCGCCCTGACCGGACCAGTCGTGATCGCTGTAGACCAGCTCGACACCCTCCTCGCCCGGTCCGCCCAGCGCACCCAGGAAATCGGGAACAACGCCGAGGAAGGCCTGCTCGTGGCGCAGATCGCCGACGGGCTCATGGGACTGCGGGAAGTCACCCACAAGACCGTCACCGTGTTGGCCTGCCTGCCCAGCACCTGGGATCAGATCAAGAGCAAGTCGACGGGTACGGTGCCCGACCGCTTCCGGGAGTCCGTCACGCTCGGCCGGATCCTCGACCCGGAAGTCGGCCGGGCCCTGGTGGCGAAACGGCTCGGAGTCGCCTACCAGGCCATGGAGTTCACCCCGCCGCACCCGACCTGGCCCGTCGCGCCCGTGGCGTTCGCGGAACCCTGGGAGCAGTGGACTCCGCGGCAGCTGCTGAAGCGTATCGGCGCGCACATCGAACTGTGCCTGCGCGCCGGGCAGGCACAGGAGCTCACCTCCTTCGACGAGAAGGTGGCCGTGCCGATCGCTCCGGTGGTGCGGACAGCGGTGGAGCACGACCGGTTCGCCGACCTCGACGCCGAGTTCGAGAAGCTGCAGGCGGAGGCGGAGCCCGAGAAGCTGCTCGCCGAGAAGACCGTGGACAAGGCGATGCCCGACCTCCTCTCCGCCGCTTTGCGCTGCTGGGTCACCGAAGTCGGTGATGATGACCTGGAGTGGTCGTGTGAGCGCCAGAACGGGCGCAGCGAAGTGCACGCCTGGCTCTCCCGGACCCTCGACGAGGCCGCGGACCTGCAGGAGCACTGGGCGTTCCGGGCGATCGCCGCCCGTGATCCGCGTGCCGCGCTGAGCCGGTTCCGCAAGGCCCGTTCCGCGGCGGGGCAGCTGCAGGGAGCGGACAACCGCCACCTCGTCATCCTCCGGGACGCCTGGGGACGCGGCGCCAAGACGCGGGAGGAGGTCGACAAGTTCACCACCGCGGGAGGCAAGACCGTCCCGCCGAGCCCGGCTGACGTCCGCACCTTCTGGGCGTTGCAGAAGATGCTCGGCACCGGCGGCCGTGAGCTGCACGAGTGGCTGATCGACCGGCGGCCCGCGAGCCGGTCGGAGCTGTTGTCCGCGGTCCTGCCGGAGAAGCCGCCGGGGCAGTCGGCTGCCGAGGGGACGCACCCGCCGCCGGCGGAGGGGGAGGTCACCCTCGGCACCGTCGTCGGGTCGGGGGAGCCCGTGCGGATCGGGCTTTCGGCGCTGCGCAAGCACGCCGCGGTCTTCGCCGGGTCCGGGTCGGGGAAGACCGTGCTGCTTCGGCGGATCGTGGAGGAGTGCGCTCTGCTGGGGGTTTCCGCGATCGTCCTGGATCCGAACAACGACCTCTCCCGCCTCGGTGACGCCTGGCCCGAGCCGCCCGCCGGATGGGGGCCGGAGGACGCTCAGCTGGCCAAGCGCTATCTGGCGGAGACGGACGTCGTGGTCTGGACGCCCGGGCGGGCGACTGGGCGGCCGCTCGCTTTCCAGCCGCTGCCCGATTTCGCCGGGGTTCTGGACGACGCCGACGAGTTCACGGCGGCCGTCGAGGTGGCGGTGGCGACGCTGGCGCCGCAGGCCCGGCTGACCGGGACGACCGTGAAGGCGAACATCGGCCTGGCGGTGTTGCGACAGGCGGTGATCCACTACGCGCGGACCGGGGCGCGCAGCCTGCCGGAGCTGATCGAGCTGCTGTCCGATCTGCCCGAGGACGTCAGCAACCTCAACGACGCCAAGCGGATCGCGGCCGACCTGGCCGAAGTGCTCAAGGCGGCGATGGTCAACGACCCGCTGTTCGCCGGCGGTGGCGAGCCCGTGGACCCGGGCGTGCTGCTGACCCCGGGCGCGGGGCGCCGGGCGCGGGTGTCGGTGATCAGCTTCGTCGGGCTGCCGGCGGAGGAGCAGCGGCAGAACTTCGTCAACCAGCTGCAGATGGAGCTGTTCGCCTGGATCAAGCGCAACCCGGCGGGCGAGCGGCCGCTCGGGGCGTTGTTCGTGATGGACGAAGCCCAGACACTGGCCGCGTCGGGCACGTTGACGGCGAGCACGCGCAGCACGATCGTGCTCGCGTCCCAGGCCCGCAAGTACGGCCTCGGGCTGCTGTTCGCGACGCAGGCGCCGAAGGGCCTGCACAACCAGGTGGTCGGCAACGCGATGACGCAGTTCTTCGGCCGCCTCAACAGCCCGGCCCAGATCGCGGCGGCCAACGAGCTGGCCCGCGCGAAGGGCAGCCCGGTCGCGGACATCTCACGCCTGGAGCGCGCGCAGTTCTACGTGGCGGGGGAGGCGTTCGGCTTCCGCCAGGTGGCGACGCCACTTTGCCTGACCCACCACCCGTCGAGCCCGCTGCGTCTGGAGGAGGTGATCAGCCGGGCCCGGGAAAACGGCTGAACCTTGTCGATCCGGGCGCCGCTCGTTCGACGCACCGGTGAAGGAGGTTCTCATGTCCCCGGTGATTCTGTACATGTCGATGTCCCTCGACGGGTTCGTCACGGGCCCCGACGACCGCGCCGGCCAGGAGCTCGGCCGTGGTGGCGGACGCCTGTTCAACTGGCTGGACGACCGGCTGGGCGACGGTCTCAACGGCCAGGTCTACCGCGAGGCGCTGGCCACCGGCGCGCTGATTTCGGGCCGCCGGACGTTCGAGCTGGCCGGTCGCTGGAACGGTGATCACCACGACGGCGTCCCGATCCACGTCCTGACGCACCACGTCGACCCCGGCGACGAGCCGCCCGGAAGCGCGCGGTTCTACACGGACGTCACCGCGTGCGTGACCGAAGCGGTGGCGGCGGCCGGCGAGCGGCCGGTGATGGTGCACGGCGCGAGTGCCGCACAGTCCTTGCTGCGCGCGGGTTTGCTCGACGAGATGGAGATCCACCTGGTCCCGGTGCTGCTCGGCGGCGGCCGCCGGCTGTTCGCCGAGACCGACCCGGTCGAGCTGGACCTGGTCCGGCGGCTGGACGGGAACGGCGTGACCCACCTGCGTTACCGGGTGCTCCGCTAGCTGTGATGTCCGGGGAGGTTGGTCATCCGGGTGACCGGCGGCTTGCCGCCGGTTGAGCTGTGGGGTCGATGGTGATTGTAGAAGTGCAGCCACCCC
>NZ_JBICSQ010000067.1:0-47965 GCF_043197175.1 Amycolatopsis sp. NPDC049252
GAGGTGCTTGACCAGGCCGAGCAGGCTGGTGCCCGAGGCGACGCCGGGTGTGCGGGCCTGTGGTTCGGGCACGCCCTCGGCCTTGGTGGTGACGGCGTCGCGGAGGTAGCGCAGAAAGCCGGTCAGCACGTCCTTCTCGGCGGCTCCGGTGGCGGGCGGTTTCGCGTCGCGTCGCGCGGTCATCGGTTCGGGTCCCGCCGGACGAGCAGCACGTGGTCGGTGACCGTCGCCGTCCGGCCGCCGGGACCGGTCGCCCGGCGCTGGGGCGAGTCGGCGCGCTCGACCGAGAACCGTGCCGGGTCGAGGTCGAGGGTGGGGCGCTGGAGATCCGCGTCGCGGTTCCACGACCACGGGGCGACCGACCCGTGGTCGACCACCAGCAGGAGCCCGCCGGGCCGCAGTGCGTCCGCGGCCCGGCGCAGCACCCGCTCGCGCGCCAACGGGAACGGCGTGTGCAGGTACTGCGCGGAAACGAGGTCGAACGTGCCGTCCGGGAACGCCTCGGCCAGGTCGATCCGGAGGGGTGTGACCGGCAGACCACGCGCCCTCTCGCGCAGCGACTCGATCGCCGTTGCGGCCAGGTCGGCGGCGGTGACCTGCCAGCCCCGCCGGGCCAGCCAGAGCGCGTCACCGCCGGTGCCGCAGCCCAGGTCGAGCGCGGCGCCGGCGGGCAGCGGGCCGGCGACCTCGGCCAGCAGCGGGTTCACCCGCTCGGCGGGCGGGTTGCGGTAGTGCTCGTCCCAGAACCGGTTGTTCATGCCTTCACCGTGACCCGGCCGGGCCACGCGGAGCACGAAAACTTGCCATTCCGGCAAGATGGCGGTCATGGCCGACATCGACGACGAGGTGCTGGACGCGGTCGGGCCCCGGCTGCGGGCCCTGCGCAAGCAGCGGGGATTCACCCTCGCCGAACTGGCGACGACGACGAGGATCTCGGAGAGCACGTTGTCACGGCTGGAAAGCGGCGGGCGTCGTCCCACGCTGGAGCTGCTCCTGCCGTTGAGCCGCACCTACGACGTGCCGCTGGACGACCTCGTCGGCGCGCCCCGCACCGGCGACCCGCGGATCCACCTGCGGCCGATCCACCGGTACGGCATGACGTTCCTGCCGCTCACCCGCCGGGCCGGTGGCCTGCAGGCGTTCAAGATGCTCATCCCGGGCCGCGCCGAACCGGCCGAGCCGACCCCGCAGACCCACGGCGGCTACGAATGGGTCTACGTCCTCACCGGACGACTGCGCCTGCTGATCGGCGACCGCGACCTGGTCCTCCCCGCGGGTGAAGCGGCCGAGTTCGACACGGCGTTGCCGCACTGGCTCGGCCCGGCCGACGGCCGAGCCGTGGAGACTTTGGTCCTTTTCGGACCGCAGGGCGAACGGGCGCACGTCCGGCGGTAGTCATTTCTCCCAGAGCGAGCGCAACGGATGGACCACCGCGGGGTGAACGTTGACCGCACGGCCCGGCCTTCGTCGAGGACGTCGGTGAGCCGCGCTCGCAGCCGGGTCAGCGTCTCGTCGACGGGCGCGCGCAGCTGCGGGTCGGCGACGATGCCGGGGTCATGGGTGAGCCGGCCGATGGGGCAGCCCTTGAGCACCTCGCGCTCGCGGCGCAGGTAGGCGGTGATCCGCTCGAGGGCGGTGCCAGGGGTGCTCAGCTGGGCGTCGGCCGCGGCCAGCAGCTCGTCGGCACTGCGCTCGATGGCGGCCAGCGCCAGCGCCCGCTTCCCCGCGAAGTGGTGGTACCTGCTGCCCTGCCCGGCACCCGCGCGCTGCTGGATGGCCTTGGGGCGGGACTGTGCATACCAGTAGGTACAGCGAGCAAGACGCCTCAGCGCGGGGTGGCCACGCGGAGGTCGAGGACCTTCAACGCCTGCCGGCACCAGCGGACGTTCTCCCGCTCGAACGACAGGCCGCGCATCAGCGTCAGGTACGGCCCGACCCGCTCGGCTTCGGCCAGGTAGTCGTCTTCGAAGCGGCCGTCCAGCAGGCGCGCGCGGAGCTTCTCGTAGCGGGCGACCTTCGCCTCCGCGGCGGTCGCCCGCTCCTCGAGCGCGGTCCGGACGGCGGCCTGGTCACCGGCGTCCACGGCCTGGACCTGCACGAGGAGTTCGTCGCGGATCGTGCCCGGGCGGGGCGGTTCGACCGTGAACGCGTGCAGCGCTTGGCGGCCGGCTTCGGTGAGTGAGAAGAGCCGCTTGTCCGGGCGCCGTTCCTGGTGGACGAGCCGGGCGTGCACCAGGCCGTCGGCCGCCATCCGGTCCAGCTCCCGGTAGAGCTGCTGCGGGGTGGCCATCCAGAAGTTCGCGACGGACGCGTCGAACACCTTCGCGAGGTCGTAACCCGACGCTTCACCCTCGAGCAGCGCCGCCATCAGCGCGTTGCGCAGCGCCACCGTTCGTTCCTCTCTTTACTCAACGAGTTGAGTACTTCAGGCCTCCATGGCCTCACGCTGGATCCGCTCGAACTGGGCGGCCATCGCGGCGGACAGCGCCTGGGCGGCCGACAGCGGGCGGACCATCACCGTGAACTCGTCGATCAGGCCGTTGTCGTCCAGGTGCAGGAAGTCGCAGCCCTCGACGCGGGTGTCGCCGATCCGCGCCTCGAAGACGAGCGCGTGGTCCCGCCCGTCACCGCCGGCGAGCTCCCGCACGTACCGGAAGTCCTCGAAGACCCGCAGCACCCCGCGCAGGATCGCGGACGTGATCGCCTTGCCGGGGTAGGGCCGGAACGCCACCGGGCTCCGGAACACCACGTTCTCCGCCAGCGCGGCCGCCATGGCCTCGGGGTCCCGCGCCTCGACGGCTTTCCGGAAGCTGGTCATGGCCCACCTTGCATAGTCAACTAGTTGAGTATTCAAAGCGTACCGGACGACCTCGCTAGGGTGGGACGATGCCCGCCTTCGAGATCGACGCCCTGGTGTTCGACGTGCTCGGCACCCTCGTCGACGAACCCGCCGGAATCCGGGCCGCCGTCGGTGACCTCGCCCCGTCGCTCGCCGACGACCTGGTCCGGCGCTGGCTGGACCACGTCGAGCAGGAGCAACGCCGCATCGCCGACGGCGACCGGCCCTACGCCGACAGCGAGGTTCTCGACCGCGAAGCCGCTCAGCTCGTCGCCGACGCCGCCGGAACCGGCGACGCCGCCGCGCTCGTGGCGGCGGCCCGCCGTCCGCCCGCGTGGCCGGACACCGTCGCCGGGCTGGCCCGGCTCGCCGGACGGTTCCCGCTGATCGGCCTCTCCAACGCGAGCCGGACCGGGTTGCTGCGGCTCAACGCCCACGCCGGATTGCGCTGGCACCAGGCGCTTTCCGCGGCGGACGCGCAGGCCTACAAACCGGACCCGTCGGTGTACGGCCTCGCGGTCGCCGCGTCCGGCGGGCCGCCGGAGCGGCTGCTGATGGTCGCGGCCCACGCGTGGGACCTCCGCGGCGCGCGAGACGTCGGCCTGCGCACCGCCTACGTCGCCCGGCCGGTGGGGGACCCGCCGCTGCCCTCGGACGGGTTCGACCTGTACGCCGAAGGGCTTGACGACCTGGCCGACCAGCTGGGCGTGCCGAGTCGGCTTGCCGACGGCTAGGTCCGGGCCACCCGTTCGATCACCGAGACGAGGTCGGCGAGGTCGGCGTCGAACTCGGCGTCCCAGTCGACCTGGGGGTCGAGCAGCGGGCCGAGGCGGTGGTGGGCGGGGAGCTCGTCCGGCCCGAGCAGCGCGCGGCGTGAGCGCATGTCCCGGTTGCCGTCGGAGAACCGGCCCTGGGTCTCGGAGATGACGAACCCCAGCACGAAGGTGGACAGCAGCCGCTCGAGGCGGGCGACCTGGGCGTCGGGAACGCCCGCGTCCAGCAGGGCCTGGTAGATCCGGTCGACGGCGACGACGGCGTCCTCGGTGACGGACGGCCGGGTGAACAGCAGCGTCACCACCGCGGGGTGTTCCTTGGCGAGGACCCGCACGCCGCCGGCGAGCACCCCGAGCCGTTCGAGCGGGGGCGCGGCCGGATCGGGGTCCGGGAGGAGACCGAGCAGGCGGCCGACGATGGCGTCGAGCAGGTCGTCCTTGCCGCGGAAGTACCCGTAGAGCGCCATCGGCGTGAGGTCGAGCCGGGCGGCGAGCGCGCGCATGGACACCGCGTCGAGCCCCTTCTCCCGGGCCAGGGCCATCGCCGCGTCCACGATCTCGTCTCGCCGGGCGGTTTTCATCTTGCGCACCGGGGCAGTCTACGGTGTAGATTCACGGTCTACACCGTAGACTGGAGGCTGGGGATGCTGGAAGCGACCGATCTGGTGAAGCGCTACGGCGAGACCCGCGCGCTGTCGGGGTTCACGCTGCGCGCCGAACCCGGCGAGGTGGTCGGCCTGGTCGGCCACAACGGCGCCGGCAAGTCGACGTTCGCCCGGCTGGTGGCCGGCCTCGCCGCGCCGGACGCCGGCGAGGTGCGGATCGCCGGGCGCACCCCGAAGGCGGCCCGCGCCCTGCTCGGCTTCGCGCCGCAGGAACCGGCGCTGTACCCGAGCGTCACCGTCGCCGAGACGCTCCGGCTGTTCGGCGGCCTGGCCGGACTGCGCCGCCGCGCGCTGACCGAAGCGATCGACCGGATCGCCGAGGCGTTGCTGCTGACGGCGTTCCTCCACCGGCGCGTCGGCGTGCTGTCCGGCGGCCAGCAACGGCGGACGCAGGCCGCGACGGCGATGCTGCACCGGCCGCGCCTGCTGCTGCTCGACGAGCCCACCGCGGGCGTCGACCCGCAGACCCGCGCGGCGCTGCTCGCCGCCGTGCGGGCCGCGGCCGGCGACGGCGCGGCGGTCGTCTACACCACCCACTACCTGCCCGAGCTCGCCGAGCTGGGCGCGACCCTCGCCGTCGCGAAGGGCGGCCGGGTGATCGCCCGCGGCACGGCGGCGGACCTGCTCGGCGGCCTGCCCGGCGAGATCCTGCTCAGCACCGACGACGGCGAGATCCGGGTCCCCGCCGCCGATCCCGGGGCGGAGCTGGCGGGCGTGCTGGCGACGACGTCCGCGCACGTCCGCGACGTCGAGCTGCGCCGGCCGACCCTGGACGACCTCTACCGGGCGGTGGCGCATGAGTAGGTTTTCGGTGCTGGTGCGCCACAACGCGGTGCTGCGGCTGCGCGATCCCGGCCACCTGATCAGCTACGCGGTGATGCCGATGGTGCTGATGCTGGTGTTCAAGCCGCTGTTCGCCGCGTCGGTCGCCGACGGTCCGACCCAGGCCGTGCTCGGCCTGCTCGTGATGTTCACCGTGCTCGCACTGTCCATTGTGGGCACGTCGATGCTGTCGGAGCGGACCTGGAACACGTGGGACCGGCTGCGCGCCACCCCGGCGACGGCCGGGGATCTGCTGGCGGGCAAGGCGGTCCCGGTGTTCGCCGTGCTGGTGCTGCAGCAGGCCGTGCTGCTGGTGTTCGGCCACTACGTCGTGGGCATGCCCGCGCCGGTGTCCCCGGTGCTGCTCGGGTTCGCGGTGCTCGTCTGGAGCCTGACGCTGCTGGCCGTCGGCACCGCGGTGTCGACGCTCGTGCGCAGTCACGGCGAGCTGTCGGCGGTCTGCGACGTCGGCTCGCTGGTGGTTTCCTCGCTCGGCGGCGCGCTGATCCCCGCCGAAATGCTGCCGGCCTGGGCGCACGCGATCGCCCCGGTTTCGCCCGGCTACTGGGCGATGACGATGCTGCGCGGCGCCGTCGAAGGCCAGTCCGGCGACGTCTTCCGCGGGGCCGCGGTCCTCGGCGCGCTCGCCGTGGTGGCGGGGATCGTCGCCGTGGTGCGGCTGGACCGCGGCCTGAGCCGGCTGCGCGGGTGAGTGGTCTGCCGCGGCTTGTCGTGAGTGTTTAGGAGGGTTCTAACCCTTCTAAACACTCACGACCACTGCGCGCGGCGACGGCCGCCAAGGTCGTGTACTGCAAGGTGAACTCGCCGCCGATCCGGTCGATGGCCGCGCCGACGTCGGCCAGCAGCTCCGCCAGCTTGTCCGTGGGGAGCCGGGTGAGGCCGCCGGTGGTGGGCAGCAGGTCGAGCCAGGCGTCGCGGGTGTACGTGTGCTCCCAGTCGAACCGCCACTGTTCCGGCTCGCCGAGCCCGTCCGTCTGGCGCATCCCGTCGGCGGCCGCGGCGAACATCGTCCGGTAGATGTCCAGCGCCGTCCGGTCCGCGGTCGGCACGCTCATCGGCGAATCGGGCGCCACCCGCCGGAAGGCCGCCGCGTACGCCTCCGCGACGCCGGGTGGCATGGCGTAGACGTGCCCGAACACCGCCAGGAGGCCGCCCGGCCGCAGGACTTCCGCGGCCTTCGCGGGGCCGCGCACGGGGTCGACCCAGTGCCACGCCTGGCCGGCGACGACCGCGTCGAACGTCCGGCCGGCCGGGTCCCACTCTTCGAAGGTCGAGACCTCGACGTCGACGCCGCTCTCGCGGGCGAAGCCGGCCATCCGCGCGTCGGGGTCGACGCCGAGCACGTGGCAGCCCGCCGCCTGGAACTGCCGCGCCTCGATGCCGGTGCCGCAGCCGACGTCCAGCAGGTCGCGGCCGGGGCTCGCGGCGAGGATCCGCTCCACCAGCGCGGCGGGGTACGGCGGCCGGGCGCGGTCGTAGCGTTCGGGATCGACCCCGAACGACTCCGCGATCCGCCGGGCCTGATGCGGCGCGGTTCCGGCAGAATGGTGCTGTTCCGACGAGGAAGTGGGCATGCGCCCACCATAGTGGGCAAGCGCCCACACGGGCAAGGAGGAAAGCCGCGTGCCGACCGGGGTGCACATCCGCGACGCGCGGCGGCAGCTGTTCGAGGCCGCCGAGCGCGTCCTGCTCCGGGACGGGCCGAGCGCGCTGACCAGCCGTTCGGTCACCACCGAGGCCGACTGCGCGAAAGGCGTGCTGCACCGGCACTTCGCCGACTTCGACGAGTTCCTCGCCGAACTGGTGCGGGAACGCATCACTCGGGTCGGCGACCTGGCCGCCACGCTGCGCGCCGCGGCCGGGACGGGCTCGGTCCAGGGCAACCTCGCCGCCGCTTTGACCGACGTGCTCGACCCGACCGCGCTGGCGATGGTCAGCCTGGTCTTCTTCCGCGACGAGGTCCGCGCCCGGCTGCGGGGCCACGGCGTGCCGGTGCTCGCCGAGGCCCGGGAGATGTTCGCCGCCTACCTCGCGGAGGAACGCGCGCTCGGCCGGATCGCCGCCGACGCCGACGTCGACAACGTCGCCCTTTCGCTGATCGGGGCCGGGCACCTGCTGTTCGCGGGCCGGCGTGGCGGCCCGCCGCCCGCCGAGGAGGTCGACCGGCTGGTGGCCACGGTCATCGCCGACGTCGTCCAGCGGCGCCTGCTGTAGGCAGCGGACTGGACATCCGGAGGAACTGCTGCCGCAGCGGGCCGGTGACGTACGGCCGGATCGCCCCGACGAACTGCTGGGTGTGCGGCTGCGTGAGGTGCTTCTCCAGGTCGGCCTTCGACCGGAACATCTCGTAGATCACGAAGGTGTCCTGGTCGGCCCGGTCCCGGTGGACGTGGAATTCGAGCGCGCCCTCCTCCGCGCGCAGGGGCTCGACCAGTGCGAGGATCAG
Source organism: Amycolatopsis sp. NPDC049252 (assembly GCF_043197175.1). NCBI lineage: Bacteria > Bacillati > Actinomycetota > Actinomycetes > Pseudonocardiales > Pseudonocardiaceae > Amycolatopsis > Amycolatopsis sp. NPDC049252. The sequence continues at coordinate 7,567 of NZ_JBICSQ010000067.1, forward strand.
CGCTTCGACCTGGTCCGCGCACCCCGGTTTGGCGGTGGCGAAGCCGAGGTGGGTGTAGGGGCCGGTCTCGTCGGCGTCCGGCTCGGGCAGCACGGTCATCGGCCTTCTCCGTTCACCGGGAACCACTGGCCGAACCAGGAAACGAGGGACGCCGGATCGGTACCGGCGGCGGCGAGGTAACCGTCCGGCCGGATCACCAGGACGCCGGGCTTCGCGGCGAGGTCCGCCGCGATCCGCGTGTCACCGCCGAGCAGCCCGGGTTGCGCCGTGGCGATCCGGCCGTGGTGCCGGGTGAAAACCCGGTGCCAGGGAAGGAGAACGTCGACGCCCGACCGGGTGCTGAGCACGGTCAGCTTGGTCAGGTCGAGCAGGTCGTGGAGCCGCCGGGTTTCGCCGTCGATGACGACGTCGACATCCGGCACCCGGTCGCCGGCGCGCAGCGTGCCCAGCCGTCCGGCCCGGGCGGCGATCGGGCTCTTGCGGTAGTTCGCCGTGGTCTCCCCGAGGACGGCGGTCGCCTTGTCCTGCACGAAATCCCGGCCGAGTGCGAGCGGGGCCATCGTCGTGACCAGCCGGTGCACCACGGGGTTGGTGGAGTTCCACACCTTCGTGGCGGTCTCGGTCGCGCGAACCAGCTTGGTGATCACCGGGACCCGGTCGGCCTGGTAGGTGTCGAGCAGCGCCGGCGTGGCCAGGCCCCGCTGCACCATGGCGAGCTTCCACGCCAGGTTGATCATGTCCTGGATGCCGGTGTTCATCCCCTGCCCGCCCGCGGGGCTGTGGACGTGCGCGGCGTCGCCGCCGAGGAACACCCGGCCCGCCCGCAGCGCCGGGACGTGCCGGCTGTTGATCCGGAACCGGGACCGCCAAAGCGGGTCGCGCAGGCGCGCGGGCAGGGGAGTGACGTGGTCCCAGATGTCCTGCAGCGCGGCCAGGTCCGGGACGTCGTCGTCGGCGCCGGGACCGGGATCGGTGGCGATGAACCGGAACCGGCCCCCGGCCATCGGGAAGACGGCCACGAACCCGTCGCGGGCGAGGAAGATCGAGAGCTCGTCCGCCGGGACGTCGCCGTCGATGTGCAGGTCGGCCAGCAGGTACCGCTGCGCCAGCGCGCGACCCTTGAACGGCAGGCCGAGGCCGTGCCGGACGCCGCTGTGCGCGCCGTCGGCGCCGATCAGGTACGCGGCGTGCACCGTCTCGTGGCCGCCGTCGCGGTCCTTCAGCACCGCGCGGACGCCGTGGGCGTCGTGGTCGAAGGAGAGCAGCTCGACGCCGCGTTCGACGTCCACGCCGTACGCCTGGACCTGCCGCGCCAGCAGTTCTTCGGTCTCGGACTGGGGGAGCAGCAGGATGTGGTTGAACCGGCCGGGGACGCGGTCCAGCTCGACGGTGGCCAGCTTCCGGCCGCGCCCGTAGATCGCGGTGCCCGACGCGCGCTGCCCCCGGCGGAGCATCTCGTCGCCGACGCCGCGAGGGCGCAGCAGTTCGAGGGTCCGCGCCTGGATGGCCAGCGCCTTCGAGGTCGTCGACGGCGCCGGTGCCTGGTCGACGATCCGGACGCGCACGCCGAGGCGCGCGAGTTCCATCGCCGCCGTCAGCCCGGTCGGGCCGGCGCCGACGACGAGCACGGGACGTTCCTGGTCCATGGTGATCCCTCTCCTCAAGTCACCGAGCGTTGACTTATCGAGGGTAAGACCGTCCGGGCAGACAAGTCAACGGCGGGTGACTTATGCTCGGGTCATGGCACCAGGACGAAGCCGCAACGCCGACGCCACGCGGGCCGGGATCCTGTCCGCGGCGCGGGACCGGTTCGCGGCGGACGGGTACGAGCGCACCACGCTGCGCACGGTCGCGGCGGACGTCGGCGTCGACCCGGCCATGGTGATCCGCTACTTCGGCAGCAAGCAGGGCCTGTTCACCGCCGCCGCCGACTTCTCGCTGGACCTGCCCGACCTCGACGGCGTCGCGCCGGAGGACCTCGGCGCCGAGATCCTGCCGCGGTTCCTGGCGGTCTGGGACCACGACAGCACGTTCCTCGCGCTGCTGCGCGTGGCCATGACGAGTCCCGAGGCCGCGGACAAGCTGCGCGAGCTGTTCGCCGCCCAGGTCGCGCCGGCGTTCGCCAAGGCCACCCCGGACCACGCGCACGAGCGCGCGGCCCTGCTGGGCTCGTTCCTCCTGGGTCTCGCCACGACGCGCTACGTGCTGGCGACGCCGGGCATCGCCTCGATGTCACCCGAACGGCTCGCCGGCTGGGCGGCGCCGGTGATCCGCGAGGTCCTCACCGGCCCGGCTCCCGGCTGACCGGCCCGGGTTCCACGCAACGGCCGACACGCCGTCCGCAACGGCCGACACGCCGCGGCCGCGGCATCCTGCCGCGCTGGGAGGCGTGTTGGCCGGTTCCGCTGGCGTGCCGGGGTGTCGGCCCGGCTTGCCGGGGGTCAGGGGAGTCGTTCACGCCGCTCGCGCCGATCGGCGGCGCCCGGGACCGTGTGCGGCCTCGTGCGAGCGGCTGCCCGCTGAAGTGGGCGAGGTCGTTGCGGTCGGGGAGGGAACGCTATACGGTTGCCCGAGAACTAGAACAGGTTACAGTTTCTGGGTGGCGGGCCGGACCGAGGAGCGGACATGGCGAACAGAGCGCCGCGCGGCGACGAAGCCGACTACGTGGTCGTCGGGTCGGGCAGTTCGGGGGCCGCGATCGCGGGCCGGCTGGCGGAATCGGGCGCCAGCGTGATCGTGCTCGAAGCGGGCAAGACCGACGAGAAGCTCATGATCAAGAAGCCGGGGCTCGTCGGGCCCATGCACGCGGTGCCCCAGCTCAAGAAACCGTTCGACTGGGGCCTGTACTCGGTGCCGCAGAAACACGTTCTCGATCGCCGGATGCCGGTGCCGCGCGGCAAGGTCGTCGGCGGCTCCAGCTCGATCAACGGCATGGTCTACGTCCGCGGCAACCGCGCCAACTTCGACTCCTGGGCCGCCGAGGGCAACACCGGCTGGGACGCCGACAGCGTGAACGCCGCGTACAAGCGGATGGAGGACTTCGAGGACGGCGAGAACGCGTTCCGGGGCGCGGGCGGGCCGATCCGGGTCACCCGCAACAAGATCCCGCAGGAAGGCGCCCTGCAGTTCCTCCAGGCCACCGCCGACACCATCGGCTGCAAGATCCTCGACGACTACAACGCCGAGTCGCAGGAGGGGGTCAGCCGGATGCAGCAGAACGCCGCCGACGGCCTCCGCTACAGCGCCTCGCGCGGCTACCTCCACCACCTCGCGCCCCCGACGCTCCAGCTGCAGACCGGGGTTCTGGCCAAGAAGGTCGTCATCGAGAACGGCCGCGCGGCCGGCGTCGAGGTCGTCGACGCCGACGGCACGCAGCGCACCGTCCGCGCCGGCAAGGAGGTCATCCTCTCCGCCGGGTTCGTCGGGTCCGCGCAGCTGCTCATGCTCTCCGGGGTGGGCCACGCCGAGCACCTGCGGGAGCACGGCATCGACGTGGTCGCGGACCTGCCGGTCGGCGACAACCTGCACGACCACATGTTCCACGCGCTGACCTTCCACGTGACGTCAAGCAAGAACACCGGCCGGCCGTCGTACTTCGCGCGCGGGCTCGTCAAGGAGCTGCTCCGGCCCGGCACCACCTTCCTGGCGAACTCGGTCTTCGAGGCGGTCGCGTTCCTCAAGACGTCCCAGGCCGGCAAGATCCCCGACCTCCAGCTGCACCTCCTGCCGTGGGCGTACGTCTCGCCCAACCAGGACGCGCCGATCCGGCACGACGTCGACACGCGCACCGCGCTCACCGTGCTCACGACGTTGATCTACCCGAAGAGCCGCGGCACGCTGCGGCTCGCCTCGGGGGACCCGAAGGCCGCTCCGCTCATCGACTTCCAGTACCTGGCCGACCCTGCCGACCTCGAGGTGCTCGGCGAGGGTTCGGAGATGGCCCGCGAGATCTTCGCCTCGGGCGCGTTCAACGGCGCGGTCAAGGAGGAGATCCACCCGGGCAAGGACCTGAAGGGCCAGGCGCTGCGCGACGCGATCCTCAACCGCGCGACGTCGGTCTACCACGGGGTCGGCACCTGCCGGATGGGCGTCGACGAGCTCGCGGTCGTGCGCCCCGACCTCAAGGTCCGCGGCGTCGACGGCCTGCGGGTCTGCGACGCCTCGATCATGCCGTCGATCACCGGCGGCAACACCAACGCGCCCGCCATCATGATCGGCGAGATGGGCGCGCGACTCGTCCTTTCAGGCCACTGACCGGGAGCGGACCATGACCCTCACCCCGCTCGAGCTCACCCGCCCGGCGTCGGTCACCGACGCGTTCCTGCGGCGGCTCGTCGCCCGGGTGCCGGGCTCGTCCGGCGCGACCTGGAAGCTCACCGAGGTCTACACCGGAGACACCCTCGCCGAGCTGCCGCAGTCCACGCCGGCCGACATCGAGCAGGCGTTCGCCGTCGCCCGCGAGGCGCAGCGGCAGTGGGCCGCCACCCCGCTCAAGCAGCGGCTGGCCGTGTTCAAGCGCGCGCACACGCTCTTCGTCGACCGCGCGCGGTCCGTCGCCGACCTCATCCAGGCCGAGAGCGGCAAGAACCGGCGGATGGCCATCGAGGAGACCTGCGACCCGGCGATGGTGATGAGCCACTACCTGCGGCGGGCCGCGAAGCTGCTGGCGCCCACCCGGCGCGGCGGGCCGGTGCCGCTGCTGACGACCTCGACCGAGATCCGGCAGCCCAAGGGCGTCGTCGGCATCATCGCGCCGTGGAACTTCCCGTTCGCCACCGGCATCTCCGACGCGATCCCGGCGCTGATGGCCGGCAACGCGGTCGTGCTGAAGCCCGACAACAAGACGGCGCTCTCGCCGCTCTACGGCATCGAGCTGCTGGAGGAGGCAGGGCTGCCGAAGGGTCTGTTCCAGGTGGTGTGCGGTGAGGGCCCGGACGTCGGCCCCACGCTCATCGACCACGCCGACTACGTGATGTTCACCGGCTCCACGGCCACCGGCCGGGTGATCGGCGAACGGGCCGGCCGCAACCTCATCGGCTGCTGCCTCGAACTCGGCGGCAAGAACCCGATGATCGTGCTCGAGGACGCCGACCTCGCGGAAGCCGCGCAGGGCGCGGTCTTCGGCGCGTTCGGCAACACCGGCCAGATCTGCATGCACATCGAGCGGATCTACCTGCCCGAGTCCCGCTACGACGAGTTCGCCAAGGCGTTCGTGGCCAAAGCGACGGCCCTCGACGTCCGCGCCGCCTACGACTTCGGCCCCGACATGGGTTCGCTCGTCTCCGTCGACCACATGCACCGCGTGAAGGCCCACGTCGACGACGCCGTCGCGAAAGGCGCCACCGTGCTCTGCGGCGGCAAGCCGCGACCCGACCTCGGCCCGGCGTTCTTCGAGCCGACGATCCTCGAAGGCGTCACGAAGGACATGCTCTGCGGCGTCACCGAAACCTTCGGACCCGTTGTCGCGCTGCACAAGTACGGCACCGTCGACGAGGCGGTGGCGCTGGCCAACGACACCGACTACGGCCTCAACGCCTCGGTCTGGGGCCGCGATCTCGACGCCGCGCGCGCCGTGGCCGCCCGCCTCGAATCCGGCAACGTCAACATCAACGACATCCTCGCGACCGCGTACGCGGCGAAGGGCACGCCCTCGGGCGGGGTCAAGAGCTCCGGGGTCGGCGCCCGCCACGGTGACCAGGGGCTGCTCAAGTACACCGACGTGCAGAACATGGCCCTGCTCAAGAAGCAGGTCATGGGCCCGCGGCCCGGCCAGAGCTACGAAAAGTACGTCGAGGGCATGCTTTCCGGGCTCAAGATGATGCGGAAGTTCCGCATCCGCTAGGCCAGGCGGCAGAGCAGCGCGTCCGGGGTCCGGCTGGAGCCGATGCGGCCGGTGTAGGCGACACCGGCGACGTACTCGCCCGGCGCGCACTGGCCCTTGTAGTTGCCCGACGCGAAGTCACCACCGAGGTCGCCGGACGGCCGGTTGTCACCCCGGTCGAACCAGACCGTGCGGCCGGTGCGGCCGAGCGGGGTCGCGGACTTGCCGCACAGCACGGCGGACACCGCGGCGCCGCGCACGCTGTAGCCGACCACGGCGGAATCGGGTGGGCACTGCGCCTTCGTGTACCCCGACGCCCAGTCCGTGTCCACATAGGACTCGTCGCGGACCACGGTGTACCCGGCGGGAGCCGGGAGCGTGCCGGTGCACAGGCCGCGGCCGCCGGTGTGCGCGAGCCCGGTGAGGCGCTGGCCGTCGGGACAGGCGCCCTTGCGCGCGCCCGGGTCCCAGTCCGGCTGCGCGCGGACCGCGCGGGACTCCTGGAAGTCGCCGTAGTCGAGGTTGAGCATCGACCAGTGCTCGGCCGCCGGGATCGGCCCGGTCCGGGACGGCGCGGCCATCAGCCGCTGCCACGCGGGACCGCGCCAGTCCGTGCCGTCGAGGACGTCGATGCGGCGGCCCGCGCTGTCGTACGCCAGCAGGGACCAGCCGTCACCCACACCGTTGGTCTGGAAGCCGACCGCGGGCCAGTAGGCGAAGTCGGTGTCGGTCTCGGCGAGGTAGTTCACGAAGTTCTCGAACCACGCGCGGGACGCCGGGTCGGTCGTGGTGCGGCCCTCACCGAACTCGCTGATCCACAGCGGCGCGGTGTAGTGCTTGCCGGTGTCCTGCTCGACGAAGAACGCCTGCCGGTACAGGGTGTCGCGCAGGTCCTGCGGCGAGAGGTCGCGGTAACGCGGGTCGTGGGTCTCGCCGACGCCGGTCGCGCCGGAGTGGTTCGGGCCGGTGTAGCCGTAGAAGTGCGCGGCGTAGACCAGCTTCCCCGAGTCCACGAGCGTGTGCGACAGCGTGCGGGCGGGCTCCAGCGTGGGCCGGCCGTGCGCGAAGCCGTCGATCGGCAGGCCGGTCCAGTTGATGCCCTCGACGATGATCAGCAGGTCCCGGTTCGCCTCGGTCAGGATGCGGTCGGCCACCTGCTGGCTTGCCCGCTGCCAGTCCTTGTCGTTGCCCCAGCCCCAGTTCGGGTCGTCGAAGGTGTTCCGGCGGACCTCGTTGTACAGGTCGGCGCCGACGACCCGCTTGTTCGCGGCGTACCGGCGGGCCATGAAGAGCCAGTCGTCCTGCCACTGCTGCTCGGTCTGCGCGGTGTTCCAGCGCTCGTTGCCGTCGAGGCCGCAGCACCAGCGCGACGTCGTGGTGTGGTTGTTGAGGATCACGGCGAACCCGCGCGCGGTCAGCCGCTCGACGACCCGGTCGTAGACCTGCAGCGGTGTCATCCCGTGCAGATCCGGGTTGGCCGGCAGATCCGGCACCGGCGTGGAATCGTGGATCATCGCGTTCGAGAACTGCAACCGGACGCTGTTCAGGCCCAGCTGCGCCAGCCCGTCGATGACGGTGTCGATCGACGCGCGGTCCAGTCCCAGCGGGGTCTGGTAGGCGATCTCACCCGCGTGGTGGTTCGCCGGATCGGTGATATCACCCGATCCGGTCCACGTGCCGCTCGCGCCGTGCCAGTTCGCGGCCTTCAGCTTGAAGCGGTTGCCGGCCGCGTCGACGATGTAGCGCCCGCGGGTGCTGAGCGGACCGGCCCACGGCGCCGGGTCCGCCCGGGCCGGATCCGGCGCCAGCAGCGAAACCGGGACGACGAGACCGGCGGTCAGCAGCACGGTGAGCAGCGCACCCATGATCCTCACGCGCGGAGGCTAACCGGCGATCCGAACCGCTGTATACGGTCAGGCGGGTACAGAAGGCGCACTCCCGGGCAGACCTGGTGGGCGTGTCGCGGCGGTGTGCTCCAACCGGGCGAACGGCGCGTGTCAGACTGCCCAGCGATGTACACCCCAGCCGATCTCGCCGACCTGCTCGAGTGCGAGCACCGCAGCGTCCTGAACCAGGCGCTGGCCGCGGACCTGCCGGGAGCGCCACGGCCCGGCGCCGGACCCGAGCAGCCGGACCGGCTCGCTCGCGGTGCCGCCGCGGCGATGCTCGCCCGGTTCCGCGGCGAGGGCCGCCCGGTCGTCGAGATCGACGTCCGGGACCCGGCCGCCGCGAAGGCGACGGAAGCGGCGTTGCGATCGGGTGCCCCGGTCATCCACCGGGCCGTCCTCGACGACGGCGAGTTCTCGGGGTGCGCGGACTTCCTGGTGCGGGACGACGAGGGCCGCTACGAGGTGTACGACGCGAAACCGGCCCGGCTCGCGAAGCCCGCGGCCGTGGTGCAGCTGACCGCGTACGCCGACGCCCTGCGCCGGGCCGGGTGGCCCACCGGCCCGCACCTGCACCTGCGGCTGGCCGACGGCGGCACCCGGACGTTGCGGGTCGCGGACTTCCGGCCGCTGGTCGACCGGCTGCGGGCCCGCCTGCGCGGCCGGCCGCCGGCCCTGCCCGTGCAGCTCTGGGCGGACGAACGCCCGGCCTGCGCCGGCTGCGGGTTCGCCCAGCACTGCACGACGGCCAGGGAGGCCGACCGCGACCTCTCGCTCGTCGCCGGGATGCGCGGCGACCAGCGCCGCAAGCTCACCGCCGCCGGGCTGGGCTCGATCGACGCGCTCGCCGCGGCCGGGCCGGCCGACCGGCCGCGGGACCTGTCCGTCACGGCGTTCGCGGCCCTGCGGGCCCAGGCCGCGCTCCAGGTCCGGCAGGACACCACCGGCGACATCTCCTACGAGATCGTCGACCCCGGCGCGCTGGCCGACCTGCCGGCGCCCGCGCCCGGCGACGTCTTCCTCGACCTGGCCGGCGATCCGCACGCGCTGTCGGGCGAGGGGCTGGAGTACCTCTTCGGCGCGGTCACCACGGACGGCGGCCAGGAGTTCACGCCGTTCTGGGCGCACAGCCGCGCCCAGGAGAAGCGGGCCTTCGAGGAGTTCGTCGACTTCGCCGCGGCCCGCGTCGCCGAGCACCCCGGTTCGCACGTCTACCACTACGCGCCGTACGAGGTCACCGCGATCAAACGCCTCGCGGCGGTGCACGGCACCCGCGAGGAGGCCGTCGACCAGCTGCTGCGCGGCGGGGCGGTCGTCGACCTGCACGCGGTGGTGCGCAAGGCGTTGCGCGTGTCGCAGCGGTCGTACTCGATCCGTTACCTCGAAGCGCTCTACATGCCCGGCGCGCGCGAGGGCGGGAAGACCGCCGTGTCGGACGTCGAGGCGTACGAGGAGTACCTGACGCTGTCCGGCGAGCCGGAACGCGCCGAGGAGGTGCTGCGCGGGATCGCCGACACGACCGAGTACGACTGCGTCTCGACGCTGCGGCTGTTCGAGTTCCTGCACCAGGTCCGCACCGAGGCCGGGATCGACCTCCCGGAGCCGGTCGAGGAGTCCGCCGAGGACGCGCTGCTCCGCCAGGCCGAGGAGGACGTCGCCGCCGAGCGGCGCGCCGAACGTGCCGCGCAGCTGGCCGCCCTGGTCGACCCGCTGCTCGACGGGCTGCCGGACGACCCGGGCGACTTCACCCCCGACGAGCGGGCCCGCGCTCTGCTGGCGGCGTCGGTCGGCTACCACCGCCGCGAGACCAACCCCGCGTGGTGGGAGTACTTCCGCCAGCTGGCCGCCCCGCTCGGCGACCTCGAGGTCGACACCGCCTGCGCGGTGCCCGTTTCGCTGGAGGCGGGGGAGTGGGTGCCGCCCGCCGGGCGCGTCCGCAAGGCGAAGCGGACGCTGCAGCTCACGTGCGACCCGGACCGGCCGCACCCGTTCGCCCCCGGTGACGAGGTGCGGCTGCGCTACGGCGACACCGCCCGTGACGCCAAGGTCGTCGCCGCGTCGGCCGTGGAGCTGACCCTGGAGGAGAGCTGCGCGCCGGACGCCACCACCGGCGACCGCCCGGCCGCCGTGCTGCCCGGCAGCCCGGTGCGGCCGTCACCCAAGGACGAGGCCGTCGCCGACCTCGCCCGCCTGGTCGTCGACGCGCTCCCGGTGCTGCCGCGGCACCCCGGCGTCGACCTGCTCCGCCGGATGCCGCCGCGGCTGCTCGGTGGCGCCACGCTGCCGGAGCCGGGGGACGACCTGGTCGCCGCGGTGATCGAGGCCGTCGACGAGCTCGACGGGTCGGCGCTCGCCGTGCAGGGCCCGCCGGGCGCGGGCAAGACCTACCTCGCCGGGAAGCTGATCGCCCACCTCGTGCGCGCCGGGCGGACCGTCGCGGTCACCTCGAACAGCCACAAGGCCGTGGAAAACGTGCTCGGCGCGGCGATGAAGAGCGCGCCGGAACTGCCGTGTGCCAAGCGGGCCAAGAAGACGCCGGACCCGGAAGCGCCGTGGGAGCAGCCGAAGAGCAACCCCGCGCTGGTGAACTGGCGCCTGGAACACGACCACGGGCACCTGGTCGGCGGGACGGCGTGGACGTTCGCCAACGCCGCGATCCGCGAGGAGCCCTTCGACCTGCTGATCATCGACGAGGCCGGCCAGTTCGCCCTCGCCGACGCGCTCGCGGTGTCGATGTGCGCCAAGAACGTCCTGCTGCTGGGCGATCCGCAGCAGCTGCCGCAGGTGGTGCAGGGCACGCACCCGGCGGGCGCGGAGGCGTCGGCGCTGGGGCACCTGATCGGCGAGGCCGACATCATGCCGCCGTCGCTGGGCTACTTCCTCGACGAGACCCGGCGGATGCACCCGGCCGTGTGCGAGCCGGTGTCGAACCTGTCCTACGCCGGCCGCTTGCACGCGCACCCCTCGGCGGCGGAACGCGCCATCGAGGGGGTCGACGCGGGCCTGTACCTGGCCGAGGTCGACCACCACGGCAACACCACCCGCTCGGTCGAGGAGGCCGCGGCCGTCACGGCGATCGTCGCCGGCCTGCACGGTCGCTTGTGGACGGACCACGGGACGTCCCGGCCGCTGAGCGACGCCGACATCGTCGTGGTGGCGCCGTACAACCTGCAGGCGCGCACGGTGACGCGGGCCCTGGAGGAGGCCGGGTTCCCCGGTGTCCGGGTCGGTACGGTCGACCGGTTCCAGGGCCAGGAAGCGCCCGTGGTGATCACGACGATGACGTCGTCGTCGGCGGTCGACCTGCCGCGCGGGCTGGACTTCCTGCTCTCCCGCAACCGGCTCAACGTCGCCCTCTCACGAGCGCAGGCCCTGGCGATCCTGGTGTGCTCGCCGAGGCTCGTCGAGGCCGACATCCGGACGGTGGACCAGATGCGGCTGGTCGCGGGCATGATCGGCCTGATGACCGGCGCCGGCCCCTGGCCGCTCACGCCAGCAGGTGGAACGCCCCGCGGATGACCGACTGCGCTTCGGCCGTCAAGGGGAGCGTGTCCAGTGTGGACTCCGGGGCGGAGACCATCAGGCTGACGGCGCTCGCGCGTCCGCCGGCGGTCCGCGCGAGGTAGTGCAGCGTCACCACACCGGGCTCGCTGCCACCCTTGTACCAGACGGACGGGAACGCGGCGGCGTCCAGATCGAGCCCGTCGTCGTTGCGCGACAGGGCGTTCCCGATCTCGGGCTGGTCGAGCCGGAGCAGCCCGGCGTAGGCGCGGCAGATGTCCGACGGGGACGCGAACCACTCGATCTCGTCGATGTCGAGGGGCGCAGGCCAGCTCTGTCCGGTGGGGGCCTTGATCCGGAAGAACTCCTTCGTGGTGCGGAACGGGATGTTCGCCTCGGGCCGGTCGTGGCCGAACAAGGACAGCTGACGCTCCACGGCTTCCCGGCCGAGCCGGTGGATGAGGTGGTCGGTGGCGGTGTTGTCGCTGATCGCGATCATCAGCCCGGCGAACTCGGACAGCGGGAACGCCGTGCCCGCCGGGTGGTTCTGCATGGTGCCGGACGGCAGGCTCTTCCACTCGTCGCGGATCGCCAGGGGTTCGTCCCAGGACGCGCGTCCCTCGGCGACGGCTTGGGCGAGCGCGCCCAGGACGTACAGCTTGAACGCCGAGCCGATGGGCCGTTGTGTGTCGGCGGCGAGGCCGTGCACGATCCGGCACCCGCCGTCGACTTCCGCCGCGGCGAAGGACACGCGCTTGCCCAGGGCCGCCAGCCGCGTGTCGATCTCGTCCCAGGAGGCCGGCTGGGGTTCGTCGGGAGTCAGCTGCAGGTCGCTGACCAGGCCCGCGGCGTCCACCTGCACAGTCAGGCGGAAGTCGCCGGCCGGGCCGCGGACCGGCACCCGGTTCCCGTCGGTGCGTTCCGCGCGGATCGTGAGCGGTCCGACCGCGGCCAGCGCCGCGTTGATCCCGGCCGGACCACCACTGCCGTCCACAAGGGACGGTGCGATGCGTGCGCGGATCTCGTCGTCCGGCAGCGGCGCGCGCGCCGACGCGGCCACCAGCCATTCCAGCGGTGTCATGGTGCCCCCAACGTTCTCATGTTTTGCGAACGGTAGCACGACATGAGAACGTTCAGGAGTGGACACCTTGGAACTGCTGGCCCATCCGGTGCGGCTGCGGATCGTGCACGCGGTGCGCGGGCGGGAACTCACCACCGCGCAGCTGTGCGCCCGGATCCCGGACGCGTCGAAGGCCATGGTCTACCGGCACGTCGAACTGCTCGCGGCGCACGGCGTGCTGGAGGTCGCCGGCGAACGCCGGGTGCGCGGCGCGGTGGAACGCCGCTACCGGCTGCACCAGGGCCGGGCGACCGTCGACGTCGAGGAGGTCGCGGCTCTGTCGCCGGAGGACCACCGGCGGGTGTTCGCCACGTCGATGGCCGTCCTCATCGCCGAGTTCGGCGCGTACCTCGACCGCGAGAACGCGGATCCGGTGGCGGATCTCGTCAGCTACCGGCAGCACGCCGTGTGGCTCAGCCGCGACGAGCTGGAGGAGCTGATCGGCGAGCTGCGGCGGGTGATCTACCCGCTGCTGGCCAACGAACCGGCGCCCAGCCGCGCGCAGTACCTGCTCAGCCCGGTCCTCATCCCGGTGGCGGACCCGGCCGCCGCGACGGACCGATGAGCACGGCCGATACGGATGTATGGTTTACCGTACGAGCATGGCCCAGTTCGACGCGCGGATCCCGGCTCGGCAGTCCGATCTGAGCACCTACGCCCGCATTCGCAACGCCGCCCTGGCGGGCTTCGCGGCTCGCGGTGTCGCCTCGACGTCGATCCGCGACGTGGCCGCGGCCGCGGGGGTGTCCCCGGGGCTGGTGCAGCACCACTTCGGGACCAAGGTCCGGCTGCGCGAGGCGGTCGACGAGTACCTCCTCGACGTCATGGCCGAGTTCTCCCGGGAGCTGGCCGAGCGGAGCGAGAGTGCCGGGGCGTGGCCGGGGCTCGGCGACGCCACGACCGCGTGGGTCCGCGACAACGCGGTGGCGCTGCGCTACCTCGCCCGAGCGATGATCGACGGCGACCCCGCGGCGGCCCGGGGGTTCGACGCCCTGGTCGAGATCACGCGCACCAGCTGGCTCGCGCCACTCGACCGCGCCGGGGCCCTGCGCCCGGACGCGGACCGGGACTGGGCGGCGATCCACGCGGCGGTGTTCACCCTCGCGAGCGTCCTGTTCGAGCCGGCGATCAGCCGGCAGCTTCCGGAGCCGTTCTCCACGCCCGCACAGCTGGACCGCTGGAACGTCGCGACGGTCGACCTCTACCGCAACGGCCTGGCCCGCCGAGAAGACGCTTAGCTCCACATGTTGTCCGGTGGTAGCAGGAACGCGCCCAATGTGGCGTTGGGTGCGTCAGACGCACCCAGCGCCACATTGGGTGCATCGCAGTGCGGTCCGGCACCCCGGAACCCCGCAGCCGCACCGATCCCGGTTCGCGGGCCGGTGGCCGGAACGCACCCCAGGCCGCCTCGGGGCGCACCACCGAGCCGCTGCCGACGAACACCGCGCGCGACATCGGCAGGCGGTGACCCTGTACGGGCTCACTTGCCGGCGTTGCGGACCCCGGCCTCGGCAAAGGCGAGCACCTCGTCGACCAATCCCGACAGCTCGCTGGCCGCCGACTGGGCCTTCGCCTGGCCCTCCCGCGTCACGTAGATCTCGCGCAGGCCCGCGACCACCGTGACCGCCGCGAGCCGGGGGACCAGCGCGTCCGCCGGCAGCCCGATGTCCTCGCCGATTCCCGTCGCCACCAGGAGTTCCAGGTCGCGGTAGCCGGCTCGGGCGTGGCCGCGCAGGTCGTCGTCCTCCATCAGGAGCTGGGCGCGCAGGGCTCGCCGCCGCCACAGCTGGGCGGGGTCCTCCTGCTCCAGGTCGCTTGCGTCGAGCTCGCGCATGGTCGTGTGCATCCAGTCCCGGAGAGCGGCGAAGGTGTCCGACTTCCGCTCGCGCAGGTACCGGTCCAGCGACTCCGGGGCGAACGGGTCGTCGGCGAAGAGCAGGTCTTCCTTGGCCGGGAAGTGGAGTGTGACCGTGCGGGTCGCCACGTCCGCGCTCGCCGCGATCTGCGCGATCGTCGTCTCCCGGTAGCCCTGGCTCACGAACAGCTCCAAGGCCGCTTCCTGGATGGCGGCCCGGGTCAGGGCCTTCTTGCGCTCACGGCGGCTGTCTCCGGCGATCATGACCGGGACACTACCATTCGCACTATAAATGCAGTCCGTGCTACTGTTGCGTCATGATGCAGCGAAACGAGAAGAAAACCTGGCTGATCACGGGAACGTCGAAGGGCTTCGGCCGCGAGTGGGCCGAAGCGGCGCTCGAGCGGGGCGATCGGGTCGCGGCCACCGCGCGTGCCGTCGAAAGCCTGCGCCCCCTGGTCGAGCGTTACGGCGACGCCGTGCTGCCGCTGCGGCTGGACGTCACCGACCGCGCCGCCGCGGCCGAAGCCGTGGAAGCGACGGTGGCGAAGTTCGGGAGCCTGGACATCCTCGTCAACAACGCCGGCTACGGGCACTTCGGCATGGTCGAGGAACTCACCGAAGAGGAGGTCCGCGCGGAGCTCGACACGAACTTCTTCGGCACGCTCTGGCTGACCCAGGCCGCCCTGCCGGTCATGCGCCGGCAGGGGCACGGCCGGATCATCCAGGTCACCAGCGAGGGCGGCGTCCGCGCGTTCCCCGGCATCGGCGCCTACCACGCGTCGAAGTGGGCGGTCGAAGGGCTTTCGGAGTCCCTGCGGCAGGAGGTCGCGGCGTTCGGGATCGACGTCGTCTGCCTCGAGCCCGGCCCGTACCGCACGGACTTCGGCACCGGCAGCAACCGGACCAGCGCCCCGAACCCGGACTACGACGACGTCCGCGAAGCGGGCCGGATCGAGTGGGACCTGGGTGATCCCCGGGCGACCCGCGGGCCGCTGCTGGAGCTGGCCGACACCGGCAAGCCGCCGCACCGGGTGTTCTTCGGCAAGTCGTTCGCCGCGGTCGAGGCCGAGTACCGCGAGCGGCTGGCGACCTGGCGCGAGTGGGAGCCGCTGGCCCAGGCCGCGTTCGGCTGACGGACCGGCCGCGTCCGTGGTTGGCTGGGTGCATGGACGAGGCCGCCGCGCTGGCGCTGATCGCACGGGCCCGGGAGGAGACCGCGCGGCTGGCGGCGTCCCTCGCGCGGCAGCGCGACGGGATCGTCGAGGCGTCGGAGTTCACCAGCAACGACGACGAGCACGATCCCGAAGGCGTCACGATCGCGTTCGAGCGGGCCCAGGTCCAGGCGCTCCTGCGGCAGGCCCAGGACGACCTGGCGGACCTCGACCGCGCCGTCGAGCGGGTGCGCGCGGGCACCTACGAAACCTGCGAACGCTGCGGCGGGCCGATCGGCCATGAGCGGCTCGCCGCCCTGCCGGCGACGCGGATCTGCATCGGCTGCGCGAACAAGGCGCGCTGAGCTGATCGAGTGTCTTCTTCGCCGTGATCCGGACAGGAACGACGCCGTTTCTTGTTTCTCCGCCGGGATGGTTGTAGACAGTCCCTCGGCTGATTGAAACGTTTTTATGGCGTCAGGAGACGTTCATGCGCCGGCTGGGAACCTCAACGAAGAGACGGGTCGTCGTCGTCGCCCTCGCGCTCGCCGCGACGGTCGCGCCCGCCACGACCGCGGGTGCGGAGCCCGCGCACGGCGGCCCGCTGCCGCCGACGTCGCTGCGGGCCGACGGCCAGACGTCGAACGTCCTGGCCGCCGGTCCACAGCCGACGTTCGCGTGGACGGTGAACGACACCGGACGCGCGGAAACCCAGACGGCGTACGAAATCCGCGTCGACGGCCCCCGGTCCCACTGGGACTCCGGGCGGGTCGTGTCGGGCAATTCGGTCGACGTCGCCTATACCGGGCCCGCGCTGGACAGCGACCGCACCTACCAGTGGGCGGTGCGCACCTGGAACGGCGAGGCCCGGCCGTCGTCGTGGTCGGCGCCGGCGAAGTTCGACACGGGCCTGCTCCGGCCGGCCGACTGGACCGCGTGGTGGCTGCAGGCCGACGACGGCGCGCTCGTCCGCGGCACCTTCGACGTCACCAAGCCCGTCGCCCGCGCCCGGTTGTACGTCGGCGCGCAGGGGGTCGCCGAGCCGCACCTCAACGGCGCCCGCGTCCAGCCCGACCGGGCGCTCGACGCCGCGGTGACCGACTACGCCGCCCGCGTGCTCTACCGCGACCTCGACGTCACGAACCTGGTCAAGCCCGGTCGCAACGCGCTCGCGTTCATGGCCGGGAAGGGCCAGTACAGCGGCCGCCCGGCCCTCGTCGCGCAGCTGAACGTCACCTACACCGACGGTTCGACCGCGCGCTTCGGCACCGGCCCCGACTGGAAGACCCAGGCGGGTCCGGTCACCGGTGACGACTTCTACTACGGCGAGACCTACGACGCCCGCAAGGAGATCGCGGGCTGGGACACCACCGGGTTCGACGCGAGCGCCTGGCCCGCCGCGCGCGCCATCGCCCCGGCGTCCCACCGCCAGAGCCTGGCGCAGGGCAAGCCGGTCACCGCCCTCGACACGACCAGCTGCTGCGGCTGGTCCCCGGCGGCGGCGGCCGACGGGATCGACGGCTCCAGCGACTCCTCGGAGGGCTACCACTCCGCCATCGAAGCCACCGCCGACGCCGCGAAGTGGGTGCAGGTCGACCTCGGCTCGGCGCAGAAGATCGGCTCGGTGGCGCTGTTCCCGGCGCGCCCGACCAACGACCCCGCGGGCGACTTCGTCGGCGCCGGCTTCCCGGTGCGCTACCGGGTCCAGGTCAGCGACGACCCGGCGTTCGCCACCGCGACCACCGTCGCCGACCGCACGGACGCCGACCAGCCCAACCCGGGCACCGCGGCCGTCACCCTGCCCGCCGACGTCACCGGCCGGTACGTCCGGGTGACCGCGACGAAGCTCGCCTGCACCGGCACGAGCTGCACCTTCCGGCTGGCCGAGATCGGTGTCTACGGCCCGCGGCCGGCGGTGGTCGACAGCGGGGTCACGCAGCTGCTGCCCGACACCACCCCGCCGTCCCGGATCGTCGCGAACCACGATCCGGTCAAGGAAACCCGGCCCGCACCGGGGGTGCGCGTCTACGACTTCGGCCAGAACCGCACCGGCCAGGCGACGCTGCGGGCCGCGCAGCCGGCCGGCACGACGGCGTCGCTGAAGAAGGGCGAGATCCTGGACGCGAACGGCCGCGTCTCGACCGCGAACATCAGCTTCGACGGCTCCGAGCCGCCGCGGCAGACCGACCACTACACGTTCCGCGGCACCGGCACCGAGACGTACCTGCCGCACTTCAACTACGCGGGCTTCCGCTACGCCGAGCTGACCGGCGTGCCCGACGACGCCGTCGTCACCGTGACCGCGCAGGAGATCCACACCGATGTCGCTTCGACGGGCCGGTTCGGCACCTCGGACCCGGGGCTCGACCAGATCCAGGCCGCCGTCACGCAGACGCAGCTGAACAACCTCGAGTCGATCCAGATGGACTGCCCGACCCGGGAACGCCACGGCTGGCTCGGCGACGCCGCCGACTCCGACCAGGAGGCGATGGCCAACTTCGACATGCAGGCGTTCTACACGAAGTGGCTGGGCGACATGGTGACCAGCCGCAACGCCGACGGCAGCCTGCCCTCGGTCGCGCCGGTCAACGGCCGCACGGACTGGCTCACCGATCCCGCGTGGGGCACCGCGTACCCGCAGATCATCTGGGACTCCTACACGCAGTACGGGAACACGCAGCTGCTCGCCACGCACTACGACGACGTCAAGGCGTGGGTCGGCTACCTCGGCACCATCAGCGACGCCGACCACGTCGTCGTCAACCCGCCGACGTCCTGGGGTGACGACTGGCTTTCGACGGTCAGCACGCCGCACGGGTACTTCCAGACCGGCTTCTCCCACCTCGACGCGCAGCTCCTCGCGAAGATGGCCGGAGCCCTCGGCAAGCAGGCCGACGCCGCGAAGTACACCGCACTGGCCGGGCAGATCGCGACGGGCTTCCTCAAGCGGTTCTACTCCGCCGACACCGGTGTCTTCGGCACCGGGACGCAGCTGTCCTACGCCCTGCCGCTCGTGTTCGGCCTCGTTCCGGCGGGCCGGGAGCAGTCCACAGTGGACCGGCTGGTCGCCGACATCGCCGCGCACCAGAACCACGTCACGACCGGGTTCGTCGGCACCACCCTGGTGTTCCAGGCGCTCGGCAAGTACCAGCGCAACGACGTCGCGCTCGCCATCGCGCAGCGCACCGACTACCCGAGCTTCGGCTACATGGTGAACCAGGGCCCGGGAACCATCTGGGAGAAGTGGGACAACTCCTCGGCGCCGGACGGCACGTCGTCGAAGGACCACATCGGACTCGGCGGCGCGATCGGCCAGTGGTTCCAGCAGCAACTGGCCGGGATCCAGCCCGGCACGCCCGGCTGGCGCGAGTTCACCCTCGCTCCGGCCGTGGCCGGGAACCTCACCCACGTGACGGCGCAGCAGCAGACCGTGCGGGGGACCGTGGTGAGTTCGTGGCAGCGTGACGGCAGCACGGTGACCTACCACGCCACGGTTCCGGTCGGCGCGAAGGCGACGATCCGGCTCCCGCTGCTGGGTGGCAAGCAGTCGTCGGTGCGCGAGAGCGGGCGGACGATCTTCGCCGACGGCCGCGCCGCCCAGTCCGACCCCGGCCTGACGGTCGGCCGGGCCGACGACGAGACGCTCACCCTGACCGCCGGTTCGGGCGACTACACGTTCACCGTGACGCCGCCGCGCACGCCGTTCACCCGGCTCGCGCTCACCGCGGGCACCCCCGCCGCCATCACCGCGGGCGGCAGCGGTGACGTCCCGGTGGTCGTCGAAGGACGGTCCACTGTGACTTCAGCGGCCGGTCAGGCAGCACTCGGCGCGCAGGTCCCGGCGGGCTGGACCGTGACGGCGACCCCGGCCGGGATCCCGTTGACGCCGGCCACTTCCGAGACGCCGGCGACCGTGCGGATCACCGTGCCCGCCGGGGCCAAGAGCGGGCTGTACCCGGTGACGCTGACCGTGAAAGCGCCTCGCGGGGGAGAAGCGAAGACGACCGTGAACGTGCCCGTGTTCGGCAGCTGGGCGAGTGGCACCACGGCGTCGGCGTCGAGCGAACACGCGCCGAACGTCGTCAACGGTGCCACCCGCACGTACGTCGCGTCGAACGCGATCGACCACGATTTCGCGACGTTCTGGAACGACGACACCGACAGCCGGTACCCCGACACCCTGACCGTCACGGCGCCCGCCGCGACCACGCTGACCGGCGTCGGCTTCGTGTCCCACCCGGACGGTGTCCCGACCGACTTCACCGTGCAGACCTGGGACGGCGCCCAGTGGGCCGACCAGGTCCACGTCACCGGCAACACGGCCGTCTACCGGTGGATCCCGTTCCCGGCGCCGGTGACCACGACCCAGGTGCGGATCGCCGTCGCGGCCGCGCAGAGCAGTTTCTCGAGGATCGCGGAGGTGACGCCGTGATACGGCGTGGAGCAGCCCTGATCGCGGCCGTGCTGATCACGGGCACGACGGTCCCCGCGGCCGCGGAGGCCGCACCCGCTTCGCCTTCCGCTTGTCCCTGGGTGGGGTCCCACGCACCGGTGGACAAGCGGGTGGCGCAGGTGCTCGGGCAGATGACGCTCGACGAGAAGATCACGATGGTGCACGGCACCGCCGCCGGCGGCTACACCGGCCGCGTCGCGGGCGACGACCGGCTGTGCGTCCCGTCGCTGAAGATGGAGGACGGCCCGCTGGGGGTGAACCTGGGCAACACCACCCAGCTGCCCGCCGCGTCCGCCGTGGCCGCGTCGTTCGACGCGGGGCTGGCGAAGACCTACGGGTCGGTGATCGGCGCCGAGGACAGGACGAAGGGGGTCGACGTCGACCTCGGCCCGACCATCAACATCGTGCGTGACCCGCGCTGGGGCCGGGCGTTCGAGTCCTACAGCGAGGACCCGTACCTGGCCGGGCAGATGGGCGCGGCCGACATCGGCGGCGTCCAGTCCCAGGGCGTGCTGGCGCAGGTGAAGCACTGGGCCGTCTACAACCAGGAGGAGAACCGCAACACCACCGCCGACAACGCGGTGATCGACGACCGGACCGTGCACGAGATCTACACCAGCGCGTTCGGGAACGTCGTCGCGAAGGCCAAGCCGTCGTCGGCGATGTGCTCCTACTCCTCGATCAACGGCACCTACGCCTGCGAGAACCCTTACCTCAACGAGATCCTGAAGCAGGAATTCGGGTTCGACGGCTTCATCACGTCCGATTGGGGTGCCACGCACAGCGCGGCGCCCTCGGCGAACGCCGGGATGGACATGGAGATGCCCGGCCAGGACTTCTTCGGCGCCACGCTGAAGACGGCCGTCCAAAGTGGACAGGTACCGCAGTCCCGGCTGGACGACATGGTCACCCGCATCCTGCGTGAGGAGTTCCGCTTCGGGCTGTTCGACCACCCGTCGGCCGACACCCCGGACGCGGCGGCGTCGACCGCGGGGCACTTGGCGGTGGCGAAGAAGGCCGCCGAGGACGGCACGGTCCTGCTGAAGAACGACGGCTTGCTGCCCTTGGACGCGCGCAAGCTGCACTCGGTCGCGGTGATCGGCGACGGCGCGGGCAAGAACACGCTCAGCTCCGGCGGCGGCAGCGCGCACATCGCCGGCACGGGCACGGTCACGCCGTTCGACGGGATCAAGGCGCGCGCGGGCTCCGGCATCGACGTCGAGTACGCGCAGGGCAACCTCGGCACCGGCAGCGCGCTGCCCCCGATCGAGACCAGTGCGCTCAAGCCGCCGTCGGGGACCGGCACCGGGTTGCAGGGCGACTACTACGCGAACACCGACTCGTCCGGGACACCGGTGGTGACCCGCACCGACCCGCAGGTCGCGTTCACCTTCAGCGGGGCACCCGCGCCCGGCGTGCCCGCGACGAACTTCTCGGCCAAGTGGACCGGTACGCTCACCGCGCCCGCGACCGGCACGTACACCCTGGGCCTGACCAGCGACGACGGCAGCCGGCTGCTCGTCAACGGGCAGCAGTTGATCGACAACTGGGGTGACCACGGTGCGCAGACCAAGACCGCGCAGGTCCCGCTGACCGCGGGCCAGGCGGTGCAGGTGGAGGTCGACTACTACCAGGCCGGCGGAGACGCCTCGGTGAGCCTCGGCTGGCTGCCGCCGGGGGAGGACCTCGCCGGGCAGGCGGCCGCGCTCGCCGCGAAGTCCGACGTCGCGGTCGTCTACGCCAACGACTACGAGTCCGAAGGTGGCGACCTGGGCAATATCGACCTGCCGGCCGACCAGAACAAGCTGATCGACGCCGTCGCGGCGGCCAACCCGAACACGGTCGTCGTGCTCAACACCGGCTCCGCGGTGACGATGCCGTGGCTGGCGAAGGTCAAGGGCGTCTTCGAGGCGTGGTATCCGGGCCAGGAAGCCGGCAACGCGATCGCGTCGCTGCTCTTCGGCGACGTCGCCCCGTCGGGCAAGCTGCCGGTGACGTTCCCGACGTCGCTCGACCAGGTTCCGGCGTCCACACCACAGCAGTGGCCGGGTGTCGACGGCAAGGTCCAGTACTCCGAGGGCCTCGACGTCGGCTACCGCTGGTACGACCGGAAGAACCTGACTCCGTTGTACCCCTTCGGGTTCGGGCTCTCGTACACGACCTTCCGGTTCTCGAACCTGAAGGTGGACGGCGACACCCTGCGTGAGAACGGCCGGATCTCGGTCAGCGCCGACGTCACCAACACCGGTGCGCGGCGCGGCGCCGAGGTCGCCCAGCTGTACCTGAACGACCCGGCGTCCACCGGCGAGCCGGTCAACCAGCTCAAGGGCTTCCAGAAGGTCGATCTCCAGCCGCACCAGACGCAGCGGGTCCGGTTCGAGCTGACCGCGCAGGACGCGTCGTACTGGAGCACCGACGCGCACGCGTGGGAGCTGGGTGCCGGCAAGTACACCGTCCGGGTCGGCGACTCGTCCCGGAACCTCCCGCTGTCGGGCGGGTTCCGCGTCGACCACACCACCGGGCCGCGGTTCACCCAGGTGGCCGCGCCCGCGATCGCGGCGCCCGGCAAGACCCTCTCGGTGACGACCACCTTCACCAACGGCGCCACCGAAGCCGTGCACGACGCTTCGACCAGCCTGGCCGTCCCGGCGGGCTGGAAGGCGACCCCGCGGACCCCGGCCGTCGCCCGGACGGTCCGGCCGGGGGAGTCGGTACCGACGACCTGGTCGGTGACGGTCGGCGCGTCGGCGCCGCCCGGCCCGGTCTCGTTGTCCGCCGTCACCCGGTACGCGGGTGGCTCCGTCCGGGGAACGGCGAGCACGCAGGTCGCCTACCCGAACCTGGCCGCGGCGTACACGGACGTCGGCGTCACCGACGACGCGAACCCGGCGCCGGGCAACCTCGACGGCGCGGGCTTCAGCTTCTCCGCGCAGGCCTTGGACTCGGTGGGTGTCCACCCCGGCGGACCGGTGACGAGCGGCGCGGCGACGTTCACCTGGCCGGACGTCCCGGCCGGGCAGCCGGACACGGTGACCACGGCCGGCCAGAGCGTCACCCTGGCCGGCTCGGGGTCGGCGCTGAACCTGCTGACCACTGGCACGAACGGCACCCAGAGCGGCCCGGTCACCGTGACGTACACCGACGGCACGACGTCCACCTCGACCCTCACCGTCGCGGACTGGTACGCCAACCAGGCCGTGCCGGGTTGTGTGCTCGTGGTGACCACGCCGTACTGGAACCGGCCCGCGGGAAGTACGTACCCGCACGACCAGAAGGTGAGTCTCTACGCGGCTTCCGTGCCGCTGACGGCGTCGAAACAGGTCGCGTACCTGACGCTGCCGGCCAACAAGCAGCTGCACGTCTTCGCGACGGCGTTCACCGCGTGAAGCCGTAGCGCAGGACCGCCGATGTGACCCGGGTCACTCGCGGGCGAAGTTTCTGTGATCCAGGATGGGCGGGCCCGGTCTCCTGGACGTACGGGAAAGTCGTCGGCGGAGTGAGGGTGGGGACGTGATCGGTCAGAAGCGGCTGGCGCAGGTGGACGTGGCGCAGGTGGCCGCCGCGCGGGCCGGGGACCGGGCGGCGCTCGACGCCCTGGTCGCGGCCTACCTGCCGCTGGTCTACAGCATCGCCGGCCGCGCGCTCTCCTCGGACGCCGACGTCGACGACGTCGTGCAGGAGACGATGCTGCGCGTCCTGCGCGGCCTCGAGACCCTGCGCGAGCCCGCCCGGTTCCGGTCGTGGCTGGTCGCGGTGACGATCAACCAGATCCGCGAGCACCACCGCCGCCGGAGCGCGGCCCCGGCCCCGCTGGCGGAGTACGACGAGCGCCCGGACCCCGACGCCGAGTTCACCGACCTCGCCCTGGCACGGCTGCACATCGCCGAGCAGCGCCGGGAGGTCGACGAGGCGGCCCGCTGGCTCGACCCGGCGGACCGCGAGCTGCTGGCCCTGTGGACCCTCGAGCGCGCAGGGCACCTGACCCGCACGGAGGTGGCCGAGGCCCTGCGCCTGGACGCCCACCTGGTGACGGTCCGGGTGAGCAGGCTGAAGACCCGCTTGGAAGCGGTCCGGCCGTTGGTGCGCGCGCTGGCCGCCGAGCCGGGTTGCGCGGCGCTGGAGCAGGCGGCGGCGAGCTGGTCGGGCCGCCCGGGTCCGTTGTGGCGCAAGCGGTTTCTCCGGCACGTGGAGGAGTGCTCGCGCTGCCGCCGCGAGACGGACGACGCGGTGCCGGTGGAGCGGATCCTCACCGGCGCGGCGTTGCTGATCCTTCCGTTCGGGTACCTGCCGCAGCTGCTGGCCAACCTCGGCGACATGGTCTCCGGCCCGGCCGCGAGTGGCGCTTTTGGTGCCGGTGGAGGCGCCGCGGGTGGTGCTGGAGCCGGCGGGGCAGCCGGAGCTGGGGGTGGCGCGGCCGCGGGCGGTGGCGCGGCGGGCAGTGGTGCCACGGGTGCTGCGGGAGGTGGCGCCGCTGCGGCAGGTTCGGCTGCCGTCGCGGGGGCCGGTGTCCTTGCCGCCGGGGGTGCCGTCGCCGCGGGGTCCCTCGCTCGGCTCCTCGCCGCGAAACCCTTCCTCGCGGCCGCCGGCGCCGCGATCGTCTGCGCCCTCGGCGTGGCCGGGATCGTGGGCCTTTCCCAGCCCGACCAACCGATCCAGCCGCCGGCCGCGCTGGCCGGAGGTACCTCCCGGCCCCCGCTCACCGAGCCGGACGCAACCCCGACGTCCCCGCCTGCGGCGAGTACCGAAGCGACAACACCGACCGAAGAGCAATCCACTGCGCCACAACCGGAAGCTCCCGAGCCCACCTCGACCCCGCCGCGAGCAGCGACGCCCGCGGAACGTGTCCTCGCCCTGATCAACGACGAGCGCGCCGCGGCCGGGTTGCCCGCGTTGCGGATGGATCCGGCGCTGGTCACCGGCGCCGCCGCGCACAACCGGGCCATGGCCGGTGGGTGCGGTCTCTCGCACCAGTGTCCCGGCGAGGCGTCGCTCGGCGACCGTGAGCACGCCGCCGGCGCGCAGTGGAGTTCGGCCGGTGAGAACGTCGGCACCGGCGGCCCGGTCGCCGACGCGAGCGACCCGATCGCGCGGATGGCCCTCGGCCTGACCCGGAGCATGCACGACGAGAAGCCGCCGGACGACGGCCACCGCCGCAACATTCTCAGCACGTCGTTCACCCGGATCGGCATCTCCGTCACCCGCGACGCCCGCGGAACGGTGTGGCTGACCCAGGATTTCGCCGGCGGCTGACGGCGTCCGATCGCGCGACCGAACGGCGTCCTCCTGACGGAGCAACGCCACTTAGTCGTAAATTTACTCATCCATGTCAAGTTCTTGCAGATCGTCTCCCGGTTGTTGCATGCTCGTACGGCTCTGGCTCCCCTCCTGCTGGTCTCGAAGAAGAGAAGACGCCATGACACGTATGCGCCTGTCCCGGCTCGTCGCAGGTCTCCTCGCTGCGGGGCTCACCCTCACCGGGCTCGCTTCCGCGGCCGGTGCGCCACCACCCCCGGAAACGACCCAAGCCCGGCCGGCCGCACTCGCGGACGTGCCCCTGACCCGCACCGTCTCGGCCGGCAGCGCGCTGCCCGGCTTCCCCGTCGCCAACGCCGTCGACGGGAACCAGGACACCTACTGGGAGTCCGCGAACAACGCGTTCCCGCAGTGGATCCAGGCCGACCTCGGCTCGGCCAAGACGCTCTCGCGGATCGTGCTGAAACTGCCCGCGGCCTGGGAATCCCGCACCCAGACCCTGGCCGTGCGCGGCAGCACCGACGGCACCTCCTTCACCGACCTCGTCGCGTCGGCCGGCTACGCGTTCGCCCCCGGCGGCAACACCGTGACGATCCCGGTGACGGCGTCGACCCGGTACGTGCGGCTGAACATCACCGCCAACACGCAGTGGCCCGCCGCGCAGCTGTCGGAGTTCGAGCTGTACGGCGCGGACACCGGGGACACGCAGGCGCCGTCCGCGCCCGCGAACCTCGCGCTGACCGAGCCCGGCTCCGGGCAGATCCGGCTGGGCTGGTCGGCCTCGACGGACAACGTCGGTGTCACCGGCTACACCGTCTACCGCGACAACACGCCCGTCACCACGATCACCGGCACCACGTTCACCGAGACGCGGCCCGCGGGCCCGCGCGTCGAGTACTTCGTGCGGGCCAAGGACGCCGCCGGCAACGAGTCCGCCGACAGCAACCACGTGGTGCGCCAAGGCACCCAGGCCGGCCAGAACCTCGCCGCGGGCAAGCCGATCGAGGCGTCCTCGACGGTCAACGACTTCGTCGCCGCCAACGCCAACGACGGCACCACCGCCACGTACTGGGAGTCCGCCGCGGGCTACCCGAACACGCTCACGGTGAAGCTCGGCGCCGACGCCGACCTGGACTCCGTCGTCGTCAAGCTCAACCCGGACCCGGTCTGGGGCGCGCGGACGCAGAACCTCGAGGTCCTCGGCCGCGACCAGGGCTCGACCGCGTTCACCTCGCTGAAGGCCCGCGCCGACTACCGCTTCGACCCGGCGGCCAACCAGAACTCGGTGACCATCCCGGTCACCGGCCGGGTCGCGGACGTGCGGCTGCAGTTCTCCGCCAACTCCGGCGCCCCCGGCGGCCAGGTCGCCGAGTTCCAGGTGCTCGGCACCCCGGCGCCGAACCCGGACCTGGTCGTCACCGGCACGACCTGGACTCCGGCCAACCCGACCGAGACCAGCCAGCTCGCGGTTTCGGCGACCGTGCAGAACGCGGGGACCGCGAACGCGGGCGCCACGACGGTGAACGTCAGCCTCGGCGGCACTGTCGTGGGCAACGCGGCCGTCGCCGCGCTCGCCGCCGGCGCGTCCGCCACGGTCACCGTGAACGCGGGCACCCGGCCGCAGGGCACCTACAGCGTGTCCGCGACCGTCGACCCGGCCAACACGGTCGTGGAACAGAACGACAGCAACAACACCTTCACGTCACCGACGCAGCTCGTCGTCGCGCAGGCGCCCGGGCCGGACCTCGAGGTCACCGGCATCACGTCGAACCCGCCGAACCCGGCGGTCGGCGCGGCGGTGTCGTTCACCGTCGCGGTGCACAACCGCGGCACGAGCGGTTCGGGCAGCTCCGTCACCCGGCTGACCGTCGGTAGCACCACACTGGACGCCGGCACCGGCGCGATCGCGGCCGGGGCGACCGCGAACGTCGCGGTGCCGGGCACGTGGACCGCGACCAACGGCGGCGCGACGCTCACCGCGACGGCCGACGCGACGAACACCGTCGCGGAGACCAACGAGTCCAACAACGGGCTCTCGCGGGCGATCGTCGTCGGCCGCGGCGCGGCGGTGCCCTACACCGAGTACGAGGCGGAAGCCGCGCAGTACCAGGGCCAGCTGCTGACGGCCGACCCGCTGCGCACGTTCGGGCACACGAACTTCGCGACCGAGTCCTCGGGCCGCCAGTCCGTGCGGCTGGCGAGCCAGGGCCAGTACGTGGAGGTCACGTCCACGAACCAGTCGAACTCGATCGTGGTGCGCAACTCGGTGCCCGACGCCGCGGCCGGGGGTGGCCAGGACTACACGCTCAGCCTGTACGTCAACGGCGCGTTCGCCCAGAAGCTGACGCTGTCCTCGACGCACAGCTGGCTCTACGGCACCACCGACGACCCCGAGGGCCTCACCAACCGGCCCGGGGGAGACGCGCGGCGGCTGTTCGACGAGTCGCACGCGCTGCTGGCGCAGTCGTACCCGCCGGGCACGAAGTTCAAGCTGCAGCGGGACGACGGCGACAACGCGTCGTTCTACGTCATCGACCTGGTCGACCTGGAGCAGGTCGCGCTGGCGACGGCCAAGCCGGCCGAGTGCACGTCGATCACCGAGTACGGCGCCGTGCCGAACGACGGCGTCGACGACTCGACGGCGATCCAGCGCGCGGTCACCGACGACCAGAACGGCGTCATCGCCTGCGTGTGGATCCCGGAAGGGCAGTGGCGGCAGGAGAAGAAGATCCTGACCGACGACCCGAACGTGCCCAACGGCGGCGGCCAGTACAACCAGATCGGCATCTCCAACGTGACGGTCAAGGGTGCCGGCATGTGGCGCTCGCAGCTGTACTCGCTGATCCAGCCGCAGGACGCGGGCACCATCAACCACCCGCACGAGGGCAACTTCGGGTTCGACATCGACAAGAACGTCCAGATCTCCGACATCGCCATCTTCGGCTCCGGCCGGATCCGCGGCGGCGACGGCAACGCCGAGGGCGGCGTCGGCCTCAACGGCCGGTTCGGCACCGGCACGAAGATCTCGAACGTGTGGATCGAGCACGCGAACGTGGGCGTGTGGGTCGGCCGGGACTACACCAACATACCGGCCCTGTGGGGTCCGGGCGACGGCCTGGAGTTCAGCGGCATGCGGATCCGCGACACCTACGCCGACGGCATCAACTTCACCAACGGCACCAGGAACTCGCGGGTGTTCAACTCGTCGTTCCGCACCACCGGTGACGACTCGCTCGCGGTGTGGGCGAGCCAGTACGTGAAGGACACGTCGGTGGACATCGGGCACGACAACGCGTTCACCAACAACACGATCCAGCTTCCGTGGCGCGCCAACGGGATCGCGATCTACGGCGGGTACGGGAACAAGATCGAGAACAACCTCGTCTACGACACGATGAACTACCCGGGCATCATGCTGGCGACCGACCACGACCCGCTGCCCTTCTCCGGGCAGACGCTGATCGCCAACAACGCCCTGTACCGCTGCGGCGGCGTGTTCTGGGGCGAGCAGCAGAAGTTCGGCGCGATCACGTTCTTCGCGCAGAGCAAGGACATCCCGGGGGTGACGTTGCGGGACACCGAGATCCACGACTCGACCTACGACGGCATCCAGTTCAAGACGGGCGGCGGCGTGGTGACCGCGGCGGTCACGAACGTCAAGATCGACAAGTCGAACAACGGTGCGGGCATCCTCGCGATGAGCGGCGCTCGCGGCAGCGCGACCTTGACGAACGTGTCGATCACGAACTCGTCGACCGGCACCGTGGTCGTCGAGCCGGGTTCGCAGTTCGTGATCAACGGGGCGCCGATCCCGGCCGTGGTCTCTTCGGGCCGTCGCGAGACGCGGTAACACCGATGCCGGGGCGGGTGAGAGCCGCCCCGGCATCACTCGTAGCGGGGGACCACCGCGAACACTTCGAGGTCGGCGGGCGCGCCCTTCGCGCGGAACTTGCGGCGACGCCGGACGGTGAACCGGTCGCCGTCGAGGTTCGCCAGCACGTCCCCGGTGATGAGGACCTCGCCGCCGCCGGCCGCGTCCATGATCCGGGCGGCGATGTTGACGTCGACGCCGAAGTAGTCCCGGCCGACCCGGCGCGGGCGGCCGGTGTGCAGGCCGGCCCGCAGCTGGGGGCGGTAGCCGCCGAGGTCGATCGCGCTGACCGCGCCGCACGTCTCGTACGCCGCTTCGACCGCGGCCGCGGGATCGGCGAAGGCGGCCATCAAGCCGTCGCCGAGGCCTTTCACGACCCGGCCGCGGTGGCGGGCGATCGTCGCCTCGCTCGCGGTCGACACCGCGCGCAGGAGCTCGAGGGCCCGCGCGTCGCCGACGTCGAGGGCCCAGCTCGAGAAACCGACCAGGTCGGTGAACACGATCGTCGTCTCGCCGGTCTCGCTTTCGCGGCCCTGGGCGACGGCCTGCCACACCTGCACCGCGGCCAGCCCGAGCTCACGCATCGCGCTGGGCTGTTCGGCCTTCGCCTCGGCCAGCAGCCGCGCCACCCGGTCGGATGGGTGGCCCGCGGTGGTCGACAGCGCGTCGCCGAGGTCGCGGTCGCCGGGCACCAGCCGCCGCACGGCGCGGACGGACCGGACGAGGCCGGGGCGCCGGTCGGCCGCCCGCAGCAGATCGACGAACCGGGACGCTTTCCGCGTCCGGTCCGGCTGTCCGTCGTGGCTGTCCGTCACCGGCCGCATGCTACCGGGAGGTAGCCCGCCCGGCGCCCGGAACGTGACGGGCCCCGCTCAGGCGCGGTCGCCTGCGGTGTCAAGGCCGGCCGATCATCGACGGCGACCTCGGCGCCGAGCGCCTGCAGCGCGCGTCCGGCGTCCGATTCGCGGCGACCGAGGAACCGCACGGGGACACCCTGCTCCAGCCGCCGCTGAGCCAGATGGCTCCCGTGCCGCCCGCCCGCACCCGGGACGGGAATCGTGCTCCGTCCCTCGAAAGATGACGTCGACATGCCAAGTCCTGAAATGGGACTCGGTGGAGTGCCCGGCGCCACAGTGCAGGTTCCTGGCCGGCTCCCGGCATCGGGTGCCGGGTCGCAAGGGCGGGCCTGGGGTCCCGGCTCCGCCGCGCCGAGGGAGGGGAGCGCGGCGGAACCGGGGATCCGGCCCGTCCGCGAGGGGGGAGTGCCGGGCGGGCCGTGGTTCAGGCATTCCCGCCGCGGGCCGGGGGCGAAACCTGGCAAACCGGTGAACGGCCGCTCGCCCGGCGTGGAGCCGGTGCCGGCGCCCGCGGTGTCCGGGACGGTCGGGGGGAAGCCGTCCCGGGCCGTGGGTACCGGCACCGGTGGTCGACGACGACCGCGCTTGGGGCCGCCGTCTGAAGAGAAGACGCTGTTCGCTGCGTGACCGTTACGGCTGCCGCGCCACGCGGGTCAAAGTCCGAAAAAAACGATGCACACCCGATGCGCGTAAAGTCCACTGTGGACAGAAAGGGTCACGACCGCTTGCCGGTCGCCAGGTCGGCCAGCCGTGCCAGCGACTCCTTGTTGCGGGGACGCAGCAGCAAGCTTTGCACGGCCTCCGGCAGCAGCTTGGCCGGTCCGCCGACGACGTGCTCGGTCATCGTGACCAGCGTCCGCGCGCCGCCGTCGCGCGGGGTGAGCGTGAGCCCGACCGCGGCGACGCCGGTCGGCCAGGCCTTCGCCTCCAGCGACAGCGACCGGCCGGGTTCCACCGCGGCGACCTTGGTCTCGTCCTCGAGCTGCAGCGGCCAGGCTCCGACGCTGTGGTGGATCCGGCTCCCGGGCGCGGGCCAGCCCTCGTCGACGGCGCGGATGTGCGAGCTGCCCACCACCCAGCCGCCGTAGGACCAGCCGTCGGCGAGGACCGCGAAGACGGCCTCCGGCGACGCGTCGACCACTCGGCTGACCTCGGCCATGGTGTGCTCCGTTCGTTCGCGGGCTCGCCGGATACCCCGGCCCCGGCCGTTCCACGCACGACCGGACAGCGCGACCGGACAGCGCGATCGGGAGCGGGCAGCTACGGTGACGTTCATGGAGTCCTCGGAGCAGGACCCGACCCGGGCCTTGGAGCGTGGGCTCGGTGCATACGTGCGGGCCGTCGCCACCGCCGTCGGAGTTCCGGCGGAAGGTACGACGGTCGAGATCAGCGACACGGCCACGGCCTACCTCGCCCTGTCACGCCCGTGGCCGGGCCGGCCACGGCACGACGTGATGCTGTTGTGGAGTGAGAAGCGCGGCTGGACGGTCGCGGTGGAGACCGCGCCCGACGAGGACCCGGTCGTCATCGCCCGGTGGGCGGGCGACGAGCTCGTGCCCCCGCCGCGGGAGGTCACGCGGTTCGTCGACGACGCCGCGGCCGGCAGGCAAGCGGAACCGAAGAGCCGGCCGCCGTCCGGCGTCACCCGCCAGGTGCTGGCCCGGCAGCTGGGTGAATACGTGCCTGGCCGGCCGTAGACCCTCCGATCCGCCGTTGTGGGCGGCACCGCGCCTGTGCCACGGTCGAGGCTGACAACGTTGTCTCCGGGAAGGGGACCGTGCCGTGGTCCGCATCGCCCGCGTGTCGCTCGTCGTTCTCCTCGCCGCCTTGGCGGTCTTTGTGCCGGTGTCGCCCGCGACCGCGGGCACCGTCACGGACTACCCGGAGTTCCCCTACCCGGCGACCACCTACCAGGAGCCGTTCCGCGGGCAGTTCCACTTCAGCTCGCAGGCCGGGTGGATGAACGATCCCAACGGGCTCGTCTACGCCAACGGCCTCTACCACTTCTTCTACCAGCACAACCCGCACGGCCTCGAATGGGACACGATGCACTGGGGCCACGCCACCAGCCCGGATCTGGTGCACTGGACGCAGAAACCGATCGCGCTGGAGCCGGACGTGCACCCCGGCACCCTGTTCTCCGGGGGCGGGGTCGTCGACCGGGACAACACGTCGGGGCTGAAGACCGGCCCGCTCGACCCGATCATCGTGTTCACCAACACCGACGGCGTCAGCATCTACTACAGCAACGACAACGGCCGGAGCTTCCAGCCCTACGACAAGGGGCGCAAGCAGATCGAGATCCCGGAGGAGAGCCGGGACCCGAAGGTCGTCTGGGACGCCGCGCGGCACCAGTGGGTCATGGTCGTGTGGTCGAACCGGGGCGGTTACGGCGTCGACCTCTACACCTCGCCCGACGTGCTGCACTGGACGTTCGCCAGCCGGTACGCGGCGGACTGGCTCTTCGAGTGCCCCGATCTGTTCCCGATGACGCTGAACGGCACGCAGCAGTGGGTGCTGACGTCGGCGACGAGCGAGTACGTCGTCGGTTCGTTCGACGGCCGGACGTTCCGCACCGACCGGCCGCAGCCGAAGAAGATGAACCAGGGCACCACGTTCGCCGGCGGCACGTTCTACGCCGCCGAGACGTTCTCGAACGCGCCGGGCGGCCGCGTGGTGCAGATGGCCTGGCAGGGCGGCAATCGCGGCAGCAGCTGGACCGGCAACGCCACCTTCCCGGCGGAGCTGCGGCTCGTCGATGCACCCGACGGCCCCCAGATCACGCGGACGCCGGTCGCCGAGCTGGATTCGCTGCGCGCCGACAGCCGGACCTGGCAGAACCAGACCGTGAGCCCCGGGAGCACCCTCTTCGGCGGGATCCTCGCCGACACCTACGAAATCACCGCGACGTTCGACGTCGCGAGCGCGACCGCCGCGCAGTTCGGCTTCGCGCTGCACAGCCGCTCCGACGGCAGTGCCGACCGGACCGTCGGCTACGACCGTGCGGCGGGCACGCTCTACGGGAAGCCGCTGGCACCCACCAACGGCGAGGTCACGATGCGCCTGCTGGTCGACCGCGGCCAGCTCGAGGTCTTCGGCGGCGACGGGCGGTTCTCCGTCGCCGACAACGTGAACTTCGATTCCGCCGCGGTCAGCCAGGGCATCCGGCTGTTCGCCACCGGGGGACAGGTGCGGCTGAAGAACGCGAAGTTCACCCGGCTCAGCACCAGCTGGGGCACGGCGCAGCCGACGCTGGAGAGCGACCTCGCCGGCCCGTGGCACGCGGCCGGCGGCTCGTGGACCGACACCAGCGGCGGCAAGCAGGCCCAGGCCACCGGCGACGCCTTCTACCTCGGCGCGAGCACCGCGGGCGACGCCGTCTACCAGGGTGACGTCCGGCTGGACACCGCACAGGCGGCCGGGCTGACCTTCCGGGCGGCCGACGACGGCGCCGGCTATACCGCGAACATCGACACCAGCGGCGTGGTCAAGCTGTGGCGGCCCGGCCGCGACATCGCGACGTACGCCACGCCCATCGCCGCCGGCAGCACCCACCACCTGGAGGTGCGCACGACCGGCTCCCGCATCCAGGTCCTGCTCGACCACGGCACCACGCCGGTCATCGACGCGACCGACGACGTCTACCCGTCGGGCCGGTTCGGCGCGAACGCCTACCACGGCACGGCGACCGTGCAGAACCTGAACACCGGCCCCGGCGGTCTCGACGCGTTCACCTCCGGCGCCTGGACCGCCCGGGGCGGCACCTGGACGACCACCCCGGACGGCCTGCGCGGCCGCTCACCCGACGACGGCTTCTACCTGAGCGACCGCACCGGAACCGACTTCACCTACGACGGCGACGTCTCGGTCACCAACGGCACAGCGGCCGGCCTGACCTTCCGCGCGGCCGCCGACGGCACCGGCTACACCGCGAACGTCGACAGCAGCGGGGTGGTGAAGCTGTGGCGGCCCGGCCGCGACATCGCGACGTACGCGACCCCGATCGTCGAGGGCCGCACCTACCACCTGACCGTGCGGACGACGGGCGCCCGGATCCAGGTCTGGCTGGACCACGCCGCCGCGCCGGTCATCGACGCCACCGACAGCACCTACCCCTCGGGGCGGTTCGGCGTGAACGGCTACGCGGGGAACACGCTCACCCAGCACCTCGCGATCAGCTGAGTCACCAGCCGAGTTCTGTGCCGGCATCGGTGGACCGTCCCGCCGACGCCGGCTCTGCCGGACGACGGCTGTCCGCATTCAGGACTGGCTCGACCATGGCGTAGCTCCGATCATCGACGCCACCTACCCCTCGGGGCGGTTCGGCGTGAACGGCTACGCCGGGAACACGCTCACCCAGCACCTCGCGATCAGCTGAGTCACCAGCCCAGCTCGGTGTCGTCCTCCTGGAAGGTGCCCGTCGGGCCGTCCTCGCCGATGACGGCCATCCGGACGATCGTCCGGGCGCTGACCTCGACCGGGCGGCCGTGGCTGTTCTCGATGCCGCCGAGCAGGGTCGCGGTGTACCCCGGCTCGACGGCGTTGAACTTCACCTCGGGCACCGCCCGCGCGTACTGGACCGTGAGCATCGAGACGGCCGCCTTGCTCGCGCCGTAGACGATCGCCGAGACCTGCGACGCGGGCCGCGAGGGGTCGTGGTTGGCCGAAAACGAGCCGAGGGCGCTGGAGATGTTGACGACGACCGGGTTGGCGGACTTCCGCAGCAGCGGCAGCGCGGCCTCGGTGACGCGGATGATCCCGACCGCGTTCGTGTCGAACACCGCCAGCGCCTCCGGCCCGTTCAGGGCGAGCAGGGCGATGCCCGCGTTGTTGACGAGCACGTCGAGGCCGCCCTCGAGCTGGTCGAAGGCCGCGGTGACGGACGCGTCGTCGGTGACGTCGAGCTGGACGAACCGGGCGCCGACCTCCTCCGCGGCGGCGCGGCCGCGGTCGACGTCGCGGGCGCCGAGGTAGACGGTGTGCCCGGCGGCGACGAGCTGGCGGGCGGTTTCCTTGCCGAGGCCGCGGTTGGCCCCGGTGATCAATGTCGTGGTCATGGGCCGAGCTTGCGCCGCTCCACAAAGGCTAGGCAGTCGTGCCGTTTTCGTAGGACCACCAGGGCCAGGACAACGGAACCGGGGTCGCGCACACTGGAGGTGTGGAGACGTGGGAGTTCGGCCGGATGGTGCGCCGGTGCCGCGACCGCGTCGCGCCCGAGACGGCCGGGGTGCCGGTGGGCCGGCGCCGCCGCGCGGCCGGCCTGCGCCGCGAAGAGCTGGCCGGTCTCGCGGGGATCTCCGCCGACTACCTGACCCGGCTGGAGCAGGGGCGGGCGACCGCGCCGTCCGTGCAGGTCGTCGAGGCGCTGGCCCGCGCCCTGCGGCTGGCCGATGGCGAGCGTGACCTGCTGTTCCGCCTGGCCGGGCACGCCGCGCCCGGGCTCGACCTCGTCCCGTCGCGGATCACCCCGAGCGTTCAGCGCCTGCTCGACCGGCTGGCCGGCACGCCGGTCGCGGTCTACGACGCCACCTGGAGGCTCATCGTCGCCAACGCCCCCTACGACGCGTTGATGGGGGACACGACGACCTGGCACGGGATCGAGCGCAACGCCGTCTGGCGCCACCTCGCCGGCCCCGGCACGCGCGCCGTCCACACCCCGGAGGAGCACGCCGGCTTCGTCGCGCAGCTGGTCGCCGACCTGCGGCTCAACGCGGCCCGCTACCCCGCCGACCGGAGCGTCACCCGGCTCGTGGAGGAGCTGTCGCGGAGCCCGCGGTTCGTCGAGCTCTGGGAGGCCGGCGCACCCGACCCGGCGCAGGAGACGTCGAGGCACAAGATCGTCGACCACCCGCTGGTCGGCCGGATCACCCTCGACTGCGACACGCTCGTCGTGGCCGCCGACGATCTGCGCATCATGGTCTACACGGCCGAACCGGGCACGGAGGACGCCGAGCGCCTCGGCCTCGCGATCGTCCTCGGCACGCAGACGCTCGTCTGACGAGCCGTTGACCTGGGCTTCACCCGGAGTTCTCCCGCGACGGTAGTGATTGCCCCGGCGGGCGGGCGATACTGGCGCGGTTGCCGACCACCACACCCCCGGAGCTCACATGACGGACGTCAACCGCAGGCGGTTCT
Source organism: Amycolatopsis sp. NPDC049252 (assembly GCF_043197175.1). NCBI lineage: Bacteria > Bacillati > Actinomycetota > Actinomycetes > Pseudonocardiales > Pseudonocardiaceae > Amycolatopsis > Amycolatopsis sp. NPDC049252. The sequence continues at coordinate 43,473 of NZ_JBICSQ010000067.1, forward strand.
TGCAGCTGACCGGCGGCACCGCTGCCCTTTCGGTCCTTTCGGGCAGCATCGCCCGCGCGGCGGAGATCCCCGCGAACCACCGCACCGGCAGCCTGCGCGACGTCGAGCACATCGTGGTCCTCATGCAGGAGAACCGGTCGTTCGACCACTACTTCGGCACGATGCGCGGTGTGCGCGGCTTCGGCGACCCACGGCCGGCGACGCTGCAATCGGGCAAACCCGTCTGGGCGCAGCCGGACGGCGGCCGCGACATCCTGCCCTTCCACCCCGACGCGGACAACCTGGGCCTGAAGTTCATCCAGGACCTCCCGCACAGCTGGAACGACACGCACGCGGCGTGGAACCAGGGCAGGTACGACAAGTGGGTGCCCGCCAAGGGCTCGACCACCATGGCCTACCTGACGCGCGAGGACATCCCGTTCCACTACGCGCTGGCCGACGCGTTCACGATCTGCGACAGCTACCACTGCTCGTTCATGGGCTCGACCGACCCGAACCGCTACTACATGTGGACGGGCTACACCGGCAACGACGGCACCGGCGGCGGGCCGGTGCTGGGCAACGACGAAAAGGGTTACTCCTGGACGACCTACCCCGAGCGGCTGGAGAAGGCCGGGGTGTCGTGGAAGATCTACCAGGACGTCGGCGACGGCCTCGACGCCGCCGGGGGCTGGGGCTGGATCGACGACGCCTACCGCGGCAACTACGGTGACAACTCGTTGCTGTACTTCGACTCCTACCGCAACGCCAAGCCCGGCGACCCGCTGTACGACAAGGCCCGCACCGGCACGAACGCGAAGGCCGGCGACGGTTACTTCGACGTGCTGCGCGCCGACGTCAAGGCCGGGAAGCTGCCGCGGGTTTCGTGGATCACCGCGCCGGAGGCGTTCTGCGAACACCCGAACTGGCCGGTGAACTACGGCGCCTGGTACCTCGCGCAGGTGCTCGACGCGCTGACCGCGAACCCGGAGGTCTGGAGCAAGACCGCCCTGTTCGTCACCTACGACGAGAACGACGGCTTCTTCGACCACGTGCTCCCGCCGTACGCGACGGCCGGTCAGTCCACTGTGGACACGACCGGGGAGATCTTCGCGGGCTCGGCGTCGAACCCGACCGGCCCGTACGGTCTCGGCCAGCGCGTGCCGATGATGGTGGTGTCGCCGTGGAGCAAGGGTGGCTGGGTGTGCTCGGAGACGTTCGACCACACGTCGATCATCCGGTTCATCGAACGGCGCTTCGGGGTGGCCGAACCGAACATCACGCCGTGGCGGCGGTCGGTCTGCGGCGACCTGACCTCGGCGTTCGACTTCGCGCGCACCGACGCCCACGTGCCGCGGCTGCCGGACACGGCCGCCTACGAGCCGCCGGACCGTGAGCGGCACCCGGACTACGTGCCCGCGGTGCCCGCGAAGGGCGTGCTGCCGAAGCAGGAACGCGGGCTGCGCCCGGCGCGGGCCCTGCCGTACGCCCTGGCCGCCGACGCGCGGGTGCACGGTGACCAGCTGACGCTGACCTTCGCCAACCACGGCCGGGCGGGCGCGGCGTTCGTCGTGACGTCGCCGTCGGCCGACCCGCGGACGTACACCGTCGGCGCGGGACGTTCCCTGTCCGGCGCGGTGCCCGCGTCCGGCGGGTACGACTTCACCGCCCACGGCCCCAACAGCTTCCTGCGGCAGTTCCGGGGCGCCACGGCCGGGCCCGAGGTGAGCCTGCGCGAGGACGGCGGGTGCGTCGAGCTGACCCTCGCCAACACCGGGCCGGCCACGGTGCGGCTGACGATCACCGACGCCTACGGGCGGCGGTCGGCGACCCGGCAGCTGCGGCCGGGCGCGCGGGTCGTGGAGAAGGTGGACACCGGGCGGAGCAACAACTGGTACGACGTCTCCGTGACCTCGGACAAGGACCCGAAGTTCCTGCGCCGCCTGGCCGGTCACGTGGAGAACGGCCGGCCGAGCACCAGCGACCCGGCGATCCTCACGCGGTGAGCCGATAGGGCTGTCCCGTCGGACAGGATGCCGGTCATGCCTTGACGGGTATGACCGGCGTCACGTACCTTCCGCCGTGTCTTGAATCGTTTCAATGCACGGTCGGGGGATCAACGGTGATCGAAAACGACCCGGTACCCACTACGGCGATCAGCGGCGACTTCCGGCTTTCCCGGCGGCGGATGCTCGCGCTCGCTTCGGCCGCGGCCGTCGCCGGGACGGCCGGTGGCTGGGAGTTCGCTTACGCCGCGCCGGAAACCACCGCCGCGGCGGGCCGTTTCGCCGACCCGCGCCCGGATTCCCGGCCGACCGTGCTGTGGTTCTGGAACGGCACCGTCACCACGGCGCTGGTGGCCGACGGACTGGCGGACCTGCGGGACAAGGGCGTCCACGAGGTCCTCGTCTTCCCGTTCGACACGGCCGCGCTGCAACCGGCGTTCTTCACCGAAGGCTGGTTCGCGATCATCGAGTTCACCCTGCGCGAGGCGCAGCGCCACGGCATGCACCTGTGGCTGTTCAACGACGACTACTTCCCGAGCGGCCGCGCCGGCGGCCTGGTCGTCGACGGCGGCAAGGTCGGCAGCCGCGTTTACCAGCCACGGCCCGACCTGCGGCTCAAGGGCGTGGGACACCAGGTCCTGACCGTCGAGGGCGGCGCGCCGGTGCCGCTGCTCAGCCGGGGGCTGTCCGTGTCGGGCGGCCGGCTGCTGGTCGACGCCGCGGCCCGCGACGGCGTCACGTTGCTGCGCGACGGCGCCGGGTGGCAGGACTACGACGTCGTGGCGAAGGTCCGCGTCGAGAGCGCCACCGCCGGGCTCATGGTGCGCAGCGCCGACGAGGGCAACGGCGTCCTGGCCGACCTGCGCAGCGACGGCGCCGTCGACGTCTGGCAGCAGACCGGCGGCGCGTTCACCCAGACCCGCGGCGGCACGCCGGTCCCGGGGTTCGACCCGGCCGCGGACCACGAGCTGGCGGTGCGGGTCCGGGGGACGACCCTGACCGTGACGCTGGACGGCGTCGCGCAGCCCGCGGTCGAGGGCCTGAAGTACCCGACCGGCCGGGTCGGGGTGCGTGCGGTGGCGAGCCAGCGCTCGTCGTGGGACAGCCTGACCGTGCGCGACGCGAGCGGCGGCATCCTGTACACGGAGACGTTCGACAGTGTCGCCGCGCTCGACGGCTTCGCCCTGCCCGCGACCGGCGTGCCGCTGATCGCCGCGGCGGCGCGGCCGGCCTCCTCGGCGGACCCGGCCACGCTGGTGGACCTGACCACCCAGGCCCGGGCGGGCGGGACGTGGACGCCGCCTGCCGGGACCTGGCGGCTGGACCTGTTCACCGTCCGCGACCTGAGCACGCCCACCGGTACCGGCCGCGCCTACCTGGACCTGCTCGACGACGAGGCGGTGCGGCTGTTCGTCGACGCCGTGCCCGGGGAGTACGTGCGCCGGTTCCCGTGGGCGCCGGGCGCGGTGCTGCGCGGGTTCGCCGACGACGAGCCCTATCTCGCCTCGGCCGACGGACCGTTCAACACGGTCCCGTGGTCGCCCACGCTGGACGCGGAGCTGCACGCGCTCGGGACGTCGCCGGGCATCGCGCTGACCGCGGTGCACGACGCCGGCCTCGGCAACGCCGGCCTGCGGCTGCGCGGGGTGTTCTGGCGCGCGGTGAGCAACCGGTTCGCCGCCGCGTACTACCGGACCCAGGGCAAGTGGCTGGCCGCCCACGGCCTGCGGCTGATCTCCAACCCGCTGTGGGACGAGTACGGCCCGGGCGAGCAGCTGCGCAGCTCCGGCAACCTGAACACGAACAACCAGTGGGCGCAGGTGCCGGGCACCGACCTGATCTTCGACCATTACCAGCGCGGTTACCACCGCACGCTGTCGCGCTGGCCGGCCAGCACCGCGCACCAGCTCGGGCTGGAGCGCGTCTACCTGGAGGCGATGGGCGGCACCGGCTGGCCGGTCACGCCGTCGTTCGTGCGTGAGGTGGTCGGGGCGTTCGCCGTGCGCGGGGTGAACCACACGCTGCTGCACGCGCGGTTCAGCGACGAGAACCAGATCGTCTACCCGCCGCCGTTCCAGCCGGCCAACCCGTGGTGGGCGGTGTCCGCGCCGCTGAACGACTGGATCGGCCGGCTGATGGAGGCGTGCCGCGCGCCCGCCCGCGCCCGCACCGCGCTGATCCAGCCGCAACGCGCGGTCGAGTCCACACAGGACACTCCGGCGATGGCCGAGCTCGACACGGCGTTCCTGACCACCGCCCACGCGCTGGAGGACGTCCAGGTCGACTTCGACTTCCTCGACGAAGGCGCGCTCGACGCCGACCCCGCGCTGGTGGCGCACGCGCGGCCGGCCGGGCCGAAGCTGGTCGTGGGGCAGCAGGCGTACGGCATCGTCGTGGTGCCCCGGACGCCGGTGCTCGCGGTCGGGTCGGTGCGGACGCTCATCCGGTTCGTCCGGGGTGGGGGCACGGTGGTCGTCGTCGGCGAGCCGCCGGCCCGCGAGGCCGGGG
>NZ_JBICSQ010000068.1:0-45941 GCF_043197175.1 Amycolatopsis sp. NPDC049252
GGGCCAAGGCTCCGGGTCGTGTCGTCCATCCAGGTACGCGTGTCGTCCGCGCAGGTACGCGTGTCGTCCGTCCGGGTTCAGGCCACCGCGGGTTCCTGGTCGGCGAACTGGGTGGCGTGGAGGGTCGCGTAGCGGCCGTTCGCGGCCAGGAGCTCGTCGTGCGTGCCGCGTTCGACGATCTCGCCGTGCTCCAGGACCAGGATCTGGTCGGCGGCGCGGACCGTCGACAGCCGGTGTGCGATGACCAGGGCCGTGCGGCCGGCCAGCGCGTGGGTCAGGGCTTCGCCGACCGCGGCCTCGGACTCGGAGTCCAGGTGCGCGGTCGCCTCGTCGAGCACGACGACCTTCGGCTGCGCGAGCAGCAGCCGCGCGATCGTCAGCCGCTGGCGCTCACCGCCGGAGAGCCGGTAACCCCGCTCCCCCACCGTGGTTTCCAGGCCGTCCGGCAGGGAGTGCACCAGCTCCCCGAGCCGGGCGCGCTCGAGCGCTTCCCAGATCTCGTCGTCGGTGACGCCCGGACGCGCGTAGGCCAGGTTCGCGCGGATCGTCTCGTGGAACAGGTGCCCGTCCTGCGTGACGACGCCGACGGTTTCCCGCAGCGAAGCGAAAGTCAGGTCACGAACGTCCACATCGGACAGCCGGACCGAACCCGAGTCGACGTCGTAGAGCCGCGGCAGCAGCGACGCGATCGTCGACTTCCCCGCGCCCGAAGACCCGACCAGCGCGACCATCTGCCCCGGCTCCGCGCGGAACGAGATCCCGTGCAGCACCTCTTCGCCGCCGCGGTGATCGAGCGTCGAGACGTCCTCCAGCGACGCCAGCGAGTACCGGTCCGCGGCCGGGTACCCGAAGCGGACGTCGGAGAATTCGACCGCGACACCGTCCGAAGGCGGCAGCGTCCGCGCGGACGGCTTCTCCTGGATCATCGGGTCGAGGTCAAGCACCTCGAAGACGCGCTCGAACGACACCAGCGCGGTCATCACGTCGACGCGGACGTTGGCCAGCGCGGTCAGCGGCGCGTAGAGCCGGGTCAGCAGCAGCGCCAGCGCGACGACGGTGCCCGGCGCGAGCTGCCCGGTCAGCGCGAGGTACCCGCCGAGGCCGTAGACCAGCGCCTGCGCGAGCGCCGAGACGAGCGTCAGGCTGGTCATGAACCAGCGGGTCAGCATCGCGGTCCGGATGCCGATGTCACGCACGCGCCCGGCGCGTACGCCGAAGTCGTCGGCTTCCTGCACGGGGTGGCCGAAGAGCTTGACGAGGGTGGCGCCCGGCGCGGAGAACCGTTCCGTCATCTGCGTCGTCATGCCGGCGTTCAGATTCGCGGCTTCCCGCTGCAGCCCGGCCATCCGGCGGCCGAGCCGGCGCGCCGGCAGCACGAAGATCGGCAGCAGCACCAGCGCGAGCAGCGTGACCTGCCAGGACAGCGTGAGCATGACGGCCAGCGACAGCGCCAGCTGGATCGTGTTGGTGACCAGGCCGGACAGCGTCGCGGTGAACGTCCGCTGCGCGCCGATGACGTCGTTGTTCAGCCGGGAGACCAGCGCCCCGGTGCGGGTGCGGGTGAAGAACGCGATCGGCATGCGCTGCACGTGCTCGAAGACCGCGCGGCGCAGGTCGTAGATGATGCCTTCCCCGATGCGCGCGGACTGCCAGCGCTCGATCAGGCCGAACCCGGCATCGGCGACCGCCAGCCCGGCGATCACGATCGCCAGCCAGATCACGACGGACAGGTCGTGCCCGCTGACGATCGCGTCGACCACCTTGCCCGCCAGGACCGGGGTCGTCACCGCCAGCACCGCCGAGACGACGGTCAGCACGAGGAAGATCAGCAGCGCCCGCCAGTGCGGCCGGGCGAAGCGGGCGACGCGCTTGAACGTGCCGCGGTTCAGCCCCTTCGGCACGTCGTTGGCGCGCATCGCCGAGCTGAGCAGCGCCCAGGTGTTGTCCACGGGAGACCCCCAGTTCCAAAACCTCTACCAAAGCTGAGGTTTTCTTCGGATATGACCTGGACAACGCGGCCGCCGTCCGATTGCTTCCCGATCGCGTTCACTCGCCGCGAACGACCAGCTGCAGCGCGGCACGCAGCCGCTCCGCCTCGGCGCCCAGCGGCGCCAGCAACAGTGTCTCGGCTTCGCCCGTGGCCTCTTCTCCCGCACGGCGAACGCGATCCCCCTCGTCAGTCAACCGGACGAGGCGCTTACGGCGGTCACCGGGCGCGACCTCGCGCCGGACGAGGCCCTTCGCCTCCAGTTCGTCGACGAGCGCGACCATCGTCGTCCGGTCGATGCCGAGCCGGGCCGCGCCGTCCTGCTGGGACTGCGCGGGACCGTCGCCGAACAGCGTGAGCAGCGCCAGCTGCCGCCCGGTCACCCCGAGCGGCTCGTACAGCGGCTCCGCCAGCTCGTACAGCCGCAGCTGGGCGTGCTTCAGCAGGTAGCCGAGCCGCCGGGTGACCGCGGGCGGCGGGCCGGTCTCGAGGTCGCTGGACATGCGAGAACTCTACCCCTACCCTGATCGTCAGTCTTGCTGATGATTTTTACAACTGATAATCAGGAGTGCACCATGACCACCGTGGGTCTCAAACCGTCCCAGCAGCACGTCGGCGTCGCCACCCTCCGCGAACTCTGGGCGATCGCCGACGACGGCGGCTTCGACGGCTGCTGGGTGTTCGACCACCTCGTCCCGATGGGCCCGGACCGCACCGGCGACATCTTCGACGGCTGGAGCCTGCTGGCCGCGATGGCCGAGGCGACGAAGCGCGTGCGCATCGGCTGCCTGGTGTCCGGCAACACCAACCGGCACCCCGGCACGTTCGCCAAGATCGCGGTGACCGTCGACCACCTTTCCGGCGGCCGGCTCGACGTCGGCCTCGGCGCGGGCGGCGACGCCCTGACCGACACGATGATGGGCACCCCGACCGCCCCGGCGATCGAACGTGTCGAACGGCTCGCCGAAACCTGCGAAATCCTCCGTCTGTTGTGGACCGAGCCGGTCACCGACCACGCCAGCCGGCACTACACGCTGACCGGCGCGCTCAGCGATCCCAAGCCGGTGCAGGAAAAGCCGCCGCTGTGGCTCGGCAGCAGCGGCGAGAAGCGCGGCCTGCGCGTGGTCGCCGAGCACGCCGACGTCTGGCTCAACGCAGCCCTTCCCGGCACCGAAATCGTCGAACTGCAACGGCTTTCGTCGGTTCTCGACCGCCATTGCGCCGAGGTCGGCCGTGACCCGGCGACGATCCGCCGGGCCGCGCAGTTCCGCGTGCCGTCCGACGCGGACAGCGCGCTGCGCCTCGCGGAGAGCTACGTCGAGGCCGGGTTCACCGAGCTGATCCTGATGCCGACCGGGCACGGTGACGTCGTCCGCGCGTCCGAAGCCGCCGCGAAACTGCTGCCCCGCCTGCGCGACCTCGGCTGAAGCGGACCGCGGGCCCCTCGGTAGCCTGACCTGGTGGAAACGGAGGTGGGCCTGGCGCCCGAGCGGGGGCGCGTGGTGCGGTTCTTCACGGCACCGACCCATTCCCCCGGCACCGGTCCCCTCAAGTGGGACCTGGGCTTCTACCTCGGCTGCCTGGCCTTCGCGCTGCCGACCGCGCTCGTCGCCGAGTTCTACGGCTACCGCGTCTGGGGCACCTTCGCGACGGCTGCGTACGGCTTCGGCGCGCTGCACAGCGGCTGGCTGCTGCTGTCCGCACGCACGGGGCGTACGCCACGCGGCCCACTCGGTTCGCGCTGGTGCGGGATCGCCGCCGTCGCCCTGTTGGCAATGATCCTTCCGTTGGCAGTCCTGGTGATTCGCCGGCTGACCGGAGTGGACTGGCTGATCACGCCGTTCTCCTGGGCCGCCCAGCCCGAGGTCTGGGTGATCGAGCGGTCCGCGGATCTGCTGCTGCACCACGGAACCCCCTACGTCGACGTCACCGCGCTCGGCCGGGCGCCGGTGGTAAACGATTACACGCCCTACGGCCCGGTGATGACGGTCTTCGGCCTGCCGCGGGCGCTGTTCGGCGGCACCCCGCTGACCGACGCCCTCACCGACGCCCGCTGGATGTTCGCGCTGGCGACCTGCGCGTGCGTGCTCGGCACGCTGAAACTGCTGAAGTGGCCACGAGTCCCGGTCGGCGCCGCGCAGCTCGCGCTGGCCTGCCCGCTGACCGCGCTCACCTGGGCCGTGGCCGGCCCGGACCTGGCGATCGTGGGACTGCTGGTGCTCGCGTGCGCCCTCGCCGCGACCGGACGCGGTGCCTGGTCGGGTCTCGTGCTCGCGCTGGTGATCAGCGCGAAGCTCATCGTCGCGCCCGCAGCCGCGGTGCTGGCCGTGTTCGTGCTGGTACGACGGGGAAAGGGGCTCGACTGGCCCGCAGTGGCGCGGTTCGCGACCGCGCTGGTGGCCACGACGGCCGTGGTGCACCTGCCGGTGTACCTGGTGGATCCGGCGGCGTTCGTGGAGCACGTCTTCCGGTTCCCGCTGGGGATGGGTGTCGTGCGTTCACCCGCGGCGAGCCCGCTGCCGGGCCACCTGATCGCCGAAACCGGGGCGATCGGCCAGGTGGCGGCGTTCGTGCTCGTCGGCGCCGCGGCCGTGGCGATGCTGGTCTGGCTGGTGCGCCGGCCCCCCGCGAACGGCTCCGGTGCACTGCTGCGCATCGCCGTCGGACTCGGCGCGTTGATCCTGCTGACTCCGGCCACTCGCTACGGCTACCTGGTGTACCCGCTGGTCCTCCTCGGCGGGTACCTGGTGTTCCGCATGGCCGAAGCCGGAACTCGCGGTCCCGCTGCGCCCCCCGCGCAGCAGTCAGCGACTACTTCTTCTTGACCCTGGTGGCCCCGCCGCGCCCCCGCAGCTGAACCCCGGACTCCGACAGCACCCGGTGGACGAACCCGTAGGAGCGGCCCGTCGACTCCGCGAGGGCCCGGATGCTCGAGCCCTTCTCGTATTTCTTCTTGAGGTCAGCGGCCAGCTTGTCGCGCGTGTTGCCGGTGATCCGCGCGCCTTTCTTGAGATCAGCCACGTCGATCGCCTTCCCGCCGAGAGTGTTCTGGGCCACATATCGGCCCCTGCCGGGGCAATGATCGAACACTGAGCGCCGGAATGCCAGACGACAGCCCTAAAACGGCCGAAACTGCGATCACATTGGGCCATTCCAGTGCCTCACCGGCAGTGATCTTGCACCCGAATGGACGCACGGCTCACGCAAGCTGGACAAGTTCCAGATAGTCCGGCGACCAATGGTCCTCGGTGCCGTCGGGCAGCAGGATGACCCGCTCCGGCTCCAGGGCTTCGACCGCGCCCGGGTCGTGCGTCACCAGGACGACGGCGCCCGAGAAACTACGCAAAGCGTCCAGGACCTGGGCGCGGCTGGCCGGGTCCAGGTTGTTCGTCGGCTCGTCGAGCAGCAACACGTTGGCAGCGCTGGAGACCAGGCCGGCCAGGGCGAGCCGGGTCTTCTCACCGCCGGAAAGCGTGCCGGCGGGCTGGTCGAGTTGTTCGCCGGTGAAGAGGAACGAACCGAGGAGGTTCCGCAACTCCTGCGCACCGGTGTCCGGAGCGAGATGTCGGATGTTTTCCCACACCGACGCATCATGATCAAGAGTTTCGTGTTCCTGTGCGTAATAGCCCAAACGCATTCCGTGACCCGGGACGATGCCGCCGGTGTCCGGGGTTTCCATTCCGCCGAGCAGCCGGAGCAAAGTGGTCTTTCCGGCGCCGTTCAAGCCGAGCACGACCACCTTCGAGCCACGGTCGACGGCGAGGTCGACGCCGGTGAAGATTTCGAGCGAGCCGTACGACTTCGACAGCCCCTCCGCCATGAGCGGCGTGCGGCCGCAGGGCGCGGGCTCGGGGAACTTGATCCGGGCGACCTTGTCGGCCTGGCGGGTGGCGTCGAGCGACGACAGCATCTGCTCCGCGCGCCGCGCCATGTTCTTGGCCGCCACGGCCTTCGTCGCCTTCGCGCCGAGCTTCGCGGCCTGCGTCTGCAACGCCGCCGCCTTCTTCTCGGCGTTGGCGCGCTCGCGGCGGCGGCGCTTCTCGTCGGTGGCGCGTGCGTCCAGGTACCGCTGCCAGCTCATGTTGTAGAGGTCGAGCTCGCCGCGGGTGGCGTCGAGGAACCACACCTTGTTGACGACGTCGGCGAGCAGCTCGACGTCGTGGCTGATCACGACCAGGCCGCCGTCGTGCTGCTTGAGGAACCCGCGCAGCCAGTTGATGGAGTCGGCGTCGAGGTGGTTGGTCGGCTCGTCGAGCAGCAGGATCGTCTCGGACTTGCCGCCGGCGCCCGCCTCGGCCGCGGCGAACAGGATCCGCGCCAGCTCGACGCGGCGGCGCTGGCCACCCGAGAGCGTCCCCAGCGTCTGGGAGAGCACCCGGTCGGCGAGGCCGAGGTTCGAGCAGATGCGCGCGGCTTCGCTCTCCGCGGCGTACCCGCCCTGCGAGGAGAACCGCTCCTCGAGCCGGGCGTAGCGGTTGATCGCCTTGTCGCGCTGCGCGTCGTCGACCAGCTCGGCCATCGAGGCCTGCGCCTTCTCCATGTCGCGCATCAGCTTGTCGAGACCGCGCGCGGACAGCACGCGGTCCTTCGCGGTGACCGACAGGTCGCCTTCACGCGGGTCCTGCGGCAGGTAGCCGAGCTCGCCGGTGCGACGGACGTCACCCGCGTGGGCCTCGCCTTCGCCGGCGAGGACCTTCAGCGAGGTGGTCTTGCCGGCGCCGTTGCGGCCGACGAGGCCGATGCGGTCGCCGGGCTGGATGCGGAGGGTCGCGCCGTCGAGCAGGATGCGCGAACCCGCGCGCAGCTCAAGGCCGGTGGCCGTGATCAAGGAAAACTCCCGGGAAAGGGGGTGAATGGTGGACAGCGTCAAGCGAACCGGTCGGGTTGACCGGCGCGACGGCTCACTCCAGAAGGATCTCCACGCAACCAGTGTACGGGGCGTCGTCCACGGGTTTTCGCCGACGTGTGCGGGCTCACCCGTCGCGCAGCGTGATCTCCACGTCGAGGGCCCGCGCGGCGGCTTCTTCCAGAATGCTCCGCCGCGGCTCGCCGAGCTCCAGCACGCGCGGTTCGGCGCGGGCGAACAGCGGCGCCAGGCGGCGGTCCGCGCGCAGCTCGTCCAGGGCCCGCCGGTCGCCGCCGAGCACGACGGCGTCCACTTCGGACAGTCGGGGGACGAGCACCTCGGCGGCGTCGGCCGCGGACGCCTGCAGCGCGTGGCGCGCCTGTCCTTCCCGGCGCCGGGCGAAGCGCTGCTGCGACCAGCCGCCCGCGGCGGACCGGCCGTGGACGAGGTGACGGTCGGTGCGGGAGACCTCGATCCGGCCGTCGTAGGCGATGCCGACGCTGTGGCTGCCGAGCCGCACCAGCAGGAGCGCGATCCGCCGCGGCGCCAGCGCGTGCGCCACGAGGCCTTCGAGCGAAAGGACGGCCAAGGGTCCGAAAGGGACGGTCGCGATCGCCGTGGTGCCGTCGCCCGCGACCACGCGGACCTCGCCGGGGGTGGCTTCGGTCGTCACGACGCCGTCGTGCCGACCGGCGAACCGGTCGAACCAGCCGGCGAGCCGGTCCGGCGGGACCTCGACGGCGCGCCCGCCGCCCGCGACCTGCCGTGCCTTCGCCATGGGCACAACGGTACGGGGCCGCCGCGTTTCCGCGACGGCCCCGTGGTTTCCGTTGTGCGATCAGGTTACTGCGGGTGCACCGGACCGTTGTTCGTGACGCCGTGCACGTTCGACGGCCGGCCGGCCCCCGCGGGCTGGACGAACCCGTTGATGTGCAGGGCGACCGAGCGGATCGAGCCGACGTCGCCGCCGGCCACGTCGGCCACGAAGAACGTCCAGCTGCCGTCGACGACGGCCCCGGTCAAGCCGCTGAGGGCGTTCGCCGGCTTGTACGAACCGGTGAACGGCGCGTTGGACGCCGTCACCGTGCTGAACGCGGTCGCGGCGTCGTCGGCGAAGACGACCTTGCACAGGTTCTTGCCCGAACCGCCGTTGCGCTGGAACACCGTGGCCTTGGCCCCGGACGGCGAGGTCAGCGAGCCGACCAGGTCACCGACGTAGGAGTGGTTCAGGCCGACCGCCGTCGAAAGCGGGTCGGTGCTGCAGGTGGTGCCGTCCACCGAGAACGACACCTTCGACGCGCGGCCGACCCCGGTGACCGGGATGGTCACCGAAGCGCCGACCGGGCTGTTGTCCGGGATCGCCACCGGCGCGCCGGTGTAGGCGAAGTCCTGCGCGACCGGCGACGGGGTGCCGACCGGGAGCGAGAACGTCGACGTCGTCGGCGAGTGCGCACCGGCGAAGGTGACCTTGGCGTTCAGCACGACCGGCACGCCGAGCTGCTGGCTCGCCGGGACGGTGATGGTGAAGTCGTTGACGCCGGTCTGTCCCGGGCTGATGGTGCCGTAGGACTTGGCGCGCGGCGCCACGGTGACACCCGGGGTCGGGCTGGTGAGCACGACGCTGGTGGAGACGGCGGCGCCGTCACCGTCGTTGGTCACCGGCAGGGTCACCTTGGCGGTGTCACCCGGGTCGAGCGCGGAGCCGCCGTCGGCCGGGGTGACCGTCGGCTGCTTGGCCACCGCGAGCGGCTGCGGGCTGGCGCCGGTGTAGGCGAGCACCTTGTCGGCGAGGATGACGCCGGCGCCGGTGACGTTGTCGCGGCCCGGGGTCTCGATGTCGACGGCCGTGTTGAGCAGCGCTTCCCGGACCTCCGACGGCGGCAGGCCGGGGTTGCCCGAGAGCACCAGCGCCGCGATGGCCCCGGCGTGCGGCGCGGCGGCCGACGTGCCGAAGAACGGGCTGAAGCCGGTGACGCTGGTCTGCACGCCGTCGGCCGCGGTGATCTCCGGCTTGTTCCGGACCTCACCACCGGTCGAGGAGACGTTGCCCGGGGTGATCGGGGTGCCGTCGGCTTCGTAGAACACGCGCCGCGGGCCGTCGGAGCTGAACCGCTCGGCCTTCGACGAGCTGCTGAACGAACCCGGGAACGGGCCGGCCGGGTTGGCCGGGTCACCCGGCTCGAGGGGCCGGCCGAACGCCGCGGCCGCCGGGGTGGCGGCCACGCTGAAGGCGTCACGCGCGGCCGAGTGGCCGACCGTCACGCCCGGGGTGTTGTAGGCCTTGAGCCCGTCCGCCGAGTCCTTGAACCGCCCGCGCAGCGCGGACAGCGACAGGTAGCGGCCCGCACCCGAGAACTTCACGACGGCCAGGCGCAGGCCCGAGCCGCCGAAGATCGGCGTCTGCAGGATCTCGAACGGGTCCTGGGTGCCGTCCTGGACGTCCTGGCTGAAGCTGACGACCGCGCCCGTCGAGTCGAGCAGGTAGAGGTCGTAGTCGTTCGACGAGGCGCCGAGCGGGTCCGACCAGTGCAGCGTCACCGGCACGCCGGCCGACGACGCGTCCGAGACGGGCTCGTAGATCTGGTTGCCCGCCGCGCCGGCGAAGTTGTGCGCGACACCGGCGAACTTGCCGACCGACTTGCCGGAGTCGACGAAGTCGCCTTCCCAGTGCCCGGCGGTGCCGTCGAGGACGTTGCCCTCGTTGCCCGCCGACGAGAAGTACAGCGCGCCGTCGGCGGTCACGTCGTTCACGGCCTGGGCGATGATCCAGTCCTGGAACGGGCTTTCCTTGAAGTAGATGACGTCGTCGACGATGACGTCGCAGTGCGACTCGAAGCGCAGCTTGCGGATGTTGTCCGCGAAGCTGGCGTCGGAGTTGAACGCCGACGCGAAGCCGAGCGCGGCCTTGGGCGCGAGGTCGTGGATGATCTCGAGCATCGCGGTGCCCTCGTCGCCGTCGCCCTCCTGCCCGGCGATGACGTCGACGTTCGGCGGCAGCTCCCCCTTGGCCTGCGAAGTGGCCAGTGAGTCGACGCCGTCCGACAGGGCGCACGCCTTGACGCCGACGCCGGTGACGCCGAACTGCTGGCGGGCGATGTCGGCGTTGTGCGCGCGGTCGCCCTCGCTGGTCAGCGTGGCGGCCGCGGCGGCGCTGCGCTGCTGGGTCTTGCTCGTCAGGGCCTTCTGCAGCTCACCCGAGATGCGGGCGGCCTTCTGCTGCTTGGTCTCGGCGGCCTTGCCCGGCGTCGTCGCGGGGGTGGCCAGTTCGCGGGCGGTCAGGGCCTGGTCGGCCTGCTCGACGCGCTTGACGTCGCCGCGGGCGGCGATCGCGCTGACGGCGGCCAGCGGCACCTCGGCCCGGATGCTGCCGTACCGGTCGGACACCGCGCGGATGCCCGCCCCGGCCTTGGTGAGCCCGGAGATGAGGTCCGGGGAGACCTTGGTCGCGCGGATGTCGACCAGCACCGTCCCGGTCTTCGAGACGGCGGCCCCGGACTGCAGTGCGGTCAGCTGCTTCCCGACGCCCTTTTCGGCGACGAGCAGCTTGCTGTCTACTTTGGACTCCGCCGCGGTCTTCCCGGCCTTGACGGCCTGCAGGGCGGCGATCTGCTGCTGCGCGGTGGCGCTGAAGGTGTCCGGTGTGGACGCGGTGGCGGCGCCCGCGGCGGGCGGCGACACCAGGCCGAGCGCGGCGAGCAACGCCGCCGCCCCGGCCGTGAGCACAGTGGATCTCGATCTCGTGGAACGGGTACGACGCACGTGCGCCCTCCGATATCTCCAGGCGCGTGCCCCGACTCACGCTGACCGACGCCGGTGATCACCGGCAGGACCCAGCTAAGTACTGTGAGTTCTCTGTAAGCATCAGCCGTTCGAGTGACATCGGATGGGTAATTTCCTGAATGGACCGTAAGTCGTAGGCCGTTCAGTCGAACCGCTCAACGCGGCACAGGACGCACAGGACTCACGAACGGACAAGAACCGGACAACCGGTGGGATCGTTCCCCCATCACAGGACGAACGAATCCGACCACGGCTGCGCCGACCGCCCGGACAAAGCGTCCAAAAGGGTCACCGCCTGCTTGTCCGTCAGCGACGCCACGAAGTCCACCACCGCCCGGCCCCGCGCGAGGTTGCGCACCTCGTCCGCTCCGGTCACCGGCTCGCCCGTCGCGCCGACGAGCAGCTCCGGTGCCGTGCGCGCCAGGCCCGTGTACTCGGCGCGGGCCAGCTCGACCAGGTCGTGCAGCCGGCGGGGCAGCCGGGAGACCTCGTCGCGGTCCAGCAGCCACGCGTCGAGCGCGTCGACCAGGCTCGCGACCACGCCGGCCTGCCCGCGCTGGTGCAGCGCGAGGTCCGGGCGCAGCAGCACGAACCGCCGGTGCACGAACTTCAGCACCTGGACCTCGTGCCACTGGGCCGTCGCCAGGGTCACGTGGCCGGCGCGGGTGGACGGCGACGCCACCACGAACACGCCGTCGACGAGGCGGGCGGTCCAGTTCGCCGAAAACGCCGCCGTCGCCTGCTCGGCCTCGGTCGAGCCGTCGAAGGCGCCGGCCAGCAGCCCGTCGACGAGTTCCGCGCGCACCCGCGCGACCGCCGCGGCGAAGGCGTCGTCGTCGACGATCCACGCGTCCTTGGCGTGCATCCGGCGGCGCAGGCGTTCCAGCGACCGGCCCGGACGGCGCAGTTCCGCGTACAGCGTGTCGTCGTCGAGCCCGGCGAGCTCCTCGGCGTGCAGCAGCCACTCCCCCAGCTCCGCCGCGACCGGCGCGTGCTGCAGGACGCCGATGCGGTGGAAGTCCTGCAGGTCGTGGATGGCGTAGGCGATGTCGTCGGCGGTGTCCATCACGGACGCCTCGACCGTCTGCTGCCAGCTCTCGATCCGCCCGGAGAACGCGGCGCGGGCCTGCTCGAAGTCGTCGAGTTCGGTGGCGTAGGCGGAGAACTTGGCCGCGCCGGTGCCCGGGTGGTCGTCCGGCTCGGCGGCGCCGCGCGGCGGGACGGCCATCCCCGACGGGTGCGGCGCGGGGTGGTGCAGCCGCAGCCACGGGTACTTGAGGACGGCGGCGCGCACGGCGGTGGTCAGGTCGAGCCCGATCGCCGACGGCCCGCGGACGTCGGTGGTGGTGATGATGCGGAACGACTGCGCGTTGCCCTCGAAGCCGTCGGCGAGGCCGAAGCGGTGCCGGGCGACGCGGTCGAGCGTCTGCTCGCCGAGGTGCCCGAACGGCGGGTGCCCGAGGTCGTGCGCGAGCGCGGCGGCCTCGGCGACGTCCGGGTCGCAGCCGCCCAGCTTCGCGGCCAGATCGGCTTCGGGGCCGGTGGTGATCCGCTCGGCGATGGCCCGCGCGACCTGCGCGACCTTCAGGCTGTGGGTGAGCCGGTTGTGCAGCAGCCCGGCCCCGCCGGCGCTGACCACCTGCGTCACCCCGCCGAGCCGCGCGAAGAACGGCGACGCGGCGATCCGGTCGCGGTCGATCCGGAACGGGCTGCTCGCCAGGTCGGTGAACCCGCCGGCGTTGGTCACCGGGTCCCGTCGAGCCGCGCGGAGGTCCGTTTCGGTGCCGTGATCCATGCGCCCGACCTTATCCGGCTTCACCTGATCGGCGGGCGCACGCCGTACCGGGCGCGGGTACTCCTGGTTCCAGGAGGTCACCATGTCCCGAACCCCGGTCCTGCTGGTCGCGTTCGCCCTGGTCGCGGCGGGGTGCGGCGCTCCACCGGGCGAGCCGGGGCGCGCCACCACCACCGCGGCTTCCGCGGCTCCGACGTCGGCCGCGTTGATCAAGGTCCCGGACGTCTCCGGCATGAACCACCAGGACGCCCAGAACGCGATGCAGAAGGCCGGCCTCTACAACCTGCGCGAGGTCGACGGCACCGGCCAGGGCCGCGCACTGCTGATCGACCGCAACTGGGTCCAGACGGGCCAGGACCCCGCGCCGGGCACCGAGGTCCAGCCCGACGCGGTGATCACCCTGACCGCGGTCAAGATCACCGAACGCTGACCGTGTCGTCCAGCTGTGTACGCGTGTCGTCCGCCTGGGTACGCGTGTCGTCCAGCCGAGTACGCGTGTCGTCCATCCAGGCCCGCGCGGGCGCCCGTACCGGAACGGCCGACACGCGTATCCAGGCGGACGACACGCGTACCTGGATGGACGACACGGCTTAGTCAGGCCTGAGGCGGGGTCGTGTACGCCGCCAGGGTGCGGTCGGCCGCCGCGCGCGCGTTGACCGGGTCGGCGCCCGCCGCGACGTCGGCTTCGTACCAGGCTTCGCCTGACGCCGTCATGAACCGGATGCCTTCCGACGACATCATCCAGGCCATCGCCGCTTCGGCGTCGACGGCCGTGCCCGGGTTGGCCAGGTGCAGGACCAGGCCGACCAGCATCCCGTCCCAGCCGATGCCGACCGCGCCCGGGCCGAACTCGTCCCAGCGCTCGTCGACGTGCGCGACGTGCTCCAGCTCGAACCGGGTGCCGTCGCCCTCCGGCGTCAGCCGCACCTCGATCCAGCTGACGTTGCCGCCGAACTCCCACGTCGCGGCGAAGCCGCGTGGCGGGTCGCAGCGCTCGACCGTGCCGCCCGCGTTGCCCTCCAGCTGGTAGTGCCCGCCGAGCTTCAGCTCGCCGCTGACCGGCAGGAACCAGCGCGGGATGCGCTCGGCGTTCGTGCAGGCGTCCCACAGGTCGTCGACGTCGGTGTCGTAGACCTGGCTGATGGTCAGGACGCGGGCGTCCTTCGCGTCGATCACCCGGTCGCCGAGCGTCCGGCGGATGGCGCTGATCTGGTGGCTGACGTCGATCACGGAGAGTCTCCTTCTTCTTCGGCGAGGCGCCGGGCGCGCTTGCCGCGGGCGATTTCGGTGGCCAGCGCGTCGAGGTGCGGGGTCCAGAACCGGCGGAACCGGGCGAGCCAGACGTCGATGTCCTGCAGCGGCTCGTGCCCGACCGCGTACAGCCGTCGGGCGCCCTCCTGGCGGACGATCGCGAAGCCGTTGTCCCGCAGCACTTTCAGGTGCTGGGACACCGCGGGCTGCGAGATGCCGAACTCGGCCCGGATCACCTCGGTCACCGCCCCGGCGGCCCGTTCGCCGTCGGCCAGCAGCTCGAGGATGCGGCGGCGGACCGGATCGCCGAGGACGTCGAACGCGTGCACCCGGCCAAGTTACAAGTGTCCACTTATATAAGTCAAGCGCGATACAGTAACCCGATGTGAGTAACCCGGGTGCCGCTGCGATGAACATCAGTCGACATGGGTTTCGTTTCGGCGCGCGAGCGGCGAGCATCGGAGACGTGAAGTCGCCACGCGCGGTCCGCTTCGCCTTCCAGCCGCTGTACAGCCTCCAGACCGGGGGCGTCGTGGCTCACGAAGCGCTGGCCAGGCCGGGCAACGGAACCGTTCCGGAGCTGCTGACCCAGGCCCGCCGCGAAGGCCGGCTCGCCGAGGTCGACCTGGGCCTCGCCATCGCCGCCGTCCGGCAGGACGAGACGTCGTTGCCGCTGCACCTGAACCTCTCCGCCCGCACGCTCGGCGCGCCGCTGGCGATGCTCGACGACCTGCTGGCCGAGCTCGGCAACGCCGGGCGCCGCACCCGCGACGTCGTCCTCGAGATCGGCCCGCCGTTCTCCCCGCTGCCGACCGAACGCGCGCTGGCCGGGATGCGGGCGCTGGCCGACCTCGGCTTCCGGCTGGCCCTCGACGGTCTCGGCCGCGGCGACCTGCCGCTGAGCCTGCTCGTCGAGGCGCCGGTCGACCTGATCAAGCTGGACCGCACCGTGCTGCGTGGGCTGCCCGACGACCAGTCCTCGGTCGCCGTCGTCGAGGCGCTGCAGCACTACACCAGCCGCACCGGCACCCGGCTGGTCGCGACCGGCCTGGAGACCGACCCCCAGCTCGACGCCGTCCGCGGCCTCGGCATCCGGATCGCGCAGGGCAACCTGCTCGCCCCGCCGACCGCCGCCGGCCCGGCCCCGGCCCTGCTCAACCGGGCGCCCGCCGCCGCGGCCGGCACCCCGGGCCCGGCCCAGTGCGTCGGCGACTTCCTGCGCCCGGCCACGACGCTGCCGGAGACCGCGACGTGCGACGAGGTCCGTGAGGTGCTCGCGGCGGCCGACGCGCCCTCGGGCGTCATCGGCGTCGACGAGCTGAACCGGCCCCGCTGGTCGGTGGACCGGACGCGGTTCCTGGTCGCCGTCACCGGGCCGTACGGCCATGCACTGCACGCGAAGCGCCCGGCCGAGCGGCTCGCCGACGCCCCGCACACGATCGAAGCGCGCGCCGGCGCGATGGAGTTCCTCGAGCTGGTCACCGACGCCGACTGGGGCCGCACCGGCGACGACGTCGTGGTGGTCGACGACGTCGGCCGCTGCCTCGGGGTGGTGCTGGTGACCGAGGTGGTCCGTGGCGTGGCCGAGGCGAAGGTCGAGGCCGCGGCGGCGCTCAACCCGCTGACCCGGCTGCCGGGCAGCGACACGGTGGCCCGCGACGTCGCCCGCCGGATCACGATCGGCGAGCCGTTCGTCGCCGCGTGGCTCGACATCGACGCGTTCAAGACGGTCAACGACACGGCCGGGTTCGCCGCGGGCGACGACCTGATCCGCGAGCTGGGCGCGGCGCTCACCTCGCTGTCCGGCGGCCTGCGGCGGATGCGGGTCAGCCACGTCGGCGGCGACGACTTCCTGGTCGTCTGTGACGTCGACGAGATCGCGACGGTGGCGGGCGCCCTGCTGGACCGTCGCTGGCAGGCGGACGGCCTCCCGGTGACGGTCTCGCTGGCGACGCTGGTGTGCGCGAGCGGCTCGATCCGGTCGTACCAGGAGGTGTCCCGTCTGCTGGCGCCGTTGAAGAAGCGCGCGAAGGCGGTCCCCGGGTCGAGCTGGGTGCTGAGCCGCCCGGGTTCCGACCGCGTCGAGGTCCTGCGCGGCATCGGGACGCGCGGGCTGCAGGCCGCGGCCGGGTGACGTCAGAAAGTCGACAGGCGCCGGTTCGCCCGGTCGATGAACGTGCGCAGCGCTTCGGCTGCTTCGTCACTCCGCTCGACCGCCTCGCTCATCATGTTCGAGTCCGCGGTGATCGACCGTGACCGGCTGATGACCTCCTCCGCGTCGCGGACCAGGTCCCCGTCGACGTCCGGGTCCGCGAGGAGCCGGACGAGGTAGTAGGCGCTCTGCGCCTCGGCGCGCAGGTGGTACGTCTCCTGCCGCACAGCTTCGCGGCTTTCGCCCTTCACGCCCTCGAGCCGCTTCTTGGCCCGATCGAACTCCGCCCGCCTGAGCGTGGCGGCCACGGACGCGTACGCGGCGACGGCGTTCGTGAACTCCTCGCGGCGCTTCTCGCTCCGGGCTTCCGCGGCCGTCCGCCGCAACGTCAAGCGCTGGAACAGGTAAGTCAGGCCGGAACCGAGGAGGGTTCCCGCCACGGCGACGACGGCCGTCCAGATCGAAGACACACGAGGCAGTCTCCCACTCACGAGCCGTAGGTACGCAAGTAATCCGCGAAGCGCTCGTCGACCTCCTCGGCCGTCAGGCCGAAGTCCGCCAGGCTGTACCTGTGCACCGGCTTCGCCGAGCCCGTGCGGCTCTCCTCGTGCACCGCCGTCATCGCCGACCTCGCTTCCCGGGTCAACGTCAGTCCGAAGTGGTCGTACACAGTGGACACCGTGCCGACCGGGTCCGCGACGAAGTCCTCGTACGCCACATCGCAGAATTGGGCCGCGTCATACCGGGCGCGAGAGGCGTGGAACTCGTCCGCGCCGCGGGCCCACAGGTCCAGCTGCGAGCGCCCGATCACCTCGCCGCGGAACTTCGACGACCAGCCGTCCGCGGCCTTCTCCGCCAGGCTGCACATCGAGCCCATGATCGTGCGCGGCGCGCGGTGGGTCTGGATCACCAGCGCGTCCGGGTACGCCGCCATCAGGGCGTCCAGCGCGAACAGGTGGCTCGGGTTCTTCAGCACCCACCGCCGGTCCGCGTCCGGCAGCCCGATCAGCTGCAGGTTGCGCCGGTGGCGGCCGTAGGCATCCGTCCAGTCCTGCTTCGCCAGCCAGCGCGAGTAGCGCGGCAGGTGCGCGAGGCACTCGAACGACACCGACCGCATCGACTGCCGCAGCAGCTGCCAGCACTCCTCGACCTGGTCCGCGGACATGTGGTGCACGCCCATGAACTCCGGGTGCTCGACGTGGTGACGCTCGTAGCCGGCCTGGATCCCCTGGAACACCGGGTTCTCCGCCCACGTCGAACGCGGCGGCCGCGGCTGCGGCACCTCGGCGAGCCACACCTCGAGCCCCTGGTGCGCGGGGTCCTCGACGAGCAGCCGGTGCAGCGCCGTCGTGCCGGTGCGGGGCAGGCCGGTCACGAAGATCGGCCGCTCGATCGCCACGGAAGCCGACGCCGGGTGCTGCTTCCAGCCCGCCTCACTGAGCAATCGGGCGACGAGCGCGCCGCGCAGCATCGCGCGGTGCACCTTGTTCCCGAACGGCGTCAGGTCCTCGTCCGCCTCGAACGACTCCAGCAGCACACGCAGGCCCTCGACGTAGTCGTCGCCGCCGAAGTCGTCGAGCCCGGTGAGCTTCGACGCCGAGGCGTGCAGGTCGTCGAACGTGCCCAGGTCGGCCCGGCCGGGGAGCATGGATCCTCCTAGTGGTGGTACTCGCCGCCGTTGACGTCGAGGCACTGCCCGGTGATCGCGCGCGCCATCGGCGACGCGAGGAACACCACGGCGTCGGCGATCTCGTCGGGTTCCGGCAGCTTGCGCAGGTCGATGGTCGACGCCGTCTCGGCGTAGACCTCCTCGGCCGTGATCCCGCGTTCCTTGGCCAGATAATTGAAGTACCACTTGAGGTTCGGCGCCCAGATGTACCCGGGCGCGACCGTGTTGACGCGGATGCCGTCCGGCCCGAGTTCGCTCGCCAGGCTCTGCGACAGCGACAGCAGCGACGATTTCGCCATCTTGTACGCGCCGAACGTCCGCCGCGAATGCCGCAGCACCGCCGAGTTGATCATCACCAGCGAGCCCTTGCTCTCCTTGAGCGCGGGCAGGAACAGCCGGGTCAGCCGGAGCACGGAGATCGCCGCGGTTTCGAAGCCCGCGCGGACCGCGTCGAAGTCCACAGTGGCCAGATCGGTCAGCGGCGGGACGGCGAAGGCGTTGTGCACCACCGCGTCCACCCGGCCGAACGCCTCGACGGCCTCGCTCACCAGGTTGGCGGCGGAGTCGGCGTCGTCGATGTCGGTCCGGACCGCGACGGCCCGGCGGCCGAGATCGGTGACCTCCTTGGCGACCTCGGTGAGCCGCGACTCGGTGCGCGCGGCGAGCACGACGTCCGCACCGGCCATGGCGCTGCGCACGGCGATCGACCGGCCGAGGCCCGGGCCTATGCCCGAGACGACGACCACCTTGTCCCGCAACAACTCCGACATGCTCACCCCAGCATCCGGGCGGCGACGGCGTCCTGCCGGGCCGCGATCCTCGACGCCCATTCCTCCGGCGTCACCCGGGCTTCGTCGTAGAACGGCACCCGGTCCGGCAGGTCGTCCACCTTGACGACCTCGACGACCGGGCCGTCGTCCGGGCCGAGGTCGCGGGCGAGCCGCTGCCAGCGGATCTGGACGTACCCGCGGTCGTGCCCGGTGCGCTCCAGCCAGTTCGCGACGCCGGGGTCGCGCTCGCTGATGACGAACCGGATCTTGCCGTCCGGGTCGACCCGCGCCTGGTCGGCGGTGAGGCTCGTCTGGTGGTTGATGTAGTCGAGCGAGACGTACCAGAGGCTGCCGAGCTGGATGCCCTGGTACGGCGCGTCGGCGCAGCGCGGCACGGTGACGACCATCGCCTCTTCGTCGCCCAGCTCGTAATGTCCGGCCGAGGAGAACTGCGTGGTCAGCCCGCCCGGCGTCGAACGCGGCTCGGTCATCGTGTTCACCGGCAGGTCGTCGTAGAACCACTTCGGGAAGGCCAGGAACGTCTTCAACCGGCTCAGCAGGATCTTGCCGGTGACGCCGTAGCGCTTGGCCAGCGCCGACCGGTCCGGCACCGGCGGCGCCTGCCCCGCGGTGTCGACGCACTGGATGCGGATCTCGCCGCGCTTCTCGGTCGCCCAGTCGCTGTGGACCTCGCGCACCACGAGCATCGACGAGCCCTGGCCCAGGGTGAAGTAGTTCGGTCCGGGGTTCTCGCGCGCCGGGCCGAAGCGCAGCTCGAACCGGCCGTCTTCGTCGATTTCGATCGCGCGGTCGTCGAACGCGGCGAGGCTGTCGGGCACCACGACCGGCGAGTAGTCGCCGTTGAGGATCTGGAAGCTCAGGTCGGCGGTGGTCCCCCGGACGCCGGTGACCAGGTACTCACGGTCGTCGCGGATGTTCGCGTTGAAGTAGAGCGTGTCCGGGTTGTCCAGCCCCATCTTCGTGTACGGCCCGGTGGAGGAGGTGAAGTACGGGAAGTCGCGCTGGTAGGCCCAGGCCATCTGCAGCGACGCCCGGATGCTGCCCGCGAGGTAGTCGTACCCCTCCAGCAGGTCCTGCTCGGTCTTCACGTGCGGCGCGCCGGCGAGCAGCTTTTCGGCTTCGACGATCGCGTCAGCGAACGGCCGCGTCAGCGAGAACTCGTTCTCGATCATGCCGGAACGGCCCAGCGGTTGGCGAGCAGCCGGAAGCCCGGGTTGCCTTCCCAGGAGGTCATCGACTCGTACGTCCGGGTGTAGCCGATGTGCGTCATCCGCCACGCGCCGTCGGTGTCGCGGCGGTAGGTGTCCTCGTAGAACGCGGCGCCGTCGATGATCACCTTGTGGTCGGGCACGATCACCTTGTCGGTGAACGACCACCGCCCGGTCGCGGTGTCGCCGTCGACGTCGATCTCGGGTTGACCTGCGTGGTGCACGGTGATGATGCCGTTGCCGAGGCTCTTGGTGAGGAACTCGAGGATGGCGTCGCGGCCGGCGAGCTGATGCCCTTCACGGCCCGTGGCGCGGGTCCCGTAGTCGGCCGTGGCGTCGACGGTGAAGGTGTCGGCCACCTCGTCCCACAGCTTCAGGTCGACGCCGCGCAGGTAGCGGTACTTCAGCCGGCGGATCTCTTCGAGTACGACCAGGTCCATCGTCACAGGGTCTCGCACCGCTTGACCGATGACAAGAACATGTTCTACTTTTTTCGGGTGTCCGTGACCTCGTACGAGCTGTCGCACCTGGCCGCGCTCGAAGCGGAGGCCGTGCACGTCTTCCGCGAGGTGGCGGCGACCTTCGAGCACCCCGTCCTGCTCTTTTCCGGCGGCAAGGACTCGGTGGTGATGCTGCACGTCGCCGCGAAGGCGTTCTGGCCGGCGCCGCTGCCGTTCCCGGTGCTGCACGTCGACACCGGCCACAACTTCGACGAGGTGCTGCGGTTCCGCGACGAGACCGTCGCCTCCCTCGGCCTGCGGCTGCACGTCGCGAGCGTGCAGGACGACCTCGACGCCGGGCGCGTCGTCGAGGAGACCGGGCCGCGCGCCAGCCGCAACCGGCTGCAGACCGCCACGCTGCTGCGCGCCATCCGGGAAGGCGGCTTCGACGCCGTGTTCGGCGGCGCCCGCCGCGACGAGGAGAAGGCCCGGGCCAAGGAGCGTGTGTTCAGCTTCCGCGACGAGCACGGCCAGTGGGACCCGCGGGCGCAGCGGCCCGAGCTGTGGAACCTCTACAACGGGCGGCACCGGCGCGGGGAGCACATCCGCGTCTTCCCGCTGTCGAACTGGACCGAGCTGGACATTTGGCAGTACATCCGTGACGAGCGGATCGCCTTGCCACCGTTGTACTACGCGCATCGGCGCGAGGTCGTCCAGCGCGACGGGATGTTGCTCGCCGCAACACGGTTTCTGTCTCTTGTAGACGGTGAGACGCCGTACGAGGCGACCGTGCGGTTCCGGACCGTCGGCGACGCGACGTGCACCGGCTGCGTCGAATCGCCGGCGGCGACCCCGTCCGAAGTGGTCGCCGAGGTGGCCGCGACGCGGATCACCGAGCGCGGTGCCACCCGAGCGGACGATAGGATTTCCGAGGCAGGCATGGAAGACCGCAAGCGGGAAGGCTACTTCTGATGCAGCTGCTGCGGATCGCCACGGCGGGCAGCGTCGACGACGGCAAGTCCACGCTGATCGGGCGGCTGCTGTTCGACTCGAAGGCGATCTTCACCGACCAGCTCGCCGCCCTCGAACGGACGAGCCGCGAGCGCGGCGAGGACTACCCCGACCTCGCGCTGCTCACCGACGGCCTGCGCGCCGAACGCGAGCAGGGCATCACCATCGACGTCGCGCACCGCTACTTCGCCACGCCCAAGCGGAAGTTCATCATCGCCGACACCCCGGGGCACCTGCAGTACACCCGGAACATGGTGACCGGCGCGTCCACCGCCGACCTGGCGCTGGTGCTCGTCGACGCACGCAAGGGCGTCCTCGAACAGTCCCGGCGGCACGCGTTCCTCGCGTCCCTGCTCGGGATCGGACACCTCGTGGTGTGCGTCAACAAGATGGACCTCGTCGGCTGGTCCCAGGAGCGGTTCGACGAGATCCGCGAGGACTTCCGGCGGTTCGCGATGAAGCTCGACGTCGCCGACCTGACGTTCGTGCCGGTCTCGGCGCTGCACGGCGACAACGTCGTCCACCGCAGCGCCAGCATGCCGTGGTACGAGGGGACTTCGCTGCTGCACCAGCTCGAAGAGGTGCACGTCGCGTCCGACCGCAACCTGATCGACGCGCGGTTCCCGGTGCAGTACGTGATCCGGCGCTCGGACTTCCGCGGTTACGCGGGCACGATCGCCGGCGGCGTGTTCAAGCCGGGTGACGAGGTCGTGGCACTGCCGTCCGGGTTCACCACCCAGGTGCGCGCGGTGTGGGGCCCGGGCGGAACGCCCCTCGACGAGGCGTTCACCGGGCAGGCCGTGACGGTCGAACTGGCCGACGACCTCGATCTCGGCCGCGGCGCGATGTTGTGCCGCCCCGGCAACCGCGCGGAGTCCGCCCGCGAGGTCGACGCGCTGGTCTGCTGGTTCTCCGAGCGGGCCGAGCTGACCCCGGGCGCGACCTACGTCGTCCGGCACACGACCACCGAGACCCGCGGGTCCGTGGAGAAGCTCGATTACCGCCTCGACGTCACCACGCTGCACCGCGACGAGACGGCGGAGTCGTTGCGGCTCAACGACATCGGCCGGATCCGGCTGCGCACCCGCGCGCCCCTGCTGTTCGACGCCTACCGCCGCAACCGCGCCACCGGCGGCTTCCTGCTGGTCGACGAGCACACCGGCGACACGGTCGCGGCCGGGATGATCACCGGCGCCGCGGCGTCCCCGGTCGTCTGGCACACCACGGCGGTGCGCCGCGAGGACCGGCCGACGCGCGGCGCCACGGTGTGGCTGACCGGGCTCTCGGCGTCGGGCAAGTCGTCGGTGGCGGTGGAGCTGGAACGCCGGCTGGTCGCCGCGGGCCGCCCGGCCTACCTGCTGGACGGCGACAACCTGCGCCACGGGCTCAACGCGGGCCTCGGGTTCAGCCCGGCCGACCGCGCGGAGAACGTCCGGCGCGTCGCCGAGGTCGCCAAGCTGTTCGCCGACGCGGGTGTCGTCGCGATCGCGTCGCTGATCAGCCCGTACGCGGCGGACCGGGAGCAGGCCCGGTCGATCCACGCGGGGCTGCCATTCGCCGAGGTCTTCGTCGACACGCCGCTGGAGATGTGCGAGGCGCGCGACCCGAAGGGGATGTACGCGAAGGCGCGCGCCGGGGAGATCACCGGGTTCACCGGCATCGACGCGCCGTACGAGCGGCCGACGGCTCCCGACCTGGTGCTGCGCCCCGGCGACGGCGACCCGGCCGCGATGGCCGCGGCGATCCAGGCCTTGCTCGACGACCTCGGCTGACCGCTGCCCGTCCGGGCAGCACCTCCGGCGGCGCGGGCTAACCGGCGGGTGTGACGAACCCGGAGTCGTAGGCGCGGACGACGGCCTGGGTGCGATCGCGGGCGCCGAGCTTGGCCAGGACGTTGCCGACGTGGGTCTTCACCGTCTGGACGCCCAGGTACAGCGCATTCGCGATCTCCACATTGGACAGTCCAGTGGCCATCAGCCGCAGCACTTCACGCTCGCGCTCGGTCAGCCCGACGCTCGCCAGGCCGTCGCCCGCCGGCGACGGCGAGTGCTGGGCGGCCAGCCGGCGGATCGCCGCCGGGAACAGCAGCGACTCCCCCGTCACGACGGTCCGGATCGCCGCGACGATCTCCTCCGGCCGGGCCCGCTTGAGCAGGAACCCGCTGGCGCCGGCGACGAGCGCGTCGTAGACGTGGTCGTCGTTCTCGAAGGTGGTCACCACGATCACCTTCGGTGGACTATCCACAGTGGACATCAGGTGCGCGGTGGCGCGGATCCCGTCCACCGCGGGCATCCGGACGTCCATCAGGACGACGTCGGGGCGTAGCCGGGCCACCAGCCCGGGCACCTCGGCGCCGTCGGCGGCCTCGCCGAGCACGGTCAGGCCGTCTTCGCTGTCGACGATCGCGCGCAGCCCGGCGCGGATCAGCGGTTCGTCGTCGACCAGCAGCACCCCGACGTTCATCGTCCGCTCCCCCACGGCACCCGCACCACGACCTCCCACCGTTCCCCGGCCCGCCCGGCCGTCAGCTCGCCGCCGAGCACGGCCGCCCGCTCGGCCATCCCGCGCAGGCCGCGGCGCCCGGCCCGCGGCGTCCCGCTGCCGAGCGGGTTGCCGACCCGGGCGACCAGGCCGCTGGCCGTGACGTCGACGGCCAGCGTCACCGGGACCCTACCGGCGTGGCGGACGGCGTTGGTCAGGCATTCCTGCAGGATCCGGTACACCTCGCGCGACACCACCGCCGGCACCGCGGCCAAGTCGCCCGCGATCGCGGCGGTGACCTCGGTGCCGGCCAGGCGGGTCTCCTCGAGGAGGTTCGGCAGCTCGGTCAGCGACGGCTGCGGCGTCCGGCCCGCGGCTTCTTCGCGCAGCAGCCCGAGCACGTGGTCGAGGTCGTCGAGCGCGGTGCGGGCCGAGTCCTCGATGGCGCCGAGCGCGCGTTCGGTGAACTCCGGATCGGTGCGCAGGGTCCGCCGGGCGGCACCGGCCTGGATCGACACGACGCTCAGCGCGTGCCCCACCGAGTCGTGCAGCTCCCTGGCCAGCCGGTTGCGCTCGGCGAGCTGCTCGGTCCGCCGTTCCAGCTGGGCGATCCGGTCGGCCGCGGTCATCCCGAGCAACCGCGCGGCGGCCCGGCGCAGCAGCGCCCCGATCACCCACACGGCGTAGATCAGCATCACCAGGGTGACCGCGAAGACGACCGGGATCCACGCGGACGCCCAGCCCTTCGGCACGGTGACCTCGGCCTCGCCTTGGACCAGCTTGCCGGTGAACACGGCGCTGACCGAGAACCCGAACGCGACCGGCGCGGCCAGGCTGGCCAAGCTGACCCCGAACCCGACCACCACGTGCAGCACGAACATCGCCGCGGCCCGCATCCGCCCCGGCCGCGTACGCGGTTTCGCGGGCGCGCCGGGCGCCGGGTTGTCGAGCAGCTCGCGCACGGCGGTGGACTCGAGGACGTGCACGGCGGGCAGGAAGGCCGTCCCGCCCACGACGAGCAACGTGACGAGGCCACCGATCAGGGTGGCCCGCCCCAGCGTCGCGGCGAAGGGCAGCAGCGACGGCACGGCCACGGCGGCGAACAGCAGGTAGGGCACGCTGATCGCCCCGCCGAGGACGAGGTACACCCAGCGGCGGTAGGTCGCCCTGCTCACCAGCGGCCGGAGTACACGCACCCGGCGATCTTCGCAGCTCGCGGGCCCGGCTGCTTCCCTCTCGAGATGGAGGCGCCCCCCGCCCTCTCCGGGGGTCCGGCCCCGCTTCCAGCGTACCGGGGCCCTCCGACGGAAACCCCGAAAGGCCGCCGCCGGCGCCTGGTTGTCCACATCTCGCTTGCCCTGTGGGCAACCAGGCGCGAAGCGGTCAGTAAGCGACCTGGCGGGTCTCCGCCGTGCGGGCCGCCGCGAAGCCGTTCGCCCACAGGGACTGGACCTTCGCCGCCTCCGCGGCCGACGGCTTCGCGTTCTTGCACGCCGTGCCCGGGCCGTGGCCGGACATCAGCTCGGTGCACGGGCCGGTGTAGTCGTCGGGCAGGCCGAGGTTGTGGCCCAGCTCGTGCGCCGCGATCCGGGTCGGGTCGAAGCCCTCCGCGACCTGGCTGGTGTCGAGGTAGATGTCGCCCCGGCCGTGGCCGTTCGTGTTCGTGTACGAGCCGCCGCTGTGGATCTCGTGGAACTTGACCGTGGCACCGCTGCTGCGCTTGACCAGCTTGACGTCGGTGACCACGGCGTTCCAGTTGGCCGCGCCCTGGTCGATCTGCGCCAGGTAGTCGGGCGCGCCGGACGAGCTGTAGTACACCGTCGTGACCGCGGCCGGCGCGGCGGAAGCCGTGGTGAGCCCGGCGCCCAGCGGCACCGTGACCGCCGCGGCCAGCACCAGGATCCGTCCGAGCAGACGTCCGTTCATCGTGTCTCCTTTTGTCCGGTTAGAGAACACTTCACCGTGGTTCGCGCGGTCAGGTTAGAAGTCCACCGGTGGTCCGGGCCACGGCCGAAAGTAGCTCCCTCGCACGAGGGAGCCCGCTCCCGCCGCCGCGTGAGCCGCCCCGCCCGGCCGCCGTGGTCTGCTCCCCGGCGTGGACATCCTGCTGGGCCTGCTGACCCTCCCCCTGTACGCGCTCGTGCTGTGGCCGCTCGTGGTCGCGTCGAGGCGGGTGCTCGGCGTCCGGATCGGCACCGCCCGCGCGCTGTGCGGCGCCGCGTTCGGCTGGCTCGTCGCGGGCGGGATCGCGCGGGCGTTCCCGGTTTCTCTGCTGCACCACGGCGCCGCGGCGCTCGGACTGCTGATCCCGTTGGCAGGCAGCGCTTTCCTCGCGACCCTGCTCTTCCTGTTCGTCGCCGAGATGGCGTTCCCGGGCGGCCTCGGGCTCGGCCGACTGCGAGCGGTGCGCGCCCGGGTGTCGCGCGCCCGCCGGTACTCGCAGATCAGCCGGATCGCGATCAAGCACGGCCTCGGCCGCTACCTCGCCGGGCGCCGCGAACCCGGCCTGGCGCCGGGACGGCACGCCAAGCTCGCCCGCTCGCTGCGCCGCGCGCTCGAGGAGGGCGGCGTGACGTTCGTGAAGCTCGGCCAGCTCCTTTCGACGCGCTCGGACCTGCTGCCCCCGGCGTTCGTCGAGGAACTGGGCAAGCTCCAGGACCAGGTCGCGCCCGCCCGCGCCGAAGCCGTCTGGGCGGTGCTGGAAGCCGAGCTCGGCGGCTCACCCGACGACGTCTTCGCCGAGTTCGACCCGGAACCCCTTGCGGCGGCGTCGGTCGCGCAGGTCTACAAAGCACGGTTGCGCAGCGGCGAGGACGTCGTCGTGAAGGTCCAGCGGCCCGGTGTGCGGGAGCAGGCCGAACGTGACGTCGACATCGTCCGCCGGGTCGCCGCCGCCCTGGAGGAACGGGCGGACTGGGCGCGCTCGCTCGGCGTCGCCGAACTCGCCGACGGGTTCGCCGCGGCGCTGGCCGAAGAGCTGGACTTCACCATCGAGGCCCGCAACATCGCCGCCGTGGCCGCCACTTCCGGCCCGGACGTCGTGCTGCCGACCGTCCACAAAGCACTGTCCACGGAGCGCGTCCTGGTGATGTCCCGGCTCGACGGCAAACCCCTGGAGACCGCGCCTGCGCCCGACCGCGAGCGGCTCGCCCGGTCGCTGCTGCGGTGCCTGCTCGACCAGGTCATGATCGGCGGCGTCTTCCACGCCGACCCGCACCCGGGCAACCTCATGCTGCTGGCCGACGGAAGGCTCGGCCTGCTCGACTTCGGCTCGGTCGGCCGCCTCGACTCCGGGCTGCGCGGCGGCCTGCAGAACCTCGTGCTGGCCCTGGACCGCGGTGATCCGGCGGGCCTGCGCGACGGGCTGCTGGAGATCGTCGACCGCACCGGCGACATCGACGAGCAACGCCTCGAACGCGCCCTCGGCGCCCTGGTCGCCCGCCACTTCGGGCCGAGCCGCACCCCGGACGTCGACCTGTTCACCGGCCTGTTCCGGGTGATCGCGGACTTCCGGCTGAGCGTCCCGCCGCCGGTGGCCGCGGTGTTCCGGGCCCTGGCCACCGTCGAGGGCACGCTCGCCGCTCTCTCCCCCGGCTTCGACGTCGTGGCCGAGTCCCGCGCGTTCGCCGTCGAGCAGGTCGGCGCCGGACTGCGGCCCGGCTCGCTGGGCCGCACGGCGGTCACCGAGCTGACGGCGCTGCTCCCGGTGCTGCGCCGCATCCCCCGCCGCGTCGACCGGATCGGCGCCGCGCTGGAGGAGGGCCGGCTGTCGGTGAACGTCCGGCTGTTCTCCGACGAACGCGACCGCGACGTCGTCACCGGCCTGGTCCACGAGGTCCTGCTGGCCTTCGTCGGCGCGGCAACGGGGTTGATGGCGGTGTTCCTGCTGACCGGCACGAGCGGCCCGCGGATCCTGCCGGAGCTGACGCTGAACCAGGCCTTCGGTTACAACCTGCTGGTGATCAGTGCGCTGGTGGGGCTGCGGCTGCTTTTCGTCGTCTTCCGGCGCTCCGGACAGCGCTCACGATCACGCCGATGAGCCCGGCGGCGAACAGCACGAACCCGCCGAGGATCCACCACCGCAGGGTGGGGAGCGTCGAGTCGGAGTACGGGGTTCCCGGCAGGCTCGCGTCGGTGAAGGCGGTCACCGGGGCCAGCGTCCGCGGGGTGATGACCGTGCCGGTCGCGACCACGAACCCGATGACACCGGACAGCCGCACGGGACCGCTGAACCGCGAGTCGTCGGAGTTGCCACGGTTGTCACCCTCGACGAAGATCGCGCCGTCGGGGACCTTGGTGGAGAACCCGAAGAGGGCGTCGTCGCCGGGGTTGATGTAGGGCTCGGTGATCGGCTTGCCGTTCACCGAGAGGCGACGGTCGGTGCAGCAGGCGACGGTGTCCCCGGCGATCCCGACCACGCGGAAGACGCTGACGCCCTCGTGGCTCGGCTGGGCGAACGAGCCGGCGTCGATGGCGACGAGGTCCCCGCGGTGCACCTCGGTGCCGTTCGCCCGGCGCACCACGAGCTGGTCACCGGGCACCAGGGTCGGGCTCATGTGCGCGCCCGGGATCTTGTAGGCCTCGTACCCCACCATGATCCGGCCGACGCCGTAGACGCCGGCGGCCACCCCGAGCACCGCGACGACGATCATCACCAGCAGCACCTTGGACACACCGGAGCGTTTCGGCGAGGACGGTGGTGCGGGCGGGAAGGCAGGTTCGGTCACGAAGATCTATCGGGACACAGCGGACAGCGTTACCCCGTCCGGGGCACGTACATGATCACCGCGACCCCCGCGAGACAGAGCAGCGCGCCGATCACGTCGTACCGGTCGGGGCGGTAACCGTCCGCCACCATCCCCCAGGCCAGCGAGCCCGCCACGAACACGCCGCCGTACGCCGCCAGGATGCGGCCGAACTGGGCGTCCGGCTGGAGGGTGGCCACGAAGCCGTACAGGCCCAGGGCGACCAGGCCGCCGCCGATCCAGAGCCAGCCGCGGTGCTCGCGGACGCCTTGCCAGATCAGCCACGCGCCGCCGATTTCGCAGACCGCCGCGGCCAGGAACAGGAGGATCGACCGCAGGACCACCCCGGGATACTAGCTCCGTGCCGTTCACGCTGAGCCATCCCGCCGCCGTGCTCCCGCTGCTGCGCGGGCCGCTGGTCCCGTCCGCGCTCGTCGCCGGGTCCGTGGCGCCGGACGTCTTCTGGTTCGTGCCACGGCTTCCCGGCGTCGGCCTGACGAAGACGCACGAACTCGCCTCGGCCCTCTGGCTCGACCCGCTCCTCGCGCTGGTGATCCTCGCGCTCTTCCAGGTCGTCCTGAAACGCCCCCTGCTGGCCCTGGCCCCGAAACCCCTGGCCGAACGGCTCCCCCGTCACCCCTTCGATTGGCGACGGCCGGGCTGGATCGCGCTGTCCCTGGTCATCGGCGCCGCCACCCACGTCGGCTGGGACGCCTTCACCCACGAGAACGACGGGTTCGCCTTCCTGCGGACCCCGCTCGTCACCGGGGTCGACGTCGGCCGGCTGATCCAGCTGGTCAGCACCATCGCCGGGGCCGCGATTCTCCTGTGGTGGCTGCGGAAGTGGTACCGCGCCGCGCCGGCCGAACCGGCGCCGCCGGCCACCCGCCATCGCAAGGCGGTAGTGGCGTTCCTCATCATCGGAGCCTCGGCGGGCGTCCTGGCGCAGGTACTGCCGTTCCTGGCCCACCACGACCCGATGACCCGCGCGGGTGTGGTCGGCAACGCGACCTATCTCGCGGTCACCGGCGCCGGCAGCGGCTTCCTCACCACGCTCGTCCTGTACGCGTTGGCCTGGCACGCGCGGTATAGGTCGTTATACACAAAGCGGGCCACCCCGGAGGGTGACCCGCTTTGTGTGCGAGAAGTCAGACGGTGAAGCCGAGGGCGCGCAGCTGCTCGCGGCCGTCCTCGGTGATCTTCTCCGGGCCCCACGGCGGCATCCAGACCCAGTTGATCCGGAAGTCCTTGACGAGGCCGCCGGACGTCAGCGCGGCCGACGTCTGGTCCTCGATGACGTCGGTCAGCGGGCAGGCCGCCGACGTGAGCGTCATGTCAATGGTCGCCGTGTTGTCCGGCTCGACGCGGATGTCGTAGACCAGGCCCAGGTCGACGACGTTGATGCCGAGCTCGGGGTCGACGACGTCGCGCATGGCCTCTTCGACGTCCTCGAGCTTCGCGAGGTCGATGTCCTGCGTCGCGGTGGTTTCGGCGTCGAGGTCGGCGGCGGTGCGCCCCTCACGAGTGGCGGTCTCTTCGGTCATGCTTTCTCAACTCCACTGGTGGTCCGGGCGACGGCGTCCTTGAAGGCCATCCAGCCGAGGAGGGCGCACTTGACCCTGGCCGGGTACTTGGCGACGCCCGCGAAGGCGATGCCGTCCTCCAGCACTTCCTCGTCCGGTTCGACCTTTCCCTTGCCCTGCATCAGTTCGACGAACGCGTCCATGGTGGTGAACGCTTCCTCGAGGGTGTGCCCGGTGACGAGGTCCGTCATGACCGACGTCGAGGCCTGGCTGATGGAGCAGCCCTGGCCGTCGTAGGAGACGTCGGAGACCTTCCCGTCGTCGAGCTTGACCCGCAGTGTCACCTCGTCGCCGCAGGTCGGGTTGACCTGGAACGACTCGGCGTCGAACGGGTCGCGCAGGCCGCGCCCGTGCGGGTTCTTGTAGTGGTCCAGGATGATCTCCTGGTACATGCTCTCCAGGTTCACTGTGTCACCTCTTGGGCCACTCCGAAGAACTTCTGGGCCTCGCGAACACCCGCTACCAGGGCGTCCACTTCGGACAGCGTGTTGTAGAGGTAGAACGACGCCCGCACGGTCGCCTGCGCGCCGCACGCCCGGTGCAGCGGCCACGCGCAGTGGTGGCCGACGCGGACGGCGATGCCCAGGCTGTCGAGCACCTGACCGGCGTCGTGCGGGTGCACGCCGTCGATCACGAACGACACGGTCGCGCCGCGGTCCTTCAGATCGGTCGGCCCGATGATCCGGACGCCGGGGATGGCGCCGATGCCTTCGAGGGCCGCCGCGGCGAGCTCGTGCTCGTGCGCCGCGATGCGGTCCATGCCGACGGCCGAGAGGTAGTCCACGGCCGCGCCGAGGCCGATGGCCTGCGACGTCATCGGCACGCCCGCCTCGAACCGCTGCGGTGGCGGCGCGAAGGTGGTGGCCTCCATCTTGACCATCTCGATCATCGACCCGCCGGTGAGGAACGGCGGCATGGCCGAGAGCAGCTCGGTGCGCCCGTAAAGGACACCGATGCCGGACGGGCCGAGCATCTTGTGGCCGGAGAACACCGCGAAGTCGACACCCAGCGCGTGGAAGTCGACGGCGAAGTGGGGCACCGACTGGCAGGCGTCGAGCACGGTGAGCGCGCCGACGGCCTTGGCCTTTTCGACGAGCAACGAGACGGGGTTGACCGTGCCGAGGACGTTCGACTGGTGCGCGAACGCGACCACCTTCGTGCGCGGCGTGATCAGTTCGTCCACATCGGACAGGTCGAGCCTGCCATCCGCGGTCACCTTGAACCACTTCAACGTCGCCCCGGTGCGCTGGCACAGCTGCTGCCAGGGCACGAGGTTCGCGTGGTGCTCCATCTCGGTGATGACGATCTCGTCGCCCGGGCCGACCCGGAAGCGCTCGGCTTCCGGACCGGCCGTGGCGGCGTTGCTCATCGAGTACGCGACGAGGTTGATGCCCTCGGTCGCGTTCTTGGTGAACACCAGCTCCTCGGGGTCGGCGCCGACGAACTCCGCGATCTTCGCGCGCGCGGACTCGTAGGCGTCGGTGGCCTCTTCGGACAGCTGGTGCGCACCGCGGTGGACGGCGGCGTTCGACGTGAAGACGTAGTCGCGTTCGGCGTCGAACACCGCGGTCGGGCGTTGCGAGGTCGCCCCGGAGTCCAGGTACACCAAGGGTTTCCCGTCGCGGACGGTGCGCGACAGGATCGGGAAGTCGGCGCGCAGGGCGGCGACGTCCAAAGGAACAGAGCTAGCCGAGGTGGTGGTCATCGGGCCGGCTCCTCTCTTTCTTTCTCGGTGTAGTCCTGGGGTGGGAAACGTCAGAGCGCGGCCGGCTCGGGCTTGCCGGCGTACTTGACGTAGCCGTGCTCCTCCAGCTCGTCGGCCAGCTCCTTGCCGCCCGACTCGACGATCTGGCCGCCGGCGAAGACGTGCACGAAGTCCGGCGTGATGTGCCGCAGGATCCGGGTGTAGTGCGTGATCAGCATGACGCCGACCTCGCTCGAAGCCTTGTAGGCGTTGACGCCCTCGGAGACGACGCGCAGGGCGTCGACGTCGAGGCCGGAGTCGGTCTCGTCGAGGATGGCGAACTTCGGCTTGAGCAGCGCCAGCTGCAGGATCTCGTGGCGCTTCTTCTCGCCGCCGGAGAAGCCCTCGTTGACCGAGCGCTCGGCGAACTCCTGCGAGATCTCGAGCTTGCCCATCTCCTCCTTGACCTCCTTGACCCACAGGCGAAGCTTGGGAGCCTCGCCGCGGACCGCGGTGGCGGCGGTGCGGAGGAAGTTGGACATGGACACGCCGGGCACCTCGACCGGGTACTGCATGGCCAGGAACAGGCCGGCGCGGGCGCGCTCGTCGACGCTCATCTCGAGGACGTTCTCGCCGTCGAGCAGCACCTCGCCGGAGGTCACCTGGTACTTCGGGTGACCGGCGATCGCGTAGGACAGGGTGGACTTGCCGGAGCCGTTGGGGCCCATGATCGCGTGGGTCTCGCCCGACTTGATCGTCAGGTTCACGCCCTTGAGGATCTCCTTGGCGCCTTCGTCGGTGTTGACCGAGGCGTGCAGGTCCTTGATTTCCAGGGTAGCCATTTCTTCGTTTCCTAAGTCAGAGAGCGGTCAGGCGCCAACGGCTTCGAGCTCGGCCTCGATCGCGGCTTCGAGGCGCTCCCGCACCTCGGGGACGTCGATCTTCACCAGGATCTCGTGGAAGAACCCGCGCACGACCAGACGGCGGGCGGCTTCTTCGGCGATCCCGCGCGACTGGAGGTAGAACAACTGCTCGTCGTCGAACCTTCCCGTCGCGCTCGCGTGGCCGGCGCCTTCGATCTCGCCGGTCTCGATCTCCAGGTTCGGCACGGAGTCCGCGCGCGCCCCGGGCGTGAGCACGAGGTTGCGGTTGAACTCGTAGGTGTCGGTGGCCTCGGCCGCGGCGCGGATCAGCACGTCGCCGATCCAGACCGTGTGCGCGCCCTCGCCCTGCAGCGCGCCCTTGTAGCCCACCCGCGACTTGCAGTTCGGGACCGCGTGGTCGACGAAGAGGCGGTGCTCCTGGTGCTGGCCGCCGTCGGCGAAGTAAACGCCGAGCATGTCGACGTCGCCGCCCTTGTCGGCGAAGGTCGCCGTCGGCGAGACGCGGACCAGGTCACCGCCCAGGGTGATCACGGTGTGCCGCAGCGCGGCGTCGCGGCCCAGCTTCAGGTGCTGCTCGGAGACGTGCACCGCGTCGTCGGCCCAGTCCTGGACGCTGACTACGGTGACCTTGGCGCCGTCACCGATGACGAACTCGACGTTGTCGGCGTAGGTGCCGGAGCCGACGTGGTCGAGGACGACGACGGCTTCGGCGAACGCCTCGGCGCGGACCTGCAGGTGCCCGTAGGCGACCTTGTCCACCCCCGGGCCGTGGATGCGCAGCACGGACGGCTTGGACGCCTTCGTCTCCTTGGGCACCGTCACGACGGTGGCCGTGGTGAACGAGGAGTAGGCCTGCGCGGCGACGCGGTCGCTCGGCACGCCGGCCTGGCCGAGGCGCGCGTCGTCGCGGCCGACGGTCTCGATGGTCAGCTCGGGGGCGGCGTCGGCTTCCAGCGTGATCTCGCCGGTGGCGGGCGCGCTGCCGTCGTGCAGGCCGCGCAGCCGCTTCATCGGCGTGAAGCGCCAGTTCTCCTCACGGCCGCCCGGGACCTCGAAGGCCTCGACGTCGTAGGAGGTGAAGCGCTCCGCGCGGGAGGCCGCCGGAATGACGGCCCCCTCGCGGAGAGCTTCGGAAACGTTGTTCTCGGTAACCGACATGACTAGCCGACGGACCCTTCCATCTGGAGCTCGATCAGGCGGTTCAGCTCGAGCGCGTACTCCATCGGCAGCTCACGCGCGATGGGCTCGACGAACCCGCGCACGATCATCGCCATCGCCTCGGCCTCGTCGAGGCCGCGCGACATCAGGTAGAACAGCTGCTCTTCGCTGACCTTGGACACCGTGGCCTCGTGGCCCATGGACACCTCGTCGTTGCGGATGTCCACGTACGGGTAGGTGTCCGAGCGCGAGATCGTGTCGACCAGCAGGGCGTCGCACACGACGCTGGAGCGCGAGTGGTGCGCCCGCTTCGCCACGCGGACCAGGCCGCGGTACGAGGTGCGGCCGCCGCCGCGCGCCACCGACTTCGACACGATCGTCGAGGAGGTGTACGGCGCGAGGTGCTCCATCTTGGCGCCCGCGTCCTGGTGCTGGCCCTCGCCCGCGAACGCGACCGAGAGGACCTCACCCTTGGCGTGCTCGCCCATGAGGAAGACCGACGGGTACTTCATGGTCACCTTGGAACCGATGTTGCCGTCGATCCATTCCATGGTCGCGCCTTCTTCGCACTTGGCGCGCTTGGTGACCAGGTTGTAGACGTTGTTCGACCAGTTCTGGATGGTCGTGTAGCGGCAGCGGGCGCCCTTCTTGACGATGATCTCCACGACCGCCGAGTGCAGCGAGTCGGACTGGTAGATCGGCGCCGTGCAGCCCTCGACGTAGTGCACGTAGGCGTCTTCGTCGACGATGATCAGGGTGCGCTCGAACTGGCCCATGTTCTCGGTGTTGATCCGGAAGTAGGCCTGCAGCGGGATGTCCACCTTGACGCCCTTGGGCACGTAGATGAACGAGCCGCCGGACCACACCGCCGTGTTCAGTGCGGAGAACTTGTTGTCGCCGGCCGGGATGACCGAGCCGAAGTACTCCTCGAACAGCTCCGGGTGCGTCTTGAGCGCGGTGTCCGTGTCGAGGAAGAGCACGCCCTGCTTCTCGAGGTCCTCGCGGATCGAGTGGTAGACGACCTCGGACTCGTACTGGGCCGCGACACCGGCGACGAGGCGCTGCTTCTCCGCCTCGGGGATGCCGAGCTTGTCGTACGTGTTCTTGATGTCTTCGGGCAGGTCTTCCCAGCTCGCAGCCTGCTTCTCGCTGGAGCGGACGAAGTACTTGATGTTGTCGAAGTCGATCCCGGAGAGGTCGGCCCCCCAGTTGGGCATGGGCTTCTTCTCGAAGAGCTTGAGCGCCTTCAGTCGCGCTTCGCGCATCCACTCCGGTTCGGACTTCTTGCCGGAGATGTCGGTGACGACATCCTCGTTCAGCCCGCGACGGGCGCTGGCGCCCGCTTCATCGGAGTCGGCCCAGCCGAACGCGTACTTGCCAAGGGACTCGATGGTCTCTTCCTGGCTCAGTGGCGCGGTGGTGGGAGTGCGCTGCTCGGCAGCGGCAGTCATGCGGGTTTCCCTCCATTCGGGATCCGTGCTATGCGCCCTGAGGGCACCGTTCTGACCGGCTCGGGATGGGCCGGCGGACCCGCCGTGGCGGGTACGTGGGTGGTGCACGCGGAGTCACCGCGCGCGATGGTCGCCAGCCGCTGGACGTGGGTGCCCAGCAGCTCGGCGAACGCCTCCGTCTCGGCCTCGCACAGCTGCGGGAACTCCGCGGCCACGTGGGCGACCGGACAGTGGTGCTGGCAGAGCTGAGCGCCGACGTTCTGACCGGGTGCCGGCGCGCCTACCTGACGGGTCGACGCAGCGTAGCCCTCCCTGGTCAGGGCGGTCGCCAGGGCCTCCGCGCGCGTCGCCGGATCACTCGATCCGGTGATCGCGGAGCGGTGCGGCCCGACGAGCTTCTCGATGCGCTGCTCGGCGAACGCGCGCACGGCGTCTTCACCGGCGTGCTCGGCCAGGAAGCGGATGGCGGAGACGGCCAGGTCGTCGTAGGCGTGCCCGAACCGGGCGCGGCCCGACTCGGTCAGCAGGAAGAGCTTGGCCGGACGACCCCGGCCTCGGGGTCCTCGGCGGGGCGCGTCCCGGGTCTCGGCTTCGCCGTCCGCGAGAAGAGCGTCCAGGTGGCGGCGGACGGCCGCGGGGCTGATCCCGAGCTGCTCGGCGACCACGACGGCGGTCATGGGACCCTGTTCCAGGAGCAGCCGGGCGACCTCGTTGCGGGTCTTGCCCTCGGCGCTGACCTGCGACGGGACAGCGTTGACCGTGGCGCGGGGCATGTCGCCGCCCGCCGGGTCACCCGCCTCCGTCTTTTTCACAACACAAGTGTGTCTTATTTCCCGGCGGACGGCAAAGGCGGGGTCTTCGGCAGTGACCCGACTCACTCCGCGCGGGCGGCGATACCCTGGCTCCCGTGGCTGTGGGCGAACTGGGTGAACATCCTGCACGGCAGGACCGGCGAGTGGCGGACATCGTCACCGGGAGCACGCATCCGGTGACGCTCTCGCCCGTCGAGCCCCGCGTGGCGCTCCCCCTGGTGGGGGACGAGGTGCGGGGGCTGAACGTCGTCCGGCGGTTCGGCACGGTCGGGTCACTCTTCCTGGCGCTGGGCTCCCTCGGCGCCGGGGCCGCGCCGGTGATCAACCCGGTGCAGGAGATCCCGGTGCTGCGGCTGTTCACCCGCATCCCCACCGTGTCGCTGGCCATCGCCATCTCCGGCATGGGCATCCTGGTGCTCAGCTGGCTGATGCTCGGGAAGTTCGCCCGCCCGGACCGCGCTCGGCTCGCGTCGCAGGGCCAGCTCGCCCGCACGATCGCGCTGTGGGTGCTGCCGCTGCTGGTGATCCCGCCGCTGTTCTCCCGCGACGTCTACAGCTACCTCGCGCAGAGCGAGATCGTGCACCGCGGGATGGACCCCTACACCCTCGGCCCGGCGCAGGCCCTCGGCGTCGCCGACCCGTTCACCGCGGGCGTGTCGAACATGTGGCGCGAGACGCCGGCGCCGTACGGGCCGCTGGTGCTGCGCCTCGGCGGCTGGCTCGCGCCGATCTCCGGCCAGAGCATCGCGATGGGCGTGCTGCTGCAGCGCGTGCTCGCGCTGGCCGGCGTGGTCCTCATCGTCTGGGCCCTGCCCCGGCTGGCCCGCCGCTTCGGCGTCCAGCCCGCGACCGCGCTCTGGCTGGGCGCCCTGAACCCGCTGCTGATCTTCCACTTCGTCGCCGGCGCCCACAACGACGCGCTGGCCATCGGCCTGATGCTCGCCGGGCTGGAGGTCGGCATCCGTCGGCTGCCGATCCGGGTGAAGGGCGACACGCCACCACCGCTGGCCCAGGGTGAACTGCTGTACATCGGGCTCGGTGTCGCGATCATCACCCTCGGCGTCGCGGTCAAGGTGCCGGCGGTGTTCGCGCTGCCGTTCTTCGCGGTGATGGTCGCGCGGCGCTGGCACGGCAGGCTCAAGGACCTATTCCTGGCCGGGGCGCCGATGGCGGCCTGGTTCGGCGTCGTGCTGGCGGCCGTCTGCTTCGGCTCCGGGCTCGGCTTCGGCTGGATCGGCGCGACCTTCGCCGCGCCCGGGCTGGTGCACAGCTGGATCTCGCCGAGCAACGAGCTGGCCAACCTGGCCGGCGTGCTCGGCATCACCCTGAACCTCGGCAACCACACCAGCGCCCTGGTGCCGATCTTCGGCATGCTCGGCTACGCCGTCGCCGTCGCGATCACGGTCAAGTTCCTGTGGGACAGCTTCAAGTGGCGCTACCGGCCGATCATCGGGCTCGGCGTCTCCCTCGGCGCGGTGATGATCCTGCAGATCAACCTGCAGCCGTGGTACCTGCTGTGGGCGGTGATCCCGCTCGCCGCGGCGGCCGGGACGTCCCGCTTCCGCGTCGCCGCAACGATGGTCAGCGCGGCGCTGCCGTTCCTGCTCCCGCCCACCGGCAGCACCTTCGACGGCCGCCCGTACGTGCTGCCGTTCGCCTACGTCGCGGCGATCGTCGTCTGCGGCGGCGGGATGCTGATCGTGCGGCGCCTCGCGCCCGTGTTGCTGTCCCGGCCGTCCCCGCCGGTGCCCGCGCACGCCGACGCCGTATCGTGACGCGATGTGAGTGTCCCTGCCGTCGAGATCAGCGGGCTGGTCAAAAGCTACGGCTCCACCCGCGCGGTCGACGGTCTCGACCTGCGGATGGAGCGCGGCAGCCTGCTCGCGCTGCTCGGCCCGAACGGGGCCGGCAAGACCACCACCGTCGAGATCTGCGAAGGCTTCCTGAAGCCTGACGCCGGCACGGTCCGGGTGCTCGGCTTCGACCCGGTACGCGAGTCGGCGGCGCTGCGCCCCCGCGTCGGGATCATGCCCCAGGGTGGCGGCGCGTACCCCGGCGTCCGCGCCGACGAGATGCTGCGCCTGGTGGCTTCGTGCGCGGCGTCGCCGCTGGACCCGGCCTGGCTCCTGGAGACCCTCGGGCTGGCTTCGGTGCGGCGGACACCGTTCAAGCGCCTCTCCGGTGGGCAGCAGCAGCGGCTTTCGCTGGCGTGCGCCCTGGTGGGGCGGCCCGAGCTGCTGTTCCTCGACGAACCGACGGCCGGCATGGACCCGCAGGCCCGGCGCCTGGTCTGGGACCTGCTGGGCGCGCTGCGCACCGACGGCGTCTCGGTGCTGCTGACCACGCACCTGATGGAAGAGGCCGAAGCGCTGGCCGACACCGTGGTGATCATGGACCACGGCAAGGTCGTCGTCTCGGGCGCGCCGCACACCCTGACGATCGACGAGAGCGGCACCGCGGGCCTGCGGTTCAAGGCCCGCACGCGGCTCGACACGGCACTGCTCACCGCGGCGCTGCCGGAGGGCTACGACGTGCGCGAGTCGGCGCCGGGCACCTACGTCGTGGTCGGCCTGGTCGACCCGCAGGTCGTGTCGACGGTCACGTCGTGGTGCGCCCAGCAGGGCGTGCTGCCGGAGGAACTGCAGGTCGGCCGCCGCACGCTGGAAGAGGTCTTCCTGGAGCTGACCGGACGGGAGCTGCGGGCATGACGGCTTTCGAACCCGGCACGTTCACCCCGGCGCCCGGACGCGGCTCGCTGGGCCGCATGCTGCGAACCCACGCGCGCGTCGAGGCGAGCCTCACCCTGCGCCACGGCGAGCAGGTGCTGCTGACCCTGCTCATCCCGCTGGCACTGCTGATCGGCCTGTCACTGCTGGACATCCTCCCGGCGTCCCAGCTCGGTTCGACGTCCAAAGTGGACTGGATCACGCCCCGGATCCTGGCGCTGGCGGTGATGTCGTCGGCGTTCACCGGCCAGGCGATCGCCCTGGGCTTCGACCGCCGGTACGGCGTCCTGAAGCGCCTCTCGGCGACGGCGTTGCCGCGCTGGCTGCTGGTCGCGGGCCGGCTCATCGCGGCCCTGGTGGTGGTCGTGCTGCAGTCGGTGGTGATCGGCGTGGTGGCGTTGTTCCTGGGCTGGTCGCCTTCCCTCGCCGGACTTCTGTCGGCGGTTCTGCTGCTGGTACTGGGCACGCTGGCGTTCGGCGCGCTGGGCGTGCTGCTAGGCGGTG
This sequence comes from Amycolatopsis sp. NPDC049252, assembly GCF_043197175.1. Lineage (NCBI taxonomy): Bacteria > Bacillati > Actinomycetota > Actinomycetes > Pseudonocardiales > Pseudonocardiaceae > Amycolatopsis > Amycolatopsis sp. NPDC049252. The sequence continues at coordinate 38,959 of NZ_JBICSQ010000068.1, forward strand.
CATTGCGCGCGGAAGCCGTGTTGGCGCTGGCGAACATCGTCTGGTTCGTACTGCTGCTGGCGGGCGGGATCCTGCTGGCGCCGTCGGCCCTGCCGTCCGGGCTGGCGGTGGTCGTCGAGCTGCTGCCGTCCGGGGCGCTGGCCGAAGGCATGCGCGCGGCTTTGGTGGACGGCGCGTTCGCGCCGGGACCGATGGCGGTGCTGGTGGTCTGGGCAGCTGCCGCGGGGGCACTGGCAAGCCGCACGACCAAGCTCACCTGAGACGGACCTGTCCACACGGCTCGGGCGTTGTGGACAACTTCGAGCAGCCGGGCTCCACGAGCCGGAAATGTCGGTGACCGGCGATAGACTGAGCCTGGGCTCGTCCCCCCGGGAAGGGTGGGGGCCGCGGCCCGGGTCGGACGTGACCTTGGTCCCTTGTGCCCGCGTCGGCGTTCTGGGCGCCGGGACCTGCCGAAAGCCGGATTTCCACGCGCTCTACCATCGATGCCGTGCCGTTCACCAGCCTTGTCGCCCGCCTGCCGTATCCCTCCGCCGCCGTGCAGCGGGCCGTCGGGGTCGCCGCGGTCCTGGCGCAGGCGCTGATCGGCGTCACCGGCTCCATCGTGCGCGTCACGGGCTCCGGGCTCGGCTGCCCGACCTGGCCGCAGTGCGTGGCCGGGAGCCTCGTGCCGAAGCACGACTCCGGCATCGACGCGCTGAACCAGTGGATCGAGTTCGGCAACCGGATGCTGACCGGCGTCGTCATCGCCGTGGCCGCGATCGCCGTCATCACCGCCTGGCGCGTCCAGATCGACCACCCGTCTCGCAAGCGCCTGGTGAAGCTCGCCTGGACGATGCCTGGCGGCGTCGTGCTGCAGGCCGTCGTCGGCGGCATGACCGTGCTCGCGAAGCTGGAGTGGTGGACCGTCGCGATCCACTTCCTCGCCACCACTCCCCTGGTCTGGCTGGCCGTCCTGCTGCTGCGCGCGTTCCGCGAGGGCGACGAGCCCGCGCGGTCGCTGGTCCCGGCGGCCGGACGCAAGCTGCTGGTCGTGCTCGCCGTCGTGATGTGGCTCGTGCTCGCGGCCGGCACCACGGTCACCGGCGCCGGCCCGCACAGCGGCGACATCAACACCCACCGCCTCGCCGTCTCCGTCGAGACGCTCGCCCAGGTCCACGGCGGGCTGCTCCTCGCCTACCTGCTGCTGCTCGCGGTGTTCGGCCTGCAGCTGATGCGCGCCGGTGCCCCGAAGTCGCTCTGGCAGCGCTACACGGTCGTCTGGGTGGTCGCGCTCGCCCAGGGCGGGCTCGGTTCGCTGCAGTACGCGCTGGGGGTGCCGGAGGCCATGGTGTCGTTCCACGTCCTCGGCGCGATGGCCGTCATCGTCGCGACGGCGTCGTTGTGGACCGGCAGCCGCGACCGCGGCCCGGTCGTCTCGCTGGCCGCCGCGCCGAAGGAACCGGAACTCGCCACCGCCTGAGCAACCCGCGGCCACGCCGTCGTAACTCGGCCAGGCTACGGTTCGCGCCATGACGACGCGCTCCGCGCCCAAGCCGCTCATCTCCCACCGCCGCGGCACCGGCGAGATGATCGTGCTCAAGACGTTCCTGCTGGTGCCGTTCGCGGCGCTGCTCATCGCCGTCCCGCTCGTCTGGGGCTGGGGCATGTCCTGGATCGACCTGATTCTCGCCGCCGTGTTCTACGTCTTCGCGACGCTGGGCGTGACCGTCGGCTACCACCGCTACTTCACCCACGGCGCGTTCAAGGCGAACCGGCCGCTGCGGATCGCGCTGGCCGTCGCGGGCAGCATGGCGGTGCAGGGTTCGGTGATCTTCTGGGTCGCGAGCCACCGCCGGCACCACGCCTTCGCCGACCGCGAGGGCGACCCGCACTCGCCGTGGCTGTTCGGCACGTCGCCGTCGGCGCTGCTGCGCGGGTTCTGGCACGCGCACATGGGCTGGATGTTCGGCCGCGAGGTGACCAACGCCGACCGCTTCGCCCCGGACCTGGTCGCGGACGCGGACCTGCGGGTCGTCAACCGCTTCTTCTGGCTGTGGATCACGCTCAGCCTCGCCCTGCCGGCCGTGCTCGGCGGCCTGATCAGCTGGTCGTGGTGGGGCGTGGTGACGGCGTTCTTCTGGGCCGGCCTGGTCCGCATCGCGTTCCTGCACCACGTGTCGTGGTCGGTGAACTCGATCTGCCACCTGATCGGCGAGCGCCCGTTCGCCAGCCGCGACAAAGCGGCCAACTTCTGGCCGCTGGCGATCCTGTCGATGGGCGAATCGTGGCACAACTCCCACCACGCGGATCCGACGTGCGCACGGCACGGGGTGCTGCGGGGCCAGGTGGACGTGTCGGCCCGGGTGATCTGGGGCTTCGAGAAACTCGGCTGGGCAACCGATGTGCGGTGGCCGCGAGTGGATCGGCTGGCCGCGAAGCGCGCTTAGCGGCCACCCAGTACACGCCTGCGCGAACACGTACGGTAGTCTTCTCTTGCGGAGCGTAGTACTACGCTCCGCAAGATTCATAAGGAGACGGAAGCGTGTACCGACACCACCACAAGCGTGGCGGTGGCGGCGGAGAAGGCGGCGGGAACACCGGCAACTGAACCAAGGCCATGTCTCCAGGGAGAGGAAGCCGCATCGGCCAGGTGCGGCTTCATTCCCAGCAGGTTCGGGGCCACTTGAAGGCGATGCCGTACTCCTCCCGCGGGTGGCAGTGCCCCTCGAAGGTGTGCTGCACGAACCCGTCCCCGACGTCGAGCAGACGTGGATCCCCCGCCGGCGGCCGGCGCAGCCTTTCGACCTCCAGCTGCTCCGCGTACCACCAGCAGGCTTCCGGCAGGCATTCTTCGTCGAAGTTCACCCGGATCGTCAGTCCGGCGACCGGTTCGCCGTTCTCGAACTTCCCCGGCGCCACACCGTGGTGGTCGATGGCGACGCCGATCCACTGCCGCTCTTCGTGGGGGCGCTCGTCGACCGCTTCGGAAGCGAAACCGTAGGACTCGTTCAGCCGCAGCCTCCGCCGGAACCGCAGCCTGGGCACCACGGGATCACCCGGGTGCTCCCCGGGCAGCGCGACGAGGCGGCAGTTCCACAGGGCCTTGACGGGGAGATCGCTGAGGTTCCCGGACCAGCCGATCACCGCGTGCACGTCGTAACCGTCGAGACCGTCCTCGCGAGCCACGACGACCCGTTTGGTGAAGCGGCGCAACGCTGTCCGGCGATCCATGACGACGGTGACGACCATCCGTTCCACGAACACCGGCTGCGCGCCTTCGGACGGAGCGCGGACCCCTTCCGCACTCCGGGTTCCGGGCAAGGTTCCTTCCGCGGCCGAGCGCCCGATTTCCACGTAGGGCAGCCAAGCATCCCCCTCGATCCGCGCGACCGCTCGGGCCACGGCGTCGCAGAGCGTCCCGAGCGCACTCCCCCAAGCCCTGTTCATCGGCGTGTCCGACAGGGGTTCCCGGCTTCCGAACAGGCCGCGCACCTTGGCCAGCTGGCGGAACCGTTCCTGGAGGGTCGGTGCCCAGCTCGCGCCGCCGTCCGGCACCGGCGGGAGCCGGAACGCGGCGAGCAGGGTGAAGTGCTCCCGCGGTTCCAGCACCGAGCCCAGCTTGCCGATCCGGTCGACGATGAGCCCCCAGATCGCCAGCGTGCGCACCTCCGGCGTGGCGGCCAGTGAAGCGGTCGGATCGACAAGACAGGCGAGCGCGGTTGGAGAACCGCTCACCGAGGATTCGACCGCGCGCCGGAGAGTTCCGAGCAGATCCCCGTCCTGCCGTCTGGCGAGCAGGCCCAGCGCCGCCTTCTCGGGAGACCTGCCCAGGCGTTCGCAGTCCGGCTGGGCCGTCACCGCGGCGCCTCCGGGCAGAGATCGACAACCGGCGGAAAACCCGGACACCGGCGGAAAAAGAAAAGCATCGGCCCGACCGACAGAAACACCTTCGCACCATCAAAGATCATTCCTGGTCCCAGACTTCGAGAGGCACAATCGACTCTATGGCGTACTAGTACACCATAGAGAGAGGTAGTGCGGTGGGCAAAGAAATCGGGGGCCGGCCTTCGACCCGCAGAGGCGGGTCACGGGGGCTGCGAGAAGTGATCAAAGCCGGGCTGACCGGAATAGGCGGCCTTTACGTGATCACCGGATCCGTCGCCGTCACCACGATCGGCGCGATCGTCGTCCTCGCGCTGGCAGCCGTCTACCAGGCTGCCCGATGACCAGGTCTTCCGCCCAGCGGAAATGCGGCTGGCTCGTCGCGGCCTTCCGCCGGGGTGTGCGCGCCTGACCCGCGAGCCCCGTGGAGACCCGATGACGCGTCCGACCTCGCTGTTCGTTCACGGGGCCTTCGGGGCGGTCGGCGGGCAGCCGCCGTCCTGGTGGAAGGTCGACGGCGACCTCTCCACGCCGCTGACGCCGCACGAGAACTTCGTCGCCGACGTCGATCCGGACAGCGCGGCGGGCCGGGCACGTCGAACGGCTGCCGTCGTCTTTCTCACCGTTCCTGTCGCACCCGGCCGAGCTGACCGCGATCGTCGAGGCCGCCGCCGGCTACGCCAGCTGCTGGCGGACCGCCGAGGCGAAGCGCATCGCCGCGGCCGGGTCTGTCTGGCGGAAGCCCAGCGAGGGCTCCGTCAGCTCCAGCTCCAGCAGCAACGGCTTGCCGTCCGGGCCGCGGACCAGGTCCACCCGGGCGTACAGCAGCTCCGCGCGCAGGATGCCCAGCAGCGCCGACGCCGCGTCCAGGACGTCCTCGGCGACGGCGATCGCGTCGGCGGGCGGCTCGGCCTTGGCCAGCTGCTCGGTCAGGTACAGGCCGGAGTCGTCCATTGTGGACCCGAGCATCGCGCTCTTGGCGAAGGCGTGGGAGTAGATGCCGCCGAAGTACGACAGGGCCAGCTCGCCCTCGGTGTCCACACTGGACTGGTACGGCTGGATCAGCGCGGTGTGGCCGTCAGCGTGCAGGGCGGCCACGTGGGAAGAAGCGTCCGCGCCGGCGTCGAACCGGGCCGCGCCGCGGGAACCCGCGCCGACCGACGGCTTGACCACGTACGCCGACTTCGGGAATTTGGCCGGCGAGCCCGGCTCGACCAGCGTGGTCGGGACCACCGGCACACCCGCGTCCAGCAGCTCCGCCAGGTACGACTTGTCGGTGTTCCAGCGCACCACGGACGCCGGGTTGTACAGCGCGGGCACCGACTCGCACCACTCGAGGAACTCGCCGCGGCGGGCCGGGTAGTCCCAGGTGGCGCGCAGGATCACGGCGTCGGCCGCGCCGAAGTCGACGCGGGAGTCGTCCCAGGCCGCCCACGAGACGTCGAAGCCCAGCTCGCCCAGCGCGGCCGGGACGGCGTGCTCGTCGCCGTCGCCCTCGGGCAGTTCGGCGCAGCCGACGAGGATCGCGGTGCGGCTCACTTGCCGGCCATCTTGCGGCGGTGCGCGGCACCGATCTTGGTGGCCTTGACCGTCTCCGCGTCCCACGAAGCGGTTTCGAGGTCCTCGACGGCCTCGACCAGCGCCTCACCGGTCGCGACGGCCGGCACGACGACGTCGCCGAGCGCGCCGTCGGCCCCGACCATTACGACCCGGGCCCCGGCGCGGCCGATGTTCTCCACCACCGCGCGGGACGGCTTGCCGTGCGCCTTCACGAACTTGCGCGCCGCGGTCAGCTGGGCCGACGTCGGCGGGGTCGTCTTTTCCTCGGTTTCCTCAGCCACGCCCCGAACCATAACCAACAAGCGACCGGCACGCGGAACAGCGTGGCGTCGGCCATAGTTGTCCCGGTAGAAGCCCGACCCCCGAGGAGGACGCATGCCCACCGCAGTGCAGGTGACGAAGACCGGCGGCCCGGAAGTGCTCGAACCGGCCGAAGTGGACGTCGCGGCCCCCGGCGCCGGGGAGCTGCTGGTCGACGTCGCCGCGGCCGGGGTGAACTACATCGACACCTACCAGCGCCAGGGCATCTACAAGATGGAGCTGCCGTTCGTCCCGGGCCTGGAGGGCGCGGGCACGGTCGCCGAGGTCGGCCCGGACGTCGAGGGCTTCGCGGTCGGCGACCGCGTGGCCTGGCAGGGCTCGCTGGGCAGCTACGCCGCCCGCAAGCTGCTTCCGGCGTCGGTGGCGGTGAAGGTGCCCGAGGGCGTCTCCCTCGAGACGGCCGCGGCGACCATGCTGCAGGGCATCACGGCGCACTACCTGGTCGCGTCGACGTTCGAGGTGCAGCCGGGCCACGACGTGCTGGTGCACGCGGCCGCCGGCGGCGTCGGCCTGCTGCTGGTGCAGCTGGCGAAGGCGCGCGGCGCCCGGGTCTTCGGCACGGTGTCGACCGAGGAGAAGGCGAAGCTCGCGCGTGAGGCCGGCGCCGACGAAGTGATCCGCTACGACCGCGACGACTTCACGAAGGCGGTCCGCGACCTGACCGACGGCGAAGGCGTGGACGTCGTCTACGACGGCGTCGGCAAGGACACCTTCGACGCCAGCCTGGCGAGCCTCAAGATCCGCGGCCTGCTCGCGCTGTTCGGCGCGGCCAGCGGCCCGGTGCCGCCGGTCGACCCCCAGCGCCTCAACTCGGGCGGCTCGCTGTACCTGACCCGCCCGACGTCGGTGCACTACGTCCGCACGCGCGAGGAGCTGGACTGGCGCGCGAAGGAGCTGTTCGACGCGGTCCTGGCGGGCGACCTGACCGTCCGCATCGGCGGCACGTACCCGCTCGCCGACGCCCAGCGCGCCCACGAAGACCTTCAGGGCCGCCGGACGACCGGCAAGGTGCTGCTCATTCCGTGATCCACACAGCGCGCCAGTGGAACCCGTCCTGCTCGGCGCGCTCGACGGTGAACTCGACCTCGGCGCCCACGGTCAGCTGCCGGAACCCACCCGGGCCGACCCCGCGGCTCGCGGGGTCGATCACCGAGAAGTGCACCCAGACGGGGTCGTCGAAGCCCGGTGCGTCGACGTCCCCCCACCCGTCGTGGGCCCCCCCATCGCGCCCCCCGCCC
>NZ_JBICSQ010000069.1:0-45189 GCF_043197175.1 Amycolatopsis sp. NPDC049252
AACCGGAACCTCGGGACGATCGCCGCCGGCGGGACGTCGGCGCCGTTCACCCTCGCGATCGGGCACGTCCGGACGCCGGCGGTGCGCTACCTCGGCGCGGAGCTGAAGCCCTGGTGGACGCACTACTGGGGCAGCTGGCAGGACATGGCCGTGTGGTTCGCGAACGACTACGGCGCGGCGCTGGCGGCCGCGACCGCCATCGACCAGCGCCTGCACGACGACGCCGTGGCCGCGGCCGGCGGCGGCACCACCGGCGAGCACTACGCCGCGATCTGCGCGCTGGCCCTGCGCCAGGCGTTCGGCGGCACCGAGCTGGTCGACCGCGGTGGTTCGCCGTGGGCCTTCCTCAAGGAAATCTCCTCCAGCGGCAACATGTCCACAGTGGACGTCACGTACCCGGCGTTCCCGGCCTACCTCTACCTTTCCCCGGCCTACCTGCGGCTCATCCTGGAACCGTTGCTCGACTACCCCGAGCACGGTGGCTGGCCGATGCAGTTCGCCGAGCACGACGTCGGCACCCACTACCCGGACGCGACCGGGCACAACGACGGCAACGAGGAGAGCATGCCGGTCGAGGAGTCGGCCAACATGCTGATCATGGCCGCCGCGCTGGTGCAGCGGCTGCCGGCGGCGGAGGCGAGCGCGTTCGCCACCACCCACTACCGGATCCTGCGGCAGTGGGCCGAGTACCTCGTCGGCAACACGCTCGACCCGGGCTTCCAGAACCAGACCGACGACTTCACCGGGTTCATCGCCCACAGCGCCAACCTCGCGCTCAAGGGGATCATCGGCGTCGGCGCGATGGGTGTCATCGCGAGCGCCACCGGCAATACCGCCGACGCCCAGCGGTACCGGTCGGTTTCGCGCAGCTACGTCAGCCAGTGGGTGACGCTCGCGCAGGACACGTCCAACCAGCACCTGAAGCTCGCCTACGACCAGCCCGGCACGTGGAGCCTGAAGTACAACGGCTTCGCCGCCCGCGTGCTCGGCCTCGACCTGGTCCCGGTCGGCGTCGCGGCGCAGGAAGCGGCCTGGTACCAGGCCCGCGCGACCGCCCACGGCGTGCTGCTCGACCCGCGCAACAACTACACGAAGGCCGACTGGGAGCTGTGGACCGCGGCCTGGCTCACCGACCAGCCGAACATCCGGAACACCCTGGTCGAGGGCGTCTACAGCTTCGCGAACACCACACCGCAGCGCGTGCCGTTCACCGACTGGTACGTCGTCGCCGACGCCACCCAGCGCGGCTTCCAGGCCCGCCCGGTCGCCGGGGGTTACCTGGCCCTGCTGACCCGGCCCGCCGGGTCGACGACGGTCTGGCGCAAGCTCCAGAACCAGCGGTCGGGCAAGGTCCTGGCCGTGTCGAACATGTCCCTGGCCGACACCGCCGAGGTCACGCAGTGGTCGGACAACGGCAGCGCCGACCACCTCTGGGCGGTCGTCGACAACGGCGACGGCACGGTCCGGATCGTCAACCGCAACAGCGGCAAGATCCTCGCCGTGCACGACCAGAGCCTCGACAACGGTGCGCACGTGCAGCAGTACCAGGACAACGGCACCCCGGACCACAACTGGCGGATCGTCGACGCCGGCGGCGGCTGGTCGAAGCTCGTCAACGTCCGCAGCGGCAAGGTCATGGCGGTCGACCAGCAGTCCACCGCCGACGGCGCGCAGGTGACACAGTGGGACGACAACGGCACGCCGGACCACCTGTGGCGGTTCGTCTGACGGCGCGGTGAGCGGATGAGCCGCCCGGCAGGTCCGGACGTGGATGAGGTCGGGCCCGAGGTCCGGGAAGAACCCCTGGGCCACCTGTGGCGGTTTGTCTGAGGGCGCGGTGAGGTGCCGCGGATGAGCGGGCCTGGCGGGGCGTTCGACAGGCCCGCGCGGTGGATGAGGTGGGGCTCGGGGTCCGGGGCGAATCGCTGGGCCACCTGTGGTGGTTGGTGTGACGGTGCGACGAGGTCCCGAGCGGATGAGCGGCCTTGCGGGGACAGCCGGCGGGTCCACGAGGAGGAAGGGGCCGAGCCCGAGGTCCGGGACGAATCGTTGCTTGCTTGTGGCGGTGGTCTGAGGGCCCGGTGGGGGCGTCCGGCAGGGCCGTGTGGTGGATGAGCGGGCCGGAGGTCCGGGGTGAGCCGCCGGAGCACCTGTGGGGGTTCGGGCTGGTGTCGTTTGCGAGACTGGCGCCGTGTGCGCCGACTTCAGCCGGGTTCGCCGGTTTCTCGACGAGCGGGATCCGCCGACCCCGTGCCTTGTCGTCGACACCGACGTCGTGGCTGCTCAGGCTGGGGCGTTCCGCGCGGCGTTCCCCGGGGCTCTGATCCGGTACGCGGTCAAGGCCAACCCGGCTCCGCCGGTGCTCGACGCGCTGGTGGCGGCCGGGATCGGCTTCGATGTCGCCGGGCCCGCCGAGCTCGCGCGATGCCTCGAGCGCGGCGCCGATCCGGCGGACCTCGCCTACGGCAACCCGATCAAGAAACCCCGTGACGTCGCCTACGCGCACGAGCGCGGTGTCCGCGAGTTCACCTCCGACGCTCTGGACGACGTCGACAACTTGGCCCGGCACGCGCCGGGCGCGGCGGTGTCGATCCGCGTGGTCCTCGACGCGCCGGACTCCGTGACGCCGTTCGGCCGCAAGTTCGGCTGCGACCCGGCCGAGGCCCTCGACCTGGTGCTGCGCGCGGCCGAGCTGGGGCTGCGGCCCGGCGTCGCCTTCCACGTCGGCTCGCAGCAGCCCGACCTCGCCGCCTGGGAGATCGGGATCGCCACGGCGGCGAAGCTGTTCGCCGAGGCCGCGGCCCAGGACGTGCCGATGACCCGGCTCAACCTGGGCGGCGGCTTCGCGACGGCGCACCGCACCGACGTCCCGGCGCTGACTGCCTACGCGGCCACGATCGAGTCGGCCCTCGCCACGCACTTCCCCGACGGGCGGCCCGAGCTGCTGCTTGAACCGGGCCGCGTGCTGGTCGCCGACGCCGGCCTGCTGCGCACCGAGGTCGTCCTGGTCGCCCGCCGCGGTGAGCGACGCTGGGTGTACCTCGACATCGGCCGCTACAACGGGCTCGCCGAGGCCGAGAACGAGGCGATCGCCTACCGGTTCGAGCCGGTCGAGCCGCACGACGGACCCGCCGGGCCGGTGGTGCTCGCCGGGCCGACCTGCGACGGCGACGACGTGCTCTACCAGCGGACGCCGTACGAGCTGCCGCTGTCGCTGCGCGCCGGCGACCGCCTCGACCTGCCGGGGACCGGCGCCTACACGGCGTCCTACGCGTCGGTGGAGTTCAACGGGATCGAGCCGCTGCGCACCTACTGCCTGGGGAGGTGGGGAGATGCCTGAAATCGGCCGGTTCACCGGACGGCACGTGCTGGCCGAGCTGCACGGCGTCGACCCGGGCCTGCTCGACGACGCCCCGAAGCTGGGGGAACTGCTTCGCGCGGCGGTGACGGAGGCGGGCGCGACGGTCGTCGACGTCGTGGCCAAGAGCTTCGCGCCGCAGGGCGCCACCGTGATCGCGCTGCTCGCCGAATCCCACGCCTCGGTGCACACGTACCCCGAGCACGGGTCGCTGTTCGCCGACGTGTTCACCTGCGGCGAGCGCGCCGATCCCGAGCACGCGGTGCGGCTGCTGGCCAAGGCGCTGGACGCCGCATCGGTCCACCTGTCCGTCCTGCGCCGGGGAGAACCCTGATGACAGCGATCCACGAACCGCTCGGCCCCGGCCTCACCCGTGTCTGGGAGGTCGAAGACGTCGTGTTCAGCGCGCGCACGGCCTACCAGGACGTGCTGATCGGGCGCACCGCGCAGGGCGTCTCCCTGTTCTGCGACGGCGAGCGCCAGAGCACCGAGGCGAGCCAGCTGGTGTACCACGAGGCGCTGATGGTCCCCGCGCTCCTGCTCGCCGACCACGTGCGCCGGGTGCTCGTGATCGGTTCGAGCGAAGGTGTTGTCTGCGAACTGGCCCTGGCCGCCGGCGCCGAGGTCGTCGACCACGTCGACATCGACGAACAGGCCGTGCGGGCCTGCGCCGAGCACCTGCCCTACGGCTACACGCCGGCCGCCCTCGCCGAAGCCGAGCGCGGTGCCGGGCCCATCTGTCTGTCCTATGAGGACGGCTGGGCGTTCCTCGCCGCCGCCGAAGAGCGCGGTGCCACCTACGACGTCGTCGTGATCGACCTGCCGGACGAGAACGGTGATACGGACGCGCAGCACAACCGCCTGTACGGCAAGGACTTCCTCGGACGCTGCGCGCGGTTGCTGGCGCCCGGCGGGGTGGTGACCTGCCAGGCGGGCTGCCCGACGTTGTGGCGCAACGAAACGCTGGTCGCGTCGTGGCGGCGGTTCCGCGAGGTGTTCGGGACCGTGCTGTACTTCGGGTCCGACGAGCACGAGTGGGCCTTCCTGTCCGGGCGGGTGGACCGCGTCGAGGAGCCGGGCGCACTGGTGGCGCGGCGGTTCGGGGAGCGGGGGAGCCGGGCCGTGACACTGGACGCCGAAACGTTGCTCGCGTCCGCGACACCGCCGTATTCGCTCCGGCGCAATACTGGTCCAGTCCAGTAGGACTTCCGTTTCTTCGAATAATCAACTATTACACCGCGAAAGTACGGGGAAATGGATTTCCCGTACCGCCGGCGGCCGTGTTACTCCGTTCAGTGGCCCTCGAACACTTTGCGATCGCGCTACGATCCCTTCCGCGAGCGATCATCGTGATCACAAGGCATCGTGGCCCATTTGGAGGAGCGTCATGCTCGGTATGTCGGTCGTCGCCGTAACAATTCTGTCCCTGCTCGCCGCACCCGCCGATTCGTCGGCGAATCCGGTGCCGACCGAAAAGATCACGCTCGACATCAAGACCATCAACGGCTCGGGCTGCCCGGCCGGCACGGCCACCGCGTCGGCCGACGTCGCCTCCGACAACACCTCCTTCACGGTGCGGTACTCGAACTTCACCGCCAAGGCCGGCGGTGGCGCCTCCGCCCTCGACGGCAGGAAGAACTGCCAGATCAACGTGCTCGTGCATGTGCCGCAAGGGTTCACGTACGCGATCGCGGAGGCGGACTACCGCGGGTTCGCGCACATCGAGAGCGGGGCGAGCACACTCGAGCAGGCGAACTACTACTTCGCCGGGACCTCGCCGACCGCACGGGTGCGCCACACCTTCCCCGGCCCGTTCCACGGCCAGTGGCGCGCGACCGACACCACCGACGTCGCCGCGCTCGTGTTCGCGCCGTGCGGTGAGGACCGCAACCTCAACATCAACGCGGAACTGCGGGCGGACGACGGGACGTCCACGGGGTCCACTTTCATCGAAATGGACTCCGAACACGCGAATGTCGACACCGTTTACCACTTCGCCTGGAAGAACTGCTGAGCCGGACCGCATTCGGAGTGGCCCGCTCGCCGGAACCCGGGTGCCGGCGAGCGGGCTTTTCGCCGGTTCAGACGTGCGTGACCAGCAGGGTCACTCCCGCCTCGCCGCCGCAGTCGACAAAAACGGGACCGACGCCGTTCCCGATCTGTTCGGACAGCGTGGCCTTGGCCTCGAATTCGTCCGGCCCGGACTTGATGATCCGGACGTTCTCCAGCACCGGGTGCTCGGGGAAACCCCCGAGCACCGACTTCAGGCCGGTGCCGCCCCCGCAGTTCCCGGTGATGGTCACTTCTTCGCCGCGCCGCGTGGTGGGGTTCGGGCTCACCTGAACGGTGGCGCGCGCCCCCTTCGGTGGCTGCTGGTGCGCTTCGGTCATGGTCGTCCCCTCGGTGGTTCCCGGATCGGCCGACGCCCCGCCGGCGATCCCGATGCTCGTGGCCGTGACCAGCCCGGCCGCGAGGGCCAGGCCGAGCAACTTCTGCGGCTTCGTGGTGGTGCGCATGGTGCTCTCCTCCCTCGACCCGGCGTCCACCGGATCTGCCCCGTAAGACATCGGGGACCGGCGCCGAGGTTCTCGACGAGGTGTGGATCACTCGAAAGGGTGAACAGCGCGCACAGGTAAGGCCTGGCACTTCCGCGGGGAAGCGCCAGGCCGCAAGGGAAAACGGGGTCAGTTGCCGACCGGTGGCCGTTCGGCTTTCGCGGTGGGCACGATGCTGCATCGTCGCTCGAACCGCTCCATCAGGACGGTAGCGATCAACAGGGCCACTGGGGTGCTCACCGCGATCCACATGCCTGAAGAGCTACCCAGCCGCGGGTGGTCTCAATCGCCCGCCGACAAACCGTCGATCAATGAGAGCAGCCGCGCGCGGAAGGCGTCGTCGTCCCCGAGGCCGCCGAGCAGGGCCGGGTCCTCGCGTTCGGCGCGCACCGCGCGGTCGAGGACCGCGCGGCCGCTCGCGGTCATCCGCGTGACGTGACGGCGGGCGTCGGCCGGGTCCGGCGTGCGGGTGACGAAGCCGGCCTTGGCGAGCCGGTCGAGGGTGCGGCTCATCGTCTGGTCGGTGACCTGGCAGCGCTGGGCCAGCGTCCGCTGGGGGAGCGGCCCGCCGCGCAGGGTGTGCAGCGCGATCAGGCCCGCGTGGGTCAGGTCCAGGCCGGCGAGCACGGCGACCCAGCGTTGCTCGACCAGCCGCGCGGCCACGGCCAGGAGCCGGCCGGTCGGCCACGTGCTCAGGTCCGGTTCGGGGGCTGTGCTCACCGTCACTCCGTGCCGTCGTGCAGAATGTTCAGCCTGCTGAACAATTGGGCGTGTTCGCGCTCGAAGGGACTTTAGCGACCATGAACGAGACTTCTCCACGCCGTCTTCGCTGGCTGATCCCGGCCCTCCTGGTGATCGCCTGGCTCGCGATCGGCGGGTTCGGCGGGCCGTTCGCCGGGAAGCTCAGCGAAGTCGCGAAGAACGACAACGCCGCCTTCCTGCCCGCCTCGGCCGAAGCCACCGAGGTGTCCGACGAGCAGAAGGCGTTCACCCCGCGCCAGGTGCTGCCCGCCACCGTCGTCGCCGAACGCACGAGCGGCCTGACCGGCGAAGACCGCCGGTTCCTCGAGAGCAAATCCCAGGAGCTGGGCACCGTCCCCGGCGTCGTCGGGCCGCTGGGAAAGCCCCAGAACGCGCCGCGCGACGACCAGGCCGTGCAGCTGGCCGTGCCGATCCTCGCCGACGGCAACCCCGCCGACGTCGTCAAGGAGGTCCGCGCCCGGCTCACCGGCGCCCCGGACGGCCTGACGGTGCTGGTCACCGGCCCGGCCGGGCAGATCGCCGACCTGGTCAAGGCGTTCGGCGGGATCGACGGCATCCTGCTGCTCGTCGCCGGGGGTGTGGTCGCGCTGATCCTCATCGTGGTCTACCGCAGCCCGCTGCTGCCGTTCCTGGTGCTGCTCTCGGCGGTGTTCGCGCTCGGGCTCGCCAGCCTCGTGGTCTACCTGCTGGCCAAGAACGACGTCCTCGCGCTCAACGGCCAGAGCCAGGGCATCCTCTCGATCCTCGTGTTCGGCGCGGCGACCGACTACGCCCTGCTGACGGTGGCGCGGTTCCGCGAGCAGCTGCGGGACACGCCGAGCCGGTTCGACGCCCTGCGGATCGCCTGGCGCGCCACGCTCGAGCCGATCGCCGCGTCGGCGGGCACTGTCGTGCTCGGCGTGCTGTGCCTGCTGTTCAGCGACCTCAACTCCAACAAGGGCCTCGGCCCGGTCGCGGCGATCGGCATCGGCGCCGCGCTGCTGGCGTCGACGACGTTCCTGCCCGCCGTGCTCGCCCTCTGCGGCCGCGGCGCGTTCTGGCCGTTCAAGCCCGCGCTCGGCTCGCCGCACCCGGAGACGGCCGGGATCTGGGGCCGGGTGTCGGGCCTGGTCGGCAGGCGGCCGCGCGCGGTGTGGATCGTGACGGCGCTCGTGCTCGGCATCGGCGTCGCGTTCCTGCCGCAGCTCAAGGCGTCCGGCACCGCCCAGTCGGACGTCTTCCTCACCCAGGTCGAGTCCGGGACCGGGCAGGACGTCCTCGGCCGGCACTTCCCGGGTGGCCTCGGCGCGCCCGCGATCACCATCGCCGACGCCGGCGCGCTGCCCGCCGTGCTCGCGGCGTCCAAAGTGGACGGAGTGGCCCAGTCGCTCCCGCTGCCCGGCCCCGACGGGAAACTCAAGGTGGTGGCCGGCCGGGTGCAGATCCTGTCCGTGCTGAACGACCCCGCGGACTCCGAAGCCGCGGTCGCGACCGTCGAGCGGCTGCGGGACGCCGTGCACGCGGTGCCCGGCGCGGCCGCGAAGGTCGGCGGCCCGACGGCGATCCAGCTGGACACGCAGCAGACGTCCGTGCGCGACCGGGAGCTGATCATCCCGATCGTGCTGCTGGTGATCTTCCTCGTACTGGCGCTGTTGCTGCGATCCCTGCTCGCGCCGTTGCTGCTGATCGCGACGGTGGTGCTGTCGTTCGCCGCGACCATGGGCGTGTCGGCGCTGGTGTTCAACCACATCTTCGGCTTCCCGGGGGCGGACCCGGTGGTGCCGTTGTTCGGGTTCGTGTTCCTGGTGGCACTGGGAATCGACTACAACATCTTCCTGATGACGCGCGTGCGGGAAGAAGCGCTGACCCGGGGCACGCGCGACGGCACCCTGCGCGGGTTGTCGCTGACCGGCGGCGTGATCACGTCGGCCGGTGTCGTCCTGGCCGCGACGTTCTCGGCGCTGTCGGTGATCCCGATCCTGTTCCTCGCCCAGATCGCCTTCATCGTCGCGTTCGGCGTGCTGCTGGACACGTTCCTCGTGCGCTCGCTGCTGGTCCCGGCGCTCACCGTGGACGTCGGCCGCCGGATCTGGTGGCCGTCGAAGCTGGCCCGGAAAGCCGATCAGCCGTAGGTAAATGGCTGGCGCGTGTCCCGTCCGGCGAGGAGCATCCCTGCGATGACCGCTGTCGCGTCCCGCCCCGAAGCCCGCACACCGGCCGGAACTCTGCGCGGCAGCAGGGAAGCGGGCCTCGCAGTGTTCCGCGGCATCCCGTTCGCCGAGCCGCCGGTCGGCGCCCTGCGGTTCGCCGCACCACAACCGGTTCGGGCCTGGGACGGGGTGCGGGAGGCCGTCTCGTACGGCCCGCCGCCCCCGCAGGCCGGGGCGTTCGGCATGGACGAGCTCGCGAAGGACGCGCCGGGCGAAGACTGGCTGACGGTCAACGTCTGGTCGCCCGAACCCGGTCCCGCCGCCGGGCTGCCGGTCATGGTGTGGATCCAGGGCGGTGCCTACGGAATCGGCACGTCCGGGCTCCCCGAGTACGACGGCGCCCGCCTCGCGCGCGACGGCGGGGTCGTCGTGGTGACCTTCAACTACCGCGTCGGCATCGAGGGTTTCGCGCAGCTCGACGGGGCGCCCGCCAACCGTGGCCTGCTCGACCAGGTCGCCGCGCTGCGGTGGGTGCACGACACCATCCGGGCCTTCGGCGGCGATCCCGGCCGGGTCACGGTCTTCGGCGAGTCGGCAGGCGGTGGGTCGGTCGCCGCGCTGCTGGCGATGCCGCGGGCGGCCGGGCTCTTCCGCCGGGCCATCGCGCAGAGCGTGCCGGGCACGTTCTTCTCCCCGGAGCTCGCCGCCGACATCGGGGCCGCCTTCGCCGCCGAACTGGGGCTGCGTCCCACGGTGGCCGACCTGTCCGACGTGGCCCCGGACCTGCTGGCCGCCGCCGGTGACGCGGTCACCGCGGGGATCGGCGGGCGGACCCAGGACTGGGGTCAGGCCGCGCACCGGTCGATCCCGTTCGCTCCCGTCGTCGACGGCGACGTCCTGCCGGGCACGCCGTGGCAGACCCTCGCCGGCCGGGACGTCGAACTCGTCGTCGGCCACACCCGCGACGAACAGCGGCTGTTCACCGCGATCGAGGGCATCCTCGGCCAGGTGACGCCGGAGCAGGCGGCGACGGCTCTGGAGGTCTTCGCGCCCGGTCCGGACGGTGCTCGCCGGTACCGGGAGGCCTTCCCTGACGCGGGCCCGGACGAGCTGTACGAGCTGGTCCACTCGGACTGGCTGTTCCGGATGCCGAGCCTGCACCTCGCCGAGGCGCACGTCGCGGCCGGCGGCCGCGCCCACCTCTACGAGCTGACCTGGCCCGCGCCGGGGATGGGCGGCGCGTTCGGCGCCTGCCACGGCCTCGACGTGCCGCTGGTCTTCGGCAACCTGGACCGGGGCCGGCCCGCCCTGCTGATCGGCCAGGACACCGCCGAGGCGGAAGTGCTGTCGGCTCGGATGCGCGCGGCGTGGACGGCGTTCGCCACCCACGGCGACCCCGGCTGGCCGGCGTACGACACCACCCGGCGCCTCACCCGGCTCTTCGACACCTCGACGGCGGTCACCGCCTACCCGGAAGAGGCCTCCCGCCGGATCTGGCAGGACCACGGCTTTCCCGCACTGCCATTGCTCAATCGGGTCAGCCGATCGTCACCTTGAAGTCGGGGCAGTCGACCAGCGGCACGTGGTCACAGTGCGCCGCGTGCCGCAGACTGTCGCGCATCCGCGTCAGGCGGTCGATGGCGCCGTCGAGCTCGTCCGCCTTCGACGCCATCCGCTCGCGCAGTGCCGCGTCGCTCGGGGTCGCCACGAGGAACCGGGCGATTTCGGCGATCGTGAACCCGGCCCCGCGGGCGCACGCGACGAGGTCCAGGCGCCGCAGGACGTCCGGGTGGTAGGTGCGCCGCAGGCCGTTGCGGCCCGCCGGCGCGACCAGCCCGCGCTTCTCGTAGAACCGCAACGCCGAAGGCGCCAGCCCGGTGCGTTCGGCGACCTCGGCGATGTCGAGCAGGGTTTCGGCCATCCGGACCTCCCAGGGACTTGACTTGAATCGTACTTCAAGTCAGAGGCTGTCCCCATGAAGATCCACCACCTCAACTGCGGGTCCGTGCGGCAGATCGAAGCCCCGGGACTCCCGGCCGCCCCGGCCGTCAACCACTGCCTCCTTCTGGAGACCGACCGCGACGGTCTCGTCCTGGTCGAGACCGGCCTCGGCCTCGGCGACGTCCGCGATCCCGAGGCCACCCTGGGCGCCGACTGGGTCACCATGGCCCAGCCCGCGCTCGCCGAGGACGAGACGGCGATCCGGCAGGTCGCCCGGCTCGGGTTCGACCCGGCCGACGTGCGGCACGTCGCCGTCACCCACCTCGACGTCGACCACTGCGGCGGCCTGCCCGACTTCCCCGGCGCGCGGGTGCACGTGCTGCGCGCGGAGCTGGACGCCGCGATCGCCGAAGCGCCGAGCTTCCGCTACCGGCCCGCGCACTGGGCGCACGGCCCGGACTGGGCGGCCTACGACGCGCCGGGCGGGGACGACTGGTTCGGCTTCGCGTCCGTGCCGCTGACCGGGCTGCCGCCGGAGATCCGGCTGGTGCCGCTCGGCGGGCACACCGCGGGCCACGCCGGGGTCGCGGTGCACGACGGCACGCGCTGGCTGCTGCACTGCGGCGACGCCTACTACTACCACCGGGAGCTCGACGTCCTGCCGGAGCCGCACCCGGTGCTGGACGTCGTCCAGACCCGCTCCGAAATCCACCACGACCTGCGGCTGGGTACGCAGGCACGGCTGCGGGAGCTGGTGCGTCGCCACGGTGCCGAGGTGACGGTCTTCAGCGCCCACGACCCGTGGGAGCTGGCGCGGCTGCAGGCCTAGGAGTCGGCGCGAGCGCGGGAGGCCAGGGCCTCGCCGGTCAGGTACGTGAAGGTGCCGGTGAGGGCCAGCAGCCGGTCGAGGGCGGGCCGGCGGTTGTCCAGGTGCAGCCGGCGGCCCGCGCCGGTGACGACGGTGTGCACCCGCAGCAGCGCCGACAACCCGGAGGAGTCGCAGAACTCGATGCCGTCGCAGTCGAGCCGGACGTCCTCGACACCGGGTGCGTCCGCCAGCCGGTCACCGACCAGCCGCGGCAGCATCGCGGCCGTCGCGTACTCGAGCTCGCCCACGATCACGACGTGGGCCGTGCCGGCCCGCGGCAACGTCCAGGTGCAGGTCAGTGCGCTGCTCATGCGGACAGCCCCGATCCGGCGGCGCGGTCCGCCAAGTGCGTGCGCGCGGTGCCGAGCAGCCCGGTGGCCCGCGGGAAGTCGCGAAGCTCCGCTTCGAGCAGGTCGAGCGCGGGCACCAGCGAAACGGCCGGGACACCGCGCGCGGTGAGGATGTCGGCCGTCCAGGTCAGGAAGCCGGTGAACAGCTCGCTGTCACCGACGTAGAGGGCGGTCGCGAGGAACTCGACGACGTGCGCGATGTCCTCGGCCGTGTGCTGGCGCTGCAGGTCGGTGTAGGCCCGCATCGCCGGGATCCGCTCCTCCAGCCCGGCCAGCACGGCCTTCACGAGCCGGCCGGAGGTGCGCGTGACCAGCGTGTACTCCTGGTCGGCCAGGTGCGGCAGGTCGTCGAGCGGCTGGTGCCCGGTCTGGGGCCGGGGGAGCGGCTCGGCCAGCCTGTCGGCGGCCGAGCGGGCGTCCGGAGCCCAGGCCTCGGCACCGAGCAGCCGCGCGTACCGGCCGTCCGGCCCGAACGCGGCGCCGCCGGCGATCACCGGGGTCGCCGCGGCCTGACAGGCGGTGATCGTCGCGTGCGCCGTCGGCAGCCGGGTGGCGATCGAGCTGGACAGCGCGACCGCGTCCGGCCCGGTGCGGTGCAGGTGGGCGACCAGGTGCGGGGCCGGGACCTGCGCGCCCAGGTAGTCGACGTGGAACCCGCGCAGCCGCAGGACCTCGGCGAGCAGGCGGGCGGGCATCGCGTGCCACTCCCCGTCCACGCAGGCGACGGTGACCCGGCCGAGGTGCGGCTCCGGCCGCTTCAGGACGTAGCCGAAGGTGGCGATGACGCGGTCGTTGATCGCCGTCGCGACGTGTTCCTGCGCGACGGTGAGCCGGTTGGCGGCCCACTCCTGGCCGACCTTCCGCTGCACCGCGCCGATCACGTCGAGCAGCACGCTCTCGGGGTCGAGGCCCTGGCCCAGCGCCTGGACCACGACGTCGCCCGCGGTGTACTCGTCGCCGGTGGTGACGGCCTCCCAGAGCCGGTCGGCGTTCTCGGCGATCCCGGCCGGTCCGGTGCGGGTCGAGGCGCTCACGCGGTGTACCGCCCGCGGCCATGCCCGCCGACCGCGGCGAGGTGCTGCCCGCGCGGGGCGGTGATCGCCAGAACCGCCATGTCGTCGTGGTCGCCGCGCCCGATCCACTGCGCCGCGAGCATGTGCACCCGCTCGACGACGGCGTCGGCCGGCATGTTCGCGCACTCGGAGAGGATCTGCCGGAGCCGGTCCTCGCCGAACATGGCGTCCCCGAGCGGGCCGCCCTTGGCCTCGACGATGCCGTCGGTGAACATCAGGCAGGTCTCGCCGGGGTTGAGCGTCACGTCCGCGCTGACCGACTCGATCTCGGGCAGCACGCCGATCAGGCTGCCGCGGGTGTCGGCCTCCTCCACCCGGCCGTCCGCCCGGACGATCAGGGGCGGCGGGTGGCCCGCGCAGGTGACACGCAGCCGCACCGTGGCGCCCTCGCGGCGCGCGGACGCCAGCACCAGCGTGACGTACCGGGTGTCGTGGCCGCCGGCGATGGTGCGGTTCAGCAGGCCGAGCAGCCGGTGGTGGTCACCGGCCATCGGCAGCAGCGCCCGCAGCGTCGTGCGGATCTTGCCGGTCAGCACGGCGGCGTCGAGGCCCTTGCCGCAGACGTCGCCGAGCACGGCCAGCGACTCCTCGCCGTCGATCGCCGAGTGCACGTCGTAGAAGTCGCCGCCGATCCGCTCGCCGTCGAGGGCCGGGCGGTACCGGCCGGCGAACTCGACCCCGCCGAGCTGCTCGAGGGTCGGCGGGAGCAGTTCGCGCATCAGCGTGTCGGTGATGGACGCCTGCAGCGCGAACACCCGCGCCGCCGACATCGCCGCACCCGCCCGGGCCGCGAAGAGGCGGGCGAAGAGCTCTTCCTGCTCGCTGAACGACCGCCGGTCGCCGCTGCGCAGCAGGACCAGGGCACCGGCGGGCACCCCGTGGCCGGGCAGCGGGGTCACGACGATCGAGCCGACCGGGCCGAACTCGCCCGGCAGCACCCAACCGGGCGCGGTGTCCGGGTCGAGCCAGCGCGACGGCACGGGCGGGAAGCCCTGCAGCGCCTCGCCGAGCCCGGGCAGCTCGTCCGGGTCGATCGCCAGCCGGCCCCGGGTCGGCTCGCCGCCGCGCACGCAGGTGACGGCGGGGTACAGGCCGCCCGTCGCGGGCGCCAGCACCATCGCGGCGTCGGCCAGGTGCTCCGCGGCCAGCCGGGCGGCGACCTCCATACAGCGTTCGAGGTTGAGCGAGCCCAGCAGCGCGGTGGCGGCCTCGCCGAGGAACGCCGTCCGCTCCTGCTCGTGGGCCAGTGCGTCCTGGGCGGCGCGGATGTCGGTCTCGTCGACCAGCCACCACGTCACGGCGTCGCCGTGCGGGACCGGGTGCGCGGCGATGAACCGCTCGCCGACCTCACCGCGGGTGATTTCGCTCGTGCGGCGCTCGTCGGCCTCGGCCAGCCAGTCCGCGACCGCGCCGGCCAGCGGGCGGCCGGGGGCGGCGTCCGGGAAGAGCAGGCCGGCGGCTTCGTTGAGCGCCCGGATCACCCCGGCGCCGTCGGCCACGATCGCCGCGGCGGGAGCGGCGTCCCAGCCCAGGTCGCCGGTGAGCGGGGTGGCGGGGGCGGTCTCGACGCGTTCAGCCATGCGCACCCGGGTCGGTCGCCAGCTCGGCCCACAGGGTCTTGCCGCCGGGGCGGCGCAGCTGGCCCCAGGCCGCCGCGCAGCGCTCGACCAGCAGCAGCCCGCGGCCGCCCTGATCGGACGGCGCCCGGCGCCGGGCGCTCTCACCACTGGCGTCGTCGACCTCGATGCGCAGCTTGGCCACGCCGGGCAGCAGGCGCACGTGGTAGGGCGCGCGGCCGTGGCGCAGGGCGTTCGAGGTCAGCTCGTCGACCACCATCACCGCGGTGGTGACGACGCCGGCCGGGAAGCCGCCGAGGACGGACCGGACCCAGCTGCGGACCTTGGCCAGTTCGGTCAGCTCGGCGGTGATGCCGAGTTCGTGCCGGGCCGGACGCAGGTTCATGTCCGTCTCCTCCGTGCCGGGTCCCGCGGGGATGTCGTCCCCTCCGGGGTGCCCCGAACCGGGCTCACCCACACGGGTACTGGAGGTGGTCATGTCTCATCATCCCAGGAGGAGCGGGCGGCGTCGACCGTCGGGTGCAGCGGCATGACGTCGCCGAGGCCCAGCAGCTCGATCGGCCGGACGACGGCGTGGACGGTGGTCGCGACGGCGAACCGGCCGCCGGCTTCCTGCAACCGGGTACCCAGGCGCAGCAGGACCTGCAGGCAGCTGGAGTCGCAGTACTCGACGCCGGTCATGTCCAGCACGATCCGGCGGGCGCCGGGGTCCGCCGGCAGCAGGTCCGCGAGTTTCGCGGAGACGGCCAGGTCGAACTCGCCACGCAGGACGAAGACGGTCACGTCCCCGGCTTCGTGCTCGTCCAACGACCAGCCTTCACCGGAGGCGCGCTGCCGGGGCCGCGTTGCGTCGGTGGTCATGGGTTGTGCTCCAGGAGGGGACGGAATCGACTGACGGCGGGCTGGCGGCTCAACCCGCTCGAAGAATCTACCAGCGCCCCCCGATCAGGGCAGCGCAGTGCCCGTCACCGTCCTTTAAGGACTTCCTCGGTCCGGGCCGGCGCGGGGGCCGGGTCGGGCGGTGTGCCCGCGGCCGAGGGCACGATCGCGGCGTTCACGGTCCGGGTCAGCCGTTCGTAGGGTGCGCGGTGCTCGTCGTCGAGCAGCACGGCCAGCGGCGTCCACACCAGCACGACGAACACGGACGCGGCCAGCGCGAGGGGCAGGAGCAGCTGTTCGAGATGGTTCGCGAGGTCCCACCGGTCCAGGTCGAGCAGCAGCCAGGTCAGCCAGAGCGGGGACAGCAGGACGCCGTTGCGGACCAGCAGCGAGATCGGCCCGGCCCGGCGGCCGCTGCGCCGGGCGACCCGCAGGAGCATCGCCCGCTTGCCCGGCGTCGACCCGGTCACCGCGGGCAGCACCACGAACCACACGATCGCGAGGATGACGACCGGCGTGTCGCGGTGGCGCATGTCCTCGCCGAACAGCGTCAGCAGGCCGAAGAGGAACCCGAGCAGCGCGGCGAACCCGAGCAGGTCGGTGGCCAGCGCGAACAGCCGCCGGGTGAAGGTGACCTTCGTGGCGTAGCGACGCCGGTCGTGTTCCGGCTCCAGCGCGGGCAGCACCCGGCCGAGCGGGCCGGCGATCAGCCACCCGAGCGCGGCACCGGCGGTGTTCAGGATCAGGTCGTCGACGCTGAACAGGCGGTACGGGCACGGGTAGACGAACCACAACCCGGTCAGCTGCGTCAGCTCGAACAGCAGGGAGAGGCCGAATCCGGCCAGGATCGTCGGCACCGCGCGCATCCGCTGGGCGTAGCGCAGGAACAGGCCGAACGGGACCAGCATCACGACGTTGAGCGCGGTGGTCCAGATGGCCGGGTTGTGCAGGATCGCGCTCGGGCTCCAGTGGCCACGCGCGCGCTGCGACACGACTTCGACGAAGTAGAACGGCCGCAACTGGGGAGAGCTCGCGTAGCTGTGCCCGGCGCAGAAGTCGGGGTTGTCGGGCAGCGGCAGGATCGTCTGCGTGGCGATCGCCAGGAGGTAGAAGACGAAGGTGTAGAAGACGACCGTCGTCCATCCTCCCGCGCGCCCGCGGCGGCGGTAGCTGACGAACGCGGCCGGCAGCATGACGACCAGCGCGATGAGCGGGAAGAGGTAGAGGGCAGTCCGGACGGGGACGAGGTAGGTGGCGACCACGGAGCCGGTGGTACCCAGCCGAGGCGCGAGCGAAGCGTGCTTCGCCCGGACGGCTGGGTGATCACCGGCATCGCGTCACTGCGGCGGTGCGTCCTGCTGGCCGCCGCCCTGCTTGTGCAGGAAGTCCTTCACCTTGTCCGAGCCCTGGTCGATCTTGTCGGCGTGCTCGCCGAACCGCCCCTTCGCGGCTTCGGCGGCCTTGTCGACACCCTGGTCGGCCTTGTCGGGATTGTTGCCAAGGGCCTCTTTCGCCTTGTCGAAAAGACTCATCGGTAGGGCCTCCATTCGGATCAGCGGGGCTTCGGTCGTCCCGAGCAAAACACCCGCCCGACCGGCCCGCAACCGAACGGCCGATTTCCTTCCCCGGTAGGGGGTATCGCGGCTCTTTCGTGGGTGAAAGACGGCGTTCCCGGTTTGAGACCACGGACATCGGGTAAAGGCGATTCCTTTCGGGCCCGCACCCGGTCGGAACGGAGATGAACCGCATTTCCCTGACCCAAGCCGCCCGTGAAGTCCTCGACGGCCCGCACACGCGGTGCTCGCCACGTCCAACCCCGACGGCCGGCCGCAGTCGTCCGTCGTCTTCAGCACGATCGAGGGCCGGCCGCTACGTCGAGATCCGGGGGAGCGGCGAGATCGCCGCCGATCCGGAAAAGGCGTTGCTGCGCGAAACACCACCCCCGGAACCCGGTGCCGCACGGCTGATCGTCCGGATCGTCCCGGAAAAGGAGTACCTTTGGCCACCCGCGGCCTGACGTCGTGGCGTGCGTGAACCACGCACCGCCACGATCCGTATATGCGGTGAGGACCGCCGTCCCCGCCGCACGGGCTCGGCGGCCGACCCCTGTGAACGTGATGTGAGGCCGCGCCATGATGGGAACCACCGGTCTGCCGCACCCGCGGCGTGTCCGACGCCGCACCCCGGACGGAGGTACGGCGCTGCCCGACTTCGGCCTGCCGCGGGCCGCCCGGCGGCACGCCGTCGCGGGCGTGGTGGTGACCACCTTGGCCGCGCTCCTGGTGCTCTTCGCGTTCCTCGCGCCGGACGACCTCAACTCGTTCTCGCCGGAAGCCCTGGTCCGCGTGCCGGTGGAGGGCCTGATCATCGCCGCGTTCGTGCTGGTCCTGCCGCCGCGACCGCGGCGCGTCGTCGCCGTGCTGGCCGGGCTGGTGCTGGGCCTGCTCACCGTCATGAAAGCGCTCGACACGGGCTTCTACGCGACGCTGGAGAAGCCGTTCGACCCCGTTTACGACTGGAGCTTCTTCACCGCCGGCGTCGAGTTCCTCGCCGGGGAGATCGGCGACGCCGGTGCGTACGCCTCGCTGGCCGGGGCGGTGCTGCTCGCGATCGCCGTCATCGTCTTCACGGTGCTCGCGATGCTGCGGCTGACCCGCATCGCCGCCGGGCGCCGGACCGGTGCGACGCGGGTGCTGGCCGTGCTCGGGGTGATCTGGATCGTCTGCTCGGTGTTCGGCGTGGAGATCGCGCCGGGCCAGCCGATCGCGGCCCAGAACGCCGCCGCGCTGGCCTACGACGACCTGCGCCAGGTGAGCACGGACCTGCGGGAACAGCGGCCGTTCGGCGAGCTGGCCGCCGACGACGCCTTCCGGAACACCCCCGGCGACCAGCTGCTCGCCGGGCTGCGCGGCAAGAACGTGGTGCTCACGTTCGTGGAGAGCTACGGCCGGATCGCCCTCGACGACCCGGAGTTCGCCCCGAAGATCGGCGCGACGCTCGATGAGGGCACCGCGCAGCTGCGTGCGGCGGGCATCGGCGCGAAGAGCGCGTTCCTCTCCTCCTCGACGTTCGGCGGGGGTAGCTGGCTCGCGCACTCGACCGTCGAGTCCGGCATGTGGATCGACAACCAGCAGCGTTACAACAGCCTCCTCGGCAGCGACCGGCTGACCCTCGGCGGCGCCTTCCAGAAGGCGGGCTGGAAAACCGTCTGGGACGTGCCCGCGCACACCAAGGACTGGCCGGAAGGTCAGCGGTTCTACCACCCGGACGCCTACTACGACTTCCGGAACATCGGCTACCAAGGCCCGGGTTTCGCCTACGCCACGATGCCGGACCAGTACACGTTCTCCATGCTGCAGCGCAACGAACTGGCGAAGTCGGCCCAGAAGCCGGTGATGGCGGAGGTGGACCTCGTCTCCAGCCACGCGCCGTGGTCGCCGCGACCCTGGCTGGTCGACTGGAACCAGGTCGGCGACGGCTCGGTCTTCGCGCCCCAGCCGGGGGCGGGGGAGGCGCCCGAGTCCGTCTGGAAGGACCCCGCGAAGATCCGCGACGCCTACCGGGACGCGACGGACTACTCGCTGAAGACGCTGATCTCGTTCGTGCAGCACTACGGCGACGACAACCTGGTGCTGGTCTTCCTCGGCGACCACCAGCCGCCGGTGGTGACCCCGCAGGGCGCGGTGCACGACGTGCCGATCACGATCGTGGCGAAGGACCCGAAGGTGCTGGACCGGATCTCCGGCTGGGGCTGGACGGACGGGCTGCACCCGGCCGCGCAGGCGCCGGTCTGGAAGATGGACTCGTTCCGTGACCGCTTCCTGACGGCGTTCGCCCACTGAAGCTCCTCTTGACCGTCCACTGAGGACACGTGCTCCACGCGGCGGTCGAGGTGCAGATCCACGACCCGGCCGAACGGATCCGCGAGGCGTCGCGAAGCCTGGAGGTCATGGTGGGTGACGGCGAGGTGCGCATCGGTGTCGATCGGTGTGGCGGCGGGGCGGCCTAGGGATAGGTGCTCGGCGTCGCGGACAAGGCCGGCTACGCGGCGAAGAACGCGGGCCGTGATCGTGTTTGTGCCGGTAATCGAAGAACGGCCCGCGGTCGTCACCCCTCCGCGATCGGCCGGGGGTCCGGCCTCGCCCGGATGGAGCAGTGTGGTGACGTTCCGCTGCGCGGGGTTCACTTGCCCGATGAATTGCCGGTAATTCTCACGCACTTCTAGGCTTCATCGGGTCGGGGTTCTCCGCGCTGAGGAGTGGTCATGCGAAGGAAATTGGCGGCACTCGCCGTCGCAGTTTTTTCCCTGTTCGGTCTGACGGTCGGGACCGCGGCCGCGGCGGGCAGCGATTTCGCACCACCCGGCTGTTTCGGCGAGCGTTACGGCGTGCTGTTCGGCGAGGGTGTTTCCGTCAGCTGCTTCCCCGGTGAGGGCTACGGCTACCGGGTGATCGCGCACTGCTCGAACGGCAGCGCCTTCTGGTACGTGGTCGGCAATTTCGTGCCCTACGGATTCGGTCCGGCCGTCGCGGAATGCACCGGCGCGCTGCTGGTCCCGGCTCGGGTGGTCGCTTACCAGGTCGACGAGATCTGATTTTCCGGCCGCTTCCGCCCGGTCGCCCATTCGGGTGGCCGGGCGGAAGCGCGCCTTTTCCCCGGGATCAGGAAACGCGGCGGTCGTCGATCGCGTCGCGGTCCCGGTCGATTCCGAGGCCGGGTGATTCCGGCGGTACCGCGTGCCCGTTTTCGACGGTCATTTCGGTGCGCGTGATCGCGCGCAGCTGCGGGATGCGCTCGACGTAACGGCCGTTCGGGACGGCCGCGGCCAGGGTGACGTGCAGTTCCATCAGGAAATGCGGGCAGACCTCGACGTTGAAGGCTTCGGCGTGATCCCGCCGACCCGGGCGACGTCGGACGGCACGATCGAGGCGGCGCCGAGGTGCAGGTAGTCGCGGAACTGCGCGACCGGGTACAGCGACTCGCCGACGGCGATCGGCACGGTGTCGACGCGGCGAGGCGGGCGTGCCCGGACACGTCGTCGGCCGGCAGCGGCTCTTCCAGTCAGAAGAGGTCCAGCGGCGCGAACACCGCCGCCCGCCGGATCGCCTCGGCGGCCGTCATCGACTGGTTGGCGTCCACCATCAGGTCGAACCGCGGGCCGGCGGCTTCGCGGACCGCGGCGAGCCGTTCGAAGTCGTCGCCGGCCGTGGGCTTGCCGACCTTGATCTTGACGCCGCCCCAGCCGGCGGTTTCGGCGGCCTTCGCGCCGGCGACGAGCTCTTCGGTGCTCAGGTGCAGACAGCCGCTTTCGGTGTCGTAGAGCGGAACCCGCCGGCAACGCGCCACAGCGGTTCGCCGGCCCGGCGGCGCTTGAGGTCCCACAGCGCGGTGTCGACGGCGGCCAGCGCGAGCGACGTGATCGCGCCGACGGTCGTGGCCCGGGTGATGGCGAACAGGTCCCGCCAGATCGGCTCGACCAGCCGCGAGTCACAGCCGACGAGCCGGGGGAGCAGGTGGTCCCGCAGCAGGGCGACGACGGAGCTGCCGCCGGTGCCGATCGTGTAGGAGTAGCCGAGCCCGCTGCCGCCGGTGCTCACCTCGACGAAGACGGTCTCCTGGGACAGGAACGCCTGCACGGCGTCGGTGCGGGCCTGCTCGACCGCGACATCTACGAGAAAAGCCTCGGCCCGCGTGACGACTGCCACCGATCCCCTGATCGCTGAATCCTATAGGAAATCGGATTCAGGCGCGGCGCGGATGGCCCTGTCAACGGGCCTTGGCACGGGGTCTGCGGCAGGGCGGTGGCGTCGCGACCGGCTCTGGTGCGTTGTCGGCATTGCGTCGCACTGCGGGAGCCGTCACAGCGAGGGCGGGGACAGTGGCATCGCGCCGCGGGGTGGCCATGGTGGAGGCAGGGCGGCTGCGTCGCGGCCGGCCTGGTGCGATGTCTGCGTTGCGTCGCGCTGGGCCGGCGCCGCGGAGGCGGGGACGGTGGTGTCGCTACCGGCCTGGTGTGGTGTTGGCATTGCGTGGGGCTGTGGGTGGGCGCGGCGCGGGGACGGGGCAATGGCGTCGCGACGGACTTCGCACGACGTCGGCTTTGCGTCGCGCTGCGGGATCGGCCGCGGCACGGTTTCGGCACCGCGGAGACGTGGACAGTGTCCTCGCGACCACTCCTCGCGCGATGTCGGCAGCGGCGCGCCAGGCCGTCATCGGGCGGAGTGGTGCTCGCTCGCGGTGGGAACGGCGCCCGCGCAGGGGACTGTCATGCACCTCTGCTGCCCTGCCGACTCTGGTTTCGGCCGGGGCGGGCGGGTCTGTGCTCTACTTGGTTCAGACCTTTTACAACGTTGTAACGGAGGTTGCCCACGCGCGGCGCGGACCGGCGGGACCGGTTCGCGCTATTTCTGCGCGCCGACAAAACCGTTGGGGCACAAGTTATCCAGCTGTTCAGTCCGCAGTGGACAGTCGTTCGCTCCTGCTAACTCCGGACAGAAAACCGGACAATTCTGGACCTGGCCCGGACCCGGCCGCACACTCGGCGGACAGTGTGTTTCTTTCCCCCGTCCCCCGGAGGAGTCCCCATGCGTCGAAGAATCGCCCTGGCTCTCGGCGGCGCCGCCGTCCTCACCGCCAGTCTCGCCAGCAGTGCCCTCACCCCCGCCGTCGCGCAGGCCTCACCCGGCCTGATCGCCGCCATGCAGCGGGATTTCGGCCTGACCGCCGCCCAGGCCGAAACCCGGCTGGGGCAGGAGATGACCGCTTCGCGGGTGCTGCCGGACGCGCAGCGCGCCGCCGGTGCCGCGTTCGGCGGGGCCTGGTTCGACCCCGCGCTCGGCAAGCTCGTCGTCGGCGTGACCGATCCCGCCGCGGCCGCCGCCGTCCGGCAGGCCGGTGCCGAGCCGACGACCGCGACCGTGAGCGCGGCGAAGCTCGACGCGGCGAAGGCCGCCATCGACTCCGCGGCCAAGGCAAAGGCCGCCCCGGCCGGCGTCACCGGCTGGCGGACCGACGCGCGTACCGGCAGCGTCGTCGTCACCCTGCGGCCGGGCGCACAGGGCGCCGACGTCGACGCCTTTGTCGCGCAGGCCCGCAAAGCCGGCCCCGTCACCGTGACGTCGGCGCCGAAGGCCGAGACGTTCTCGGCCGGGACCGTCGGCGGCGACCCGTACTACATCAACGGCAACACCCGCTGCTCGATCGGCTTCTCCGTCAACGGCGGGTTCGTCAGCGCCGGCCACTGCGGCGGCGCGGGCAGCTCGGTCGTCGGCTGGGACGGCTCGGCGATGGGCACGTTCGTCGGCTCTTCCTTCCCCGGCAACGACTATTCGTTCATCCGGATCGGCAACGGCTGGTGGACCGCGCCGGTCGTGCTCGGCTGGGGCACGGTCAGCGACGCGATCGTCCGCGGCTCCTGGGTCGCGCCGGTCGGCACCTCGGTGTGCCGCTCGGGTTCGACGACGCACTGGCACTGCGGTGTGGTGGAAGGGCTCAACGAGACCGTCAACTACTCGCAGGGCGCCGTCTACCAGGTGACCCGCACCAACGTCTGCGCCGAACCTGGCGACTCCGGCGGCTCCTTCATCACCGGTGACCAGGCGCAGGGTGTCACGTCCGGCGGCTGGGGCAACTGCAGCTCCGGCGGCGAGACGTGGTTCCAGCCGGTGAACGAGATCCTGCAGACCTTCGGCGTCGGGCTCGTCACGGGCTAGCAGGACCACGACGCCGGTCGCGGGGGCCTGGGGCGGGCCGATGACCCCGCCCCAGCCCGCGATCGGCGTCGTCCGCACCGCGCCGGGCCACCCGGCGAACCCGCCTGCGGCTAGCTCTTGAGCAGGCTCGCGAACCACGCGCCGAGCACCTGCTGGACGTCGGCGCGGGTGCTCGCCGGATCGTCCGCGGCGCCGATCATCCGGGCCGCCTCCATCACCGCGCTCAGCACCAGCTGCGCCAGCGCGGGGACGGGCAGCTCGACGATCAGGCCGTCCGCCTTGGCCTGCTCCAGCACGCTGACGATCAGGCCGAGGCCGTACTCCGCCTCGATCTCGCGCCAGACGTCCCAGCCGAGCACGGCCGGCGCGTCGGTGAGGGAGATGCGCCGGACGTCCTCGCGCAGGCACGCGTCGAGGAACACGCCGAGGCCGAGCGCCATGCCGGTGAGCGGGTCCGCGCCCTCGGCGAACGCAGCTTCGACCTCTTCGGTCAGTTCGCGTTCCAGTTCCTCGACGACCGCGCGGAACAGGCCCTGCTTGTCGGCGTAGTGGTGGTACAGCGCGCCGCGGGTGACGCCCGCCGCGCGGGTGATCTCGTCGGCCGGGACGGCCTGGTAGCCGCGGGCGGCGAACAGCTCGCGCGCGGCGGCGACCAGGGCGGCCTTCGTGCCGGCGGAACGGTCCTGCTGGGTACGTCGCACCCGCCTAATCTGCCATGACGCCCGCGAACTCGACGACGTGACGGGCCAGCACGGCGGGCTGGTCCTCGGAAACGAACGTGTAGGAGTCCGCGATCTCGACGAGCTTCGCGTCGGGCAGCAGCGCGGCGAGCCGGTGGGCGAGGCCGATCGGGAACAGCTTGTCCTCGGCCGCCCAGGCGAGCAGCACCGGCCGGTCGAACGTCCGCAGCGCCTCCGCGGCGGCCAGGGTGTGCCGCGGGTGCACGTCCCGCAGGAGCTTGCGCAGGTCGCGCCGCACCCCGGCGGACTTCCGCAGCGGCGCGAGGTAGGCCTGCGCGACGTCGTCGGGCAGCGGCCGCTTGACCACCCAGCCGAACAACACCGGTAGCGGGTAGAGCGCGCGGAACCGCAGCAGCTGGCCCAGCACGGCCATCGAGCCGGGGATCCGCGCGATCGCCGGCAGCGGCTTGAAGATCGGCGGGAAGAAGTACTCGAAGCAGTCGGACGGTGTGAGCACGACCCGCCCGACCCGCTCCGGACGCCGGCTGAGCAGGATCTGCGTGAGCGCGCCGCCGGTGTCGTTCGCCACCAGGGTGACGTCGCGCAGGTCCAGCGCGTCCAGGAAGTCCGCGATCACGTCGGCGGCGCCGGCAGGGGAGAGGTCGGCGTCCGCGCGCATCGGGAGGTCGTGCGAGCCCAGCGGCAGATCCGGGGCCACACAACGGAACCCGGCCGCGGCGACGTCCGGCACCACCTTCCGCCAGAGCTCCGCGTTCGTCAGCACGCCGTGGACGAACACCACGGGGGCGCCGGTGCCCCGCTCGAAGTACCGCACCTCGCCGGCCGGCAGCCGGACCCGGTGCTCCTGACCCAGTGATTCGCTTCGTGTCATGGCGCCAGATTACATACGTACAGCATGTATGTAAATGAGATGGCTCAGTGTCCGGTGACCGCGAGTGAGCGTCGTCAGGAATTCACGGGAACCTCGGCGGGGTCGGTGAGGTCCGGCGCGGGGCCGCCGGGGCGTTGGCGGTTGTTTGGCCGCCGGGTGTCTGCTGCGGGCCCGTAGCCGAGTACCCGGAGGCCTTGATGAGCCCGTTCCGCCCATCCGCCGGTTTCGACCGCCGCACCCTGCTCAGGGGTGCCGCCGGGGCCGGGATCGCCCTGGCCGGCAGCGTCGCCGCGCTGGCCGTGTTCCCCGGGGTCGCCGCGGCCTACTCGTGGCCGTCCTCGCTGCGGTCCGGCTCGACCGGTGCCGCGGTGACGGAACTGCAGATCCGGATCGCCGGCTGGGCCGCCGACGGGCCGCGGCAGACCTACGTCGCCGTCGACGGTGATTTCGGTCCCGGCACCGAAGCTGCCCTGAAGCGGTTCCAGTCCGCCAACCACCTGACCGCGAACGGCGTCGCCGACGCGGACGACTTCGCGGCCCTCAACGCTCTGGAATCCGCCGACGGATCGACCTCGCACTTCGAATTCAGCGAGTTCACGTCGAACGACGGCACCGGATTCGGTGGCGGCAAGGTCGGCGCGGTGACGGTCAAGGAGAACGTGCGGCGGCTGATGTACAAGCTCGAAGCCCTGCGGACGAAGGCGGGCGACCGGGCGATCACGATCTCGTCGGGCTTCCGCAGCATCGCGCACAACCAGGCGGTCGGCGGCGCGTCGAACAGCATGCACGTCTACGGCACGGCGGCGGACGTCTACGTCAGTGGCCTGAGCACGCGCCAGGTGTACGTCCTCGCCGAGGCCTGCGGGTTCTCCGGGCTGGAGCGCTACACGCTCTCGGACGCGCACCAGCACGTCGACAGCCGGATCGAGTACGCCTACGGCTCGCAGAGCTGGTGGTGGGAGAGCGGCACGGTCAGTTGACGCTTGAGGTGACGCGGTGATGGTGATGCCCCCGGGCGAGGCTTCGGGGAAAGGTCGGATCCAGGGGCACCACCGCCCGCGGGACAGCTGACACGATGTCCTGCGGTCCAACCACCTTACGAACCCCGGGGCCGTCCGACCAGGGCCTCGATGCGGTGTCGAAGGTTTGTCGCCCGGTCGGTCACGAGGCCCACTGAGAGTGGGTCTTTCGTGCTGATCGAGAGTCGCTCGCGCTCGCTTGACCGGCCGCTCGTTCGCGCCTAGCCTTAAGTTGAAACTTCAACCGATTCGCGCGCGCAGCACGGGCCAGGAGAGCCGATGTCGATCTTTCGCCTGAACCACGCCGTGTTGTACGTCCGGAACCTGGCCGAGAGCGTGGCGTTCTACCGGGACGTGCTCGGCTTCGACTACATCGAGGGCGGCGACGCGCACCGTGGCGCGGCCTTCCTGCGGGCCCCGGGCTCGACCAACGACCACGACCTTGGCCTGTTCGAGCTCGGCGCGCACGCCGCGGACTCGGGCGCCGGGCAGACGTCGGTCGGGCTCTACCACCTCGCGTGGGAGGTCGACACCCTCGGCGACCTGGACCGCGTCGCCGGCCGGCTCGAAGCGGCGGGCGCGCTGGTCGGCTCGTCCGACCACGGCACCACGAAGTCGTTGTACGCCAAGGATCCCAGCGGGATCGAGTTCGAGGTCGTCTGGATCATCCCGCGCGAGCTGCTGACCGACGCCGACCGCGACAAGAGCAAGGCGATCGGGCGGCTGGACCTGGCGGGCGAACTGGCGAAGTACGGTGCCGACGCCCGCAGTGGCGTCGGCATCTCCCGCCCCTGACTCAGGAAGCGAGCTCGTTCGCCCGGACGCGGTCGTGCGCCGGCGTCGAAGTCCGTTGCCGGGCACGGAGGTTGCTCAAGGCGAAGCGGCCCGGACCGACGAACGCGATGGCCAGCAGGGCCCAGCAGAACAGGGTCGCGGCCTCACCGCCGTTCTGGATCGGGAGCAGACCGGCCGGCAGGTGCACCGTGAAGTAGGCGAAGGCCATCGAGCCCGAGCCGAGCACCGCGGCGACCCGCGTGCCGAGCCCGACGCAGACCAGTACGCCGCAGACGAGCTGGATCACCGCCGCCCACCAACCCGGCCACGCCCCGACGGCGGCGGCCGTCTTCGCGCCGAGGACGCCGAAGAGCGTTTTGGCGCCGTGGCAGGCGAACAGGAAGCCGATGACGATGCGGTAGAGCCCGATGACGTGCTCGCGGGCCGGGGCCAGACGGTGCATGGTTCCTCCGGGAAGCGGGTGCGGGCGGCATCCGGCGGGCCGGCGGTGAGGCCGGCCGTCGCGGATTCGGTAGACCACATATACCGGTCCGCCAGGATTCGCCACACCCCCCGAAAGTCGCGTCAGGACATCACGCGCGAAATAGGTACCGCAGGCCGGGCCGGTCCGCTTTACCGGTTAACCGCCTTGTGGGGCAAGGGAAAATCCGGACGTCTGGCATTTCGCCAGTCTGGTCCAGACCAGTTAGCCGAGTGGTCCGCCGGGGGTTTCGAGAATGTTTCCGGCTCTTTTCGGAATCGTCCCGGACTGGGCCTGACGGATCAAGGCGGCGACCCGTTCGGCCTCCGGGATCGCCCACAACTCGGGGGTGAACGGCACCCACGCGCCCTGGTACGGCGTACCGAGCAGACGCCACCGGACGCCGAGGGGCGTGCCGAACGTGACGGTCCCGGTGCCGTCGCCGCCGGCACGGGTCCGTGCCGGTTTCAGGTGGGCGAGCCACACCCAGCGGAACTCCGCGCCGGTCGGCCACTGCGCCACGAAGACGATCCGCCGGTCGGTCACGAAGTACGTCTCGACGTCCAGGCGGGCTCGCCGGTTGCGCAGCCGCCGGCCCCAGGTCGCCCCGAACCCGACGACAACGATCACGAACAGGCCGAGTTCCGGCGCGTCCTTAGGGGGAAGCGTGATCGAGAGTACGGCGAACCCGCCCACCAGCAGCGCGGTGCCGAAGAGCAGCACGTGGTTTTCGTAGAGCCAGTGGCGGCGCACCGCCGGCGCCCCCGCCCAGAGCACGCGTTCGCCGGTCTGCAACGGATACGGTTCCATGCTGTCCTCCCCGGACGTCGGGAAGGACACGCGCGAGGGCCGTGACCGGTTGCACCTTTGCGCCGTCCAGGGCGGGGACTAGCGTGTCACCCATGCGAAGGAAGGCGCCGCGGCGCCGTTCAGCGGGTGCGCGTGCCTGAAGGCATCGGGCTGGAACTGCGGAATCGGCAGGCGAGCGCGCTGGTCGTGGTGACCGGGCGGCTCGACATCACCGGGTACCCCTTCCTGCGCGACGGCCTGTTGAAGATCGCCGCGGACAGCCCACCGGGGCTCATCGCCGACATCGACGACCTCGCCCTCGAACGGCACTCGCCGAGCCTGTTCCCGTTCGTCGCCACCCGGCTCGAACGCTGGCCGGGCATTCCGTTCTCCCTGGTCACCCGCCAGCCCACGCACGTCGAGGCCTTCGACGCGTTCGGCCTGGACCGGTTCGTGCCGGTGCACGCCGACGTCGAAACCGCCGAGCGGGCGCTGCCCCACCCGGTCCGCCGCCGCGCCGAGCGGACCCTCGCCCGCGGGGAACAGGGGATCGCGCAGGCCCGGGCGTTCGTCAGCGCGCGGACCCGCGAATGGGGCGTCCCCGCCCTCGAGTACGACGGCACGCTCATCGCGGCCGAGCTCACCGACAACGCTTCCCGGCACACGGCGTCGTTCCCGGGGCTGCGGCTGGAGCTGCGTCAGGAACTGCTGACGATCGCGGTGAGCGACGACGACCCCCGGCCCGCGGTCCTGCTGGACCGCCCCGACTTGCTCGAGCCCGGTCTGGGCCTGCGGATCGTCGCGCAGACCGCGCGGGCCTGGGGGAGCAGCAGGCGGTGGACGGGCGGCAAGGTGGTCTGGGCCGTCCTGGCCACGCCGGAACGCCGCCGGCCGGGGACGCTCGGCCCCTGACCCGAACCTGTCCGGGACAGAACTCGAATTGATCGACGAGCCACCTCGAAAGCATGATCGTCGCCCTCTAAGGTGGCTCCATGGTGGACGAAGAGGTCGTCTCGGAGCGCATCCGGCAGGTCGCCGCCACCCTGGCGGGCCGCGCGGGGGATCTCACCGGTGAGCTGGTGCAGCTCTACGCCGCCGAACTGCCGCAGCTGGTCCACGACGACGAGCGCATGGTGAGCCTGCTGACCGCGAGCGTCTACCAGAACATCGAGACCGGGCTGCAGATCTTCCAGCACAGCATCGACCCCTCCCACGTCGAGGCGCCGGCCGCCGCCCTGGAGTACGCGCGGCGCCTGGCGCAGCGGGGCACGCCCGTGTTCGACCTGATCCGGGCCTACGAGCTGGGACAGGCCGCGATGCTGGACTTCGGGTTCCAGGAGTGCACCCGCCAGGTCGGCGAGGCGGAGCTGCTCGGGGAGATGATGCGGCGGCTGCTGAAGGTCGTGTTCGGGTTCGTCACCCGGGTGACCCGGCAGCTGGTCGCGGTCTACCAGGACGAACGCGACCGGTGGCTGCTCAACCGGAGTGCCGCGCGGGCGGCCAAGGTGCAGGACCTGCTGGGGGAGAACCGCGGCCCGCTCGACGCCGCTTCGGTCGACGCGGCCGAGACGGTCATCGGCTACCGCCTGCGCGGCACCCACGCCGGGATGATCCTCTGGCACACGGGCTCGGCGGACGACGCGCTGTCCGTGCTGGAGGCGGCCGCGGTCGCGGTGCTCGGCCGCGTCCAGGACCACGGCCGTCCGCTGTTCGTGCCGCGCGACGAAGCCAGCGCGTGGGTGTGGCTGCCGCTCGGCCCCGGCGTCACGGTCACCCGCGCCCACCTCGACGAGGTGCTCGCGGCGGCCGGCCCCGGCGTCCGCGTGACCGTCGGGGACCCCGCCACCGGCGTCGACGGCTTCCGCGACACCCACCACCAGGCCCTGCGGGTGCACGCGCTGGCGCTGGCGGCCGGCGAGCACTGCGACCGCGTCCTGACCTTCCGCGAGGTCGGCACGATGGCCCTGATGACGTCCGACCTCAACGCCGCCCGGCTGTGGGTGACGAGCACCCTCGGGCCGCTGAGCGCCGACGACGAGCACTGCGAGCGGCTGCGCGAGACCCTGCTCGTGTTCCTGGCCTCGGGCGGCAGCTACACCGCGGCGGCGGCCGAGCTGACGATGCACAAGAACTCCGTGCAGTACCGCGTCCGCAAGGCCCAGGAGCTGCTGCCGCGGGCGCTCGGGGCGAACCGGCTGGACGTCGAGCTCGCGCTGAGCCTGAGCCACCGGCTCGGCGCCGCGGTGCTGGCCGCCACCTGAGGTTTTGGTGCCCCGGACCACCGGCGCCGAAGATCGTTGGGTCCCCGGCACGAAGTCTTCACCGGATCTTTCCCCTACCTTTCGATCATGGGTGAAAACGGTGGGATGCTCGCACTGGTGCGGCTACGCCGAGGCGTCGTCGGCGAGAGCAGACGCGTCTGTCACCTGATCCCCGTCCCGCCCGCCGGCGCGGTGCCCGAGCGCCTGACGGCGCTGTGCGGCGAGTCGATCCGCCCCGGCGACGCCGAGGTGCTGGACGGTCTGCGCGGGATGCCGTGCCACGCGTGCCTGATGGCGCACACGCCCGCGAGCGGCGGCCTGCTGGCGAACGCGGGCTAGCACGGGCCCGGCGGGTTCTGGATCGATTTCGTGAAAATGCCACGACGTGCCGTGCGGAGAGTCCTTTTCCGCGACGGGAGTCGGTGAATATCCGACCGCGCGAATGCCTTTCCGGCGACGTTGCGGGGAGTAGCCGGCCGGGTGTCCACTGTGGTCGCCAGAGCGGCATAAGTCGACGTTCCGGACGTGCGGCGCTGATGATCGCGTGGGAAAACCCCATGTCGAGACCCGGATCGATAGTCCATTCGGACCAACTCTGCGGATTACGTATCCACAGAGGACGTCGTGAGCTTTAACCTTGCGTGATTCTTCGCCATGAATCGCACTGGGGAGTGAGATGAAGTCGACGTCACCGCTTTGGCTGCCGCGCGCCCGTTCACGGTCGGAACGGGCGCTGCTCGAGCGATGACGCAAGCCGGCTGCATCAGACGTTTCGAAGGAATCGCCCGGCAGTCGCCCGACCGGATCGCCGTCGTCGAGCACGACGCGGTGGTGAGCTACGCCCGGCTGGCGGGGCTCGCCGGCGGGCACGCCGCGCGGCTGCTCGACGCGGGCGTCCGGCCGGGCGACCGGGTCGGGCTCGTCACCGGGCACGGCACGCGGGCGATCGCCGCGATCCTGGGCACGCTCGCCGCCGGGTGCGGGTACGTCCCGCTGGACCCGACGTTCCCGCGTAACCGGCTCGCGCACCAGGTCGACGCCGCCCGCGTCTCGGCCGTGCTGGCCGACGCCGAGCACGTCGCCCTCGCGGAAGCCCTGTGCCACCACGGGTCCGCCCGGGTCGTCCCGGTCGGGTCGGAGACCGCGCCGCTGCCGGTGCCCGACCCGGACCCGGACACGCCCGCGTACGTCCTGTTCACGTCGGGCTCCACCGGCACGCCGAAGGCCTTCGCGCAGACCCACCGCAACCTGCTGCACGTGGTGGACAACCAGATCGCGAGCCTCGGCATCACCGCGGCGGACCGGCTGAGCCTGCTCGCGTCCTTCGGGTTCGACGCCGCGATCCCGGACCTGTACCCGGCGCTGCTCACCGGCGCCGCCGTCGTGCCCGTGGACCTGCGCGTCCACGGGGTCGCGCACGCCGCGCGCGAGCTGGCGCGGCACGAGGTGACGATCTACCACTCGACGCCGACGGTCTACCGCCACCTGCTCGACAGCTTCGAGGGGGAGCTGCCGTCGGTCCGGACGGTGCTCCTGGGCGGCGAGCCGTCGACCTACGCCGACGTCCGCCGCGGCCGCTTCGCCGACGGCTGCGTGTTCGTCAACGGCTACGGCGCGACCGAGGTGACGTTCGCCGCGCACCACCGCCTGACCAGCGCCGACGTCGACCCGGACGCCACCGGCCCGCTGCCGATCGGCACCGCGCTGCCGGGCTACGAGCTGACCGTGCTGGAAGGTGGTGAGCTGGAGGTCCGGAGCGAGTTCCTGGCCGAGGGCTACCTGGACCGGCCGAGCCCGGCGTTCGGCACCACCGCGGACGGGCTCCGCACGTACCGCACCGGCGACCTGGGCGAAGTGCTGCCGGACGGGAACCTGGTCTGCCTCGGCCGGCTGGACCGCCAGGTCAAGGTGCGCGGGTTCCGGGTCGAGCTGACGGAGATCGAGGCGAAGCTCGCGGAAGCACCGCAGGTGGCGGAGGCGCGAGCCATCGTCCGCGACGGTGAGCTGCTCGCCTACGTGGTCCCGGCGAGCGCCAGCCGATCCGCGGTGCCGGTTGGTCTTTCGTCTGCTTCGGTGGGCGGTGTTGGGTCTGCCGGGGCGGGTGGCGCCGTGGGTGATCCGGCGGCCGGTATCCGATCCGCGGTGCCGGTTGGTCTTTCGTCTGCTTCGGTGGGCGGTGTTGGGTCTGCCGGGGCGGCTGGCGCCGTGCCTGATCCGGCCGCCGATATCCGATCCGCGGTGCCGGTCGGCCCTTCGCCCGCTCCGGCGAGCGACACTCAGCCCGCTTCGGCGAGCGTCACCGCGTCGGGCCCGGCCGAGGACACCGGGCCGGATCCGGCCGCCCTGCGGTCGGCGCTGGCCGAGGCCTTGCCCGCTTACGCCGTGCCTTCCGCGGTGATCGTGGTGGCGGCGTTCCCGCTGACCGTCACCGGCAAGCTCGACGAGGAAGCGCTTCCGGGCCCGCGGCCGTCCGCACCTGCCGAGATCCCGCCCATGACCGAGGCCGAGCAGCGGGTCCACGCGATCTGGCGCGACGTCCTGGGCCATGCGAGTTTCGGCGTCACCGATGCCTTTTTCGACGTCGGTGGGCACTCGCTGCTGCTGGGCCGCGTCCAGCAGCGGCTGGCGGCGGAGTTCGGCACCGACGTCCCGCTGCTCGGCCTGCTGGAACACCCCACCGTCGCGGCCCAGGCGGCCTACCTCGGTGAGTCCACTTCGGACAGTCCGCAGGCCGCCGGGTCGCCGTCGGAAATGGACGGTGGCGACCTGATCGCCGTCGTCGGGATCGCCTGCCGGTTCCCGGGTGCGCCCGACGCGCCGGCGTTCTGGTGGAACCTGTGCGCTGGGGTCGATTCGATCCACGACCACACCGACGACGAGCTCGCCGCGCTCGGCATCGGGCCCGGCCTGCGCGGTGACCCGGCGCACGTCCGTGCCGGCGGCCGGCTGGACGGTGTCGAGGACTTCGACGCGGAGTTCTTCGGCTTCACCGCCGACGAAGCCGCTCGCACCGATCCGCAGCACCGGCTCTTCCTGGAGACGGCGTGGCGGGCCTTGGAGGACGCGGGCCGCGACCCGGCGCGGGAGACCGGCCCGGTCGGCGTCTTCACCTCCGCCGGGGTGAACCGCTACTTCCTGTTCCACCTGTTCGGGAACCCGGCGGTGACCGGTGACGTCGACCCGGACGACTGGGAGGGCCGGCTGCTCGGCCGCCAGCTCACCGACCACCTGCCCGGCCAGGTCGCCTACCGGCTCGGCCTGACCGGGCCCGCGCTCGCCGTCCAGAGCGCCTGCTCCAGTTCGCTGGCCGCGGTCGGCCTCGCCGCCCAGAGCCTCACCGAATACCGCTGTGACCTGGCGCTCGCCGGGGGAGTGAGCGTCACCTGGCCGCGGTACCGCAGTGGCGGGCTCGCCTCGCCGGACGGCCGCTGCCGCGCGTTCGACGTCGCGGCCGAGGGCGCCGGGTTCGGGTCCGGCGCGGGGGTCGTGGTGCTGCGGCGGCTGGCCGACGCGCTCGCCGACCACGACCACATCCACGCCGTGCTGCCCGGCTGGGCGATGACCAACGACGGTCCCGACCGCGCGGGGTACGCCGTGCCGGGCGCGGCCGGGCAGGCCGCGGCCGTCGCCGAAGCGCTGGCCGTCGCCGAGGTCGACCCGGCCGAGGTCCGGCTGGTCGAGGCCCACGGCAGCGGCACCCCGCTGGGGGACGCGATCGAGGTGGCCGCGCTGAACCGGGTCTACCGGGACGTCCCGTCCGGGACGTGCGCGCTCGGCTCGGTCAAGACGAACATCGGGCACCTCGACGCCGCCGCCGGGGTGGCCGGGCTGATCAAGACCGTGCTTTCCGTGCGTCACGGCGTGATCCCGCCGAACCTGCACTTCACCGCGCCGCACCCGGAGGTCGACCTGCACGGCGGTCCCTGGTACGTCCCGGTGAAGGCCGCCGACTGGCCGGACGTGGAACGCCGGGTCGCCGGGGTCAGCTCGTTCGGGATGGGTGGCACCAACGTCCACGTCGTCGTCGAAGAGGCGCCGGCCGCCGGGCCGCGGGTCACCGCCGACGGCCCGTACGTGCTGCCGGTGTCCGCGCGGGACGCGAAAGCGTTGCGCGAAGCGCTTTCCCGGCTGCACGACCGCCTTGCGGACGACCCGCCGCCCCTGGCCGACGTCGCCTACACCCTCGCCGTCGGACGCCGGGCGTTCGCGGCCCGCGCCGCCGTGGTCGCGACGACCGCCGCGGAGGCCGTCGAAGCCCTGGACTTCCTGCTGGGCGAAAACACCGACGTCGCCGGGCCACCCGGTGCGGCCCACGAACTGGCCGCGCGCTGGGTGAACGGTGGCGACGTCGACTGGGCCGCCCGGCACGACGGCGCGGAACCGGGCCGGGTGCCGCTGCCCGGATATCCCTTCCAGCGCAGCAGGTTCTGGATCGACCCACCGGTCCCGGGTGACCACCCGTGACCCGTACCAGCCCGGCCGCCACCGCGGTCCCGGGCCGCAAACCGAACTGGGGAGTTCACCGTGACCGACACGCTGCCCGTCGCGGGCACGCACGGCCCGCCACAGTCCTATCCGGACACCACGGTCGCCGGACTGATCCTGGAGCAGGCTCGCCGGACGCCGGACGCGCTCGCCGTACGGCAGGGCGAAACCCGGCTGACCTACGCTGAGCTGGTCGCCGCCGCCTGGGGTGTCGCGGCCTTGCTGCGCGAACGCGGCGCGGGCGTCGAAACCCGGGTCGGCGTGTGCGCCCACCGGCGTCCCGCGCTCGTGGCGACGGTCCTCGGCGTCCTGCTCTCGGGCGGCTGTTACGTGCCGCTCGAACCGGGCGGCCCGCGGGCCCGGCTGACCGGGATCGCCGCCGACGCCGGCGTCACGCTCGTCATCGGGGACGCGGCCGTCGCGGAATTCGGTGCGGTGGACGGGATCGAGGCCCTCGACGTCCCGTCGCCCGGCGAGCCCGGCGTCTGCCCGGCCACCCCGGACAGCACCGCCCACGTGCTCTACACGTCCGGCTCGACCGGGCGGCCGAAGGGCGTGCTGACCAGCCACCGCAACGTCGTCGCGTTCGTCACCGGCTTCGCCGGGCGCCTCGGCGTCGGCCCGGGCACCCGCACGCTCGGCATCTCCTCACTCGGCTTCGACGCGTTCACCATGGACGTCTTCGTGCCGCTGACCCGCGGCGGCTCGGTGCAGCTGGCCGGCTCGGCCGACCGGGCCGACCCCGAACGGCTGCGCCGGTTCGTCGTCGAGCACGACGTCGACTGGGGCTTCGTCACACCGACGCTGCTCGCGACGCTGAACCCGGCGGACGTGCCGGGCTGGCAGACCGTGGCCTGCGGCGGGGAGCCGGTGCCCGCCGAGCTGGCCGCGCGCTGGCTGCCCGGCCGCCGGTTCTTCCAGGTGTACGGCCCGACCGAGACGACCGTCGTCGTGGTCACCGACGAGGTCACCGGCCTGCCCGCCGACCCGCTGCCGCTCGGCACGCCGACGCCGAACCACCGTGCGTACGTCGTGGACGCCGACCTGCGGCCGGTCGCGCCGGGCGAGGTCGGCGAACTGCTGATCGGCGGCCCGGGGGTGGCCGCCGGATACCTCGGCCGCCCGGAGCTGACCGAGCGGAAGTTCGTCCCGGACCCGTTCACGCCGGGGGAGCGCGCTTACCGCACCGGTGACCTGGCGCGGGTCCTGCCGGACGGCCGGCTGGAGTTCGCCGGCCGCGCCGACCGGCAGGTCAAGGTGCGCGGGCAGCGCATCGAACTGGGTGAGGTCGAGGCCGCGCTGGGCGCGCACCCGCAGGTGGGCGCGGTCGCGGTGGAAGCGGTGCCAGGCCCGCGCGGCACCCGGCTGGTCGCGTTCCTGACTCCGGCCGCCGCCTCGCGGCCTTCCGACGAGGACGTCCGCGCCTACACCGGCGTGCGGCTGACCGAGGCGATGCGCCCGGCCGCCATCCAGTGGCTCGAAACCCTGCCGGTCAACCCCGTGACCGGCAAGATCGACCGCCCCGCCCTGCGCGCCCTGGCCGAAGTCGAGACGCCGGACGCACTCGGCGAGCCGGAAACGCCGGTGGCCCAAGCGGTCGCGCGGGTGTGGCGGACGGTCCTCGGCGCCGGGGCGGGCCCCGACTTCTTCGCCTCCGGCGGCGACTCGATCGCCGCGATGCGGCTGGTCGCGGCCCTGCGCGCCGACCTGGCCGCCGACGTCGCCACCGAAGACGTCCTGGCCGGGCGCACCCTCGACGGCGTCGCCCGGCGGGTGGCCGCCGCCGCGCCGCTGACCGGGCCCGGCCTGACCACCGGGCACGCACCCACGCTGTCCCCGCCGCAACGCCGGTTGTGGTTCCTGGACCAGCTCGCCCCGGACGCGGCCCCCTACAACATCGCGATGGCCTTCCGGCTGTCCGGCCCGCTCGACAAATTGCGGCTGCGCGCCGCTCTGCGCGCGGTGGCCGAGCGGCACGACATCCTGCGCTGGCGGATCCGCCCGGTCGACGGTGTCCCGCAAGCGGAACGCCGTCCCGTGGAAGACATTCCGCTGCCGGTCACCAGCCTGACCGAGCCGTTCCTCGCCGACCGGCTGGCCGTCGACGCCGCGACCCCGGTGCACCTCGACCGCGAGCCGCCGTGGCGGGTCCGGCTCTACGAGCTCGGGCCGGACGAGCACGTGCTCGGCTTCACGCTGCACCACGCCGTGTTCGACGGCTGGTCCCAGGACCTGCTGTGCGCCGACCTCTCGGCGGCCTATGCCGGTGAGCCGCTGCCGCCGCTCGTCGCGTCCTATGCGGACTACGCGGCGTGGCGCGCGGACCGCGACAGCCGTCGTGAGGCCGTCGACCTCGCGTGGTGGACCGAGCACCTGGCCGGGGCACCATCCACAGTGGACTTGCCACGCGATCGGCCACGCCCCGCCGTGCAGACCTACCACGGCGCGAGCGTGCAC
The DNA here is from genome assembly GCF_043197175.1 of Amycolatopsis sp. NPDC049252. Lineage (NCBI taxonomy): Bacteria > Bacillati > Actinomycetota > Actinomycetes > Pseudonocardiales > Pseudonocardiaceae > Amycolatopsis > Amycolatopsis sp. NPDC049252. The sequence continues at coordinate 37,043 of NZ_JBICSQ010000069.1, forward strand.
CAGGTGTTCCCGGACGGCGCCCCCGACGCCGTCCGGGAGCTGGCCGCGCGGACCGGCACCACCCAGGCCGGGGTGCTGCTGGCCGCGTTCGGGCAGCTGCTGCACCGGCTCACCGGCGGCGACGACCACCTGGTCGCCACCGTCGTCGCCGACCGGCAGCTGCCCGAGACCCAGGACGTCGCCGGGTTCTTCGTGGACATCGTGCCGGTGCGGCTGCGCGCCGACGACGACGCGGACTTCGCCATGCACGCCCGCCGCGGCGGGGCCGAGCTGCTGGCCGCGACCGCGCACCCGGCCGCGTCGATCGAGCAGCTCGTGACCGCCCTCGGCGTGCCCCGCGATCCCGCGCGGGCGCCGCTGGTGCAGGTGATGGTGAACGTCCTGAACTTCACCGAGCCGCGCCTGGAGCTGCCCGGCGTGCGGGCGGGATGGCTGCCGGTCGCCAAGCCGGGGTCGCCGTTCGACCTGACCGTCTACGTCCTCGGCCACGGCGTCGAGCTGCTCTACAACCCGGACCTGTTCGACGCCGCCCGGATGACCGCGCTCGCCGCGGACTACGCGGACCTGCTCGCCGGGCTGGCCGCCGCGCCGGATCAGCCGGTCGGCACGTGCCTGCCCGAGACGCCGCGGCCTTCGGTGCGCACCGCCGCGCCGGGCGCGATGACCCGCGCGGAACCCGCGCCCGGCCCGGTCGTCGCCGACGTCACGGCGCTGGCCGCGACCGAGGCGGTGATCGCGCAGGCCTGGCGAGACGTGCTCGGCGTCGAAAGCGTGGGCGTCACCGACAACTTCTTCGACGTCGGGGGCCACTCGCTCGCCCTGATGCAGGTGCACGCCCAGATCACCGGCCGGCTCGGCCGCCGCATCCCGGTCGTCGAGCTGTTCAGCCACCCCACCGTCCGCGCCCTCGCCGCCCACGTCCACGCGGCGGCCGAGGCGAAGCCCGACACCGCGCTGGCCCGCGCCGCCGAGCGGGTCGCCGCCCGCCGGGGGCGCACCCCGTCCAGAAGACCCCGCCGCCCGGCCGCCACGAACGGCCACGAACAGGAGCGCCACCAGTGACCCACGACTTCGAAAGCGGCCCCGGCGAACCCGGCGCCGAGCCGATCGCGATCGTCGGGATGGCCGCCCGCGTCCCCGGCGCCGGCGACCTCCGCCAGTTCTGGCGCAACCTCGTCGACGGCGTCGAGTCGATCAGGCCCGCGACCACCGAGGAGCTGCTGGCCCGCGGCGCCGACCCGGAAACGCTGGAGGATCCCAGCTGGGTCAACGCCACCACGGTCGTCGACGGCTTCGACGAGTTCGACGCCGAGCTGTTCGGCATGACCAGCCGCGAAGCCGAGATCACCGACCCGCAGCACCGGGTGTTCCTCGAGGCCTGCCACGCCGCCCTCACCGACGGCGGCTACGACCCGGCCCGCTACCGCGGCGCCATCGGCGTCTACGGCGGTTCCGGCCGGACCGGTTACCTGATCGAGAACCTGCTGCGCAACGACCGGATCATGGCCTCGCAGCACGGCGGCATCGGGATGTCCACGGGCAACCAGCCGAGCTACCTGACGACGTCGGTGTCCTACAAGCTGAACCTGCGCGGCCCGAGCCTGGCGCTGCACACGGCGTGCTCGACGTCGCTGGTCGCCGTGCACCTCGCCTGCGAGGCGCTGCGCAACGGCGAGTGCGAGATGGCGCTGGCCGGCGGCGTGAACCTGGAGATGCCGCACGGTATCGGCTACATGGGCGTCGACGGCTTCACTTCGCCGGACGGGCACGTCCGCGCGTTCGACGCCGAGGCCAACGGCACGGTGTGGAGCAGTGGCGTCGGCGTGGTCCTCGTCAAGCGGCTGGCCCAGGCCATCGAGGACGGCGACCACATCCGCGCGGTGGTGCTCGGCAACGCGATCAACAACGACGGCGCCACCAAGGTCGGCTTCTCGGCACCGAGCGTCGCCGGCCAGACCGAGGCGATCGCCCAGGCCGTCGGCATGGCCGGGGTCGACCCGCGCACCATCGGGTACGTCGAGGCACACGGCACCGGCACCGCGCTGGGCGACCCGATCGAGGTCACCTCACTGTCCACTGTGTACGGCCACGGCGTGCCGGACACGGCCTGGTGCGCGATCGGCTCGGTCAAGTCGAACATCGGCCACCTGTCCCAGGCCGCCGGGGTGGTGGCGCTGATCAAGACCGTCCTGGCCATGGAACACGGCCTCATCCCGCCGACCATCAACTACACCGAGGCCAACCCGGGCATCGACTTCCCGGCGAGCCCGTTCTACCCGGCCCGCACGGTGACGAAATGGGAGGCGGGCGACGCGCCGCGCCGGGCGGGCGTCAGTTCGTTCGGCGTCGGTGGCACCAACGCCCACTTAGTGCTGGAGGAAGCGCCGGTTCCGCAGCGTCGCCGCCTGCCGCACCCGGCGCACCTGCTGCGGGTCTCGGCGAACACGCCGGACGCCCTCGCCGTCGCCGTCGACCGGCTGGCCGATCGGCTGGCCGGGGACGTCGACCTCGACCTCGCCGACGTCGCCCACACCCTTGCGGCCGGGCGCACGGAGTACCCGCACCGCGCGGCCGTCGTCGCCCGCGATCCCGAGGACGCCGTCGACGGTCTCCGCGACACACGTCGTTTGGTCACGGCGAAAGCGGACGAGCTGAAGGTCGCGTTCCTGTTCTCCGGCCAGGGTTCCCAGTACGCCGGGATGGGCGCGGAGCTGTACCGCAGCGAGCCGGTGTTCGCCGCGGCCGTCGACGAGTGCTGCGAGCTGGCCGAGATCCCGGGCCTGAAGGAGCTGATCCTCGAGCGCGGCGGTGACACGAAGCTGCGGGAGACGCGGTACACGCAGCCCGCGCTGTTCGTCGTTGAATACGCCCTGGCCACGCTCTGGCGCAGCTGGGGTGTCCGGCCCGGCGCGATGATCGGCCACTCGATCGGCGAGTACGTCGCCGCGACCGTCGCCGGCGTGTTCACCCCGGCCGACGCGCTGAAGCTGGTCGTCCGGCGCGGTGCGCTGATGCAGTCGATGCCGGCCGGCGCGATGCTCGCGATCCAGCTGGACGAGGACGCCGTGGCCCGGCGGCTGCCCGAAGGTCTCTCGATCGCCGGGGTCAACGGGCCGGGGACCTGCGTCGTCGCGGGCCCGTCCGAGGTCGTGGCCGGCTTCGCCGCGCGGCTCAAGTCCAGCGACGTGCAGTGCCGCGAGCTGGTGACGTCGCATGCGTTCCACTCGCCGATGATGGACCCGATCCTGGCGGAGTTCACCGAGGCCGTCGCCGCGGTGCCGCGTTCGGCGCCGTCGCTGCCGTTCCTCTCCAACCTGACCGGCGACTGGATCACCGACGCCCAGGCCACCGACCCCGGTTACTGGGCCGCGCACCTGCGCCAGGCCGTCCGCTTCGGCGACTGCGTGCGGACGCTGTTCGCCGGCGGCGAGCGGTGGGCACTGGTCGAGTGCGGCCCGGGCCACCAGCTGGCCGGGCTGGCCCGCGGCCAGGTGCCGAAGGGCCTGCCCGCGCCGCAGCCGAGCCTGCCCGGCCGCACCGACCGCGAGGGCGACGTCGAGACGCTCTACGCGGCCGCCGGTCTGCTGTGGACACACGGGCTGATCCTGGATTCCGTGACGTCCGGGTACCGTGTGCCGCTGCCCGGCTATCCCTACGCACGCAAGCGGTACTGGGTCGATCCCGATCCGGCGGGGACGGTCACCGAGCCGGTGAAGCCGAGCGGGCCGTTGCCGCTCGAAGAGTGGTTCGCGGTGCCGTCGTGGCGGCAGGCCGGGCCGGAGGTGCGGCGCGAACCGTTCGCCTCCTGCCTCGCGTTCGTCGACGACGACGTCCTGCCCGGGCTCCTGCGCGACGCGGGTGTCGCGGTCACCGAGGTCCGCCCGGGTGCGCGGTTCGCCGCGGTCGACGGCGGGTTCACCGTCCGGCCGGGGGAGCGCGCGGACTACGACGCACTGGTCGCCGCGCTCGGCACCCGGCCCGAACGGGTCGTGCACGCGTGGGCTCTGGGCGGCACCGAGACCGGGATGGCCGCCCAGGACCGCGGCTTCTTCAGCGTGCTCAACCTGGTCCAGGCGTGGGCCGAGCCGCTGCGGATCGACGTGCTGAGCACCGGCACCGCCGACGTCACCGGGACCGACCTGACCCGGCCCGAGCACGCGACGCTCGCCGGGATCGCCCGCGTGCTGCCCCTGGAACAGCCCGGCACGGTCGTCCGCCGGATCGACGTCGAGACGCTCACCGCCGAGGTCGTCGCCGAGCTGTCCGCGCCGGCGGACGCCCACGCCGAGGTCGCGCTGCGCCGCGGCCGCCGCTGGGTGCTCGGCCACACGCAGCTCACCCTGCCCGAAGCCGAGACGCCGGTCCTGCGTCCGGAAGGCCGCTACCTGATCACCGGCGGCACGGGCGGGATCGGCATCACCCTCGCCGAGGACTTCGCCCTGCGCGTCCGGGCGAAGCTCATCCTGCTGTCCCGCAACGGCTTGCCGCCGCGTGAGGAGTGGGACGCGCACCTGGCCGCGCAGGGTGGCACCGACCGGCTCGGGCGCGCGATGCTCGCCGTCCGGCGGATGGAGGCGGCCGGCGCGGTGGTGCACGTGCTCGCCGCCGACGTCACCGACCCGGCGCGGCTGCGGGAGATCCGGGAGCTGGCCGAGCGCGAGTTCGCCGGCCTGGACGGGATCGTCCACGCGGCCGGGCTGCCCGGCGGCGGTGTCGCCGAGGTCAAGGAGCGGTCGGCCGCCGAGACGGTGCTCGCGCCGAAGATCGGCGGCACCCTCGCGCTGGCCGAGACGTTCTCGGACCGGCCGATGGACTTCGTCGCGCTGTGCTCGTCGGTCACCTCGGTGTCCGGGGACTTCGGGCAGGTCGACTATTGCGCGGCCAACAACTTCCTCGACGCCTACGCCCGCGGTGACCACAGCTGGCAGGCCCGGGTCGTCTCGCACGACTGGGGCGGCTGGGACGAGGTCGGCATGGCCGCCGAGGTCGAAGCGCCGTCGCTGATCCGGTCGACGCGCGAACGGGCCGACGGCCCGGTCTCGCACCCGGTGCTGACCACGCGCAGTGCGGGTGGTGTCCACGGGCTCGTCTCGGCGGCCGGGCACTGGCTGCTCGACGAGCACCGGATCGCCGGTGTGCCGGTGGTGCCCGGGACCGGGCACCTGGAGACCGTGCGGGCGGCCGTCGAAGCGGCGCTGCCGAAGCCGGGCGACGGTCATGTCGTCGAGCTGCGCGACGTCGCGTTCCTGGAGCCGTTTTCGGTGCCGGAAGGTTCGGTCGCCGAGTACCGCGTCGGCTTCGAGGGTGACGCCTTCACCGTGACGAGCCGTGTGGCCGGGATGACCAAGACGCACGTCCGGGGCTCCGCCGGCTGGGTTCCGGCGCCGAGTGTGTCCACAGTGGACCTCGACGCCATCCGGAGCCGGACCGAGGTGCTCGACGACGGAAACGGCTTCGGCACCGGCCGGACCAGCATGGTCACCTTCGGCCCGCGCTGGGCCGCGCTGCGGACCCACCACCTGGGCGAGCACGAGGAACTCGCGTCGATCGTCGCGCCGGACGCGGCGGCCGGCGACACCGGCTGGGGTCTGCACCCGGCGCTGCTCGACATCGCGACGGCGTTCGGCCGCGGCCGGGGCAGCGGCACGTACCTGCCGATGAGCTACGGCCGCGTGGTCGTGCACGACGTCCTGCCGGCGAGCTTCCACAGCCACCTGCGCTACCGGGATTCCGGCGGTGACCAGGTGATCGCCGCGGACCTGACGCTGTGCGCCGACGACGGCCGCGTGGTGGCCGAGATCGAGGACTTCGTGCTGCGCCAGGTCGACGAGAACGCGGTCAGCGGCGGGCTCGCGTCGAAGCCGCCCGCGGTGGCGGGGACGTCGGCCGGGATCCGGCCGGTCGACGGCGCCGAGGCGTTCCTGCGGGCCCTGACACCGGGGCTCGGCGGTCAGGTCGTCATCAGCACCCGCCCGGTGCGGGACCTCTTCGACCGTCGCGTGACGGCCGAAGCGCTGGTGGAGACCGAAGAAGTCGCGGAGCCCGCGGCCAAGCCGCTGGCCCAGGACGACTACGTCGCCCCGCGCACCGATCTCGAAGCGGAGATCGCCCGGCAGTGGGCCGAAGTCCTCGGCGTCGAGCGCATCGGCGTCCACGACGACTTCTTCGCCCTCGGCGGCAACTCCCTGGTCGCCATCCAGCTCATCGCCCAGGTCCGCAAGACCACCGGCGCCCGGCTGGCGATGAAGACGCTGTTCGAATCCTCCACGGTGGCCACGCTCGTCGAGCGGATCGAGGAGCTGCGAAGCGATGCAGCACCCGAAGAACCCGCCGCCACCACCATCCCCAAGCTCGAGCGCTGAAGCAGGAGACATGACCGACACGAAGGAATGGACGTTCCCGGCCTCGTTCGGGCAGGAGCGGATCTGGCTGTCGAACCAGCTCGACCCCGCCTCGCCGGTGTACAACCTGCCGTGCCAGGTGCGGCAGGACCTGCCGCTCACCGAGTCGCAGTGGCGCGCGGCGATCGGCGTGGTCGTCGGCCGGCACGAAGCTCTGCGCACCGCGTTCCGGATGGCGGACGGCGCGCTCGTCCAGGTCTTGCACGAGCACGTCCCGATCGAGCCGGAGGTGCACGACCTGCGTGACCTCCCGGCCGCCGAACGCGAAGCCCGGGCCGCCGAGCTGGCCCAGGCGATCGCCCGCCGGCCGATCCCCCTCGAAACCGCGCCGCCGTGGCGGGCCCAGCTGTGCCGGCTGGCCGACACGGACTGGCTGCTCACCTTCGTCGTGCACCACACGGTGTTCGACGCCGGTTCGGTGCCGGTGCTGGGCAGCGAGCTGAACGAGGCGTGTGACGCCGTCGCCGAAGGCCGGCTGCCGAAGCTGCCCGAGCTGGCCATCCAGTACCCGGACTACTCGGCCTGGCAGCGCGGCCAGCTGCCGCTGGTGCGCGCCCAGCTGGACTACTGGCGCGACCGGCTGGCCGGGCTCCCGCCCGTGCACAGCCTGCCGACCGACCGGCCGCGCCCGGCGGAGTTCGGGTTCGCCGGCGACCAGGTCGACTTCGACCTGCCCGCCGGGCTGCTCGAGAAGGCCGGCGCCGTCGGCCGGGAGCTGTCGGCGTCGCCGTTCATGGTGCTGCTGGCCGGGTACACCGCGCTGCTGTCCCGGCTGTCCGGGCAGCACGACGTCGTGGTCGGGGTGCCGGTCGCCGGGCGAGACCTGCCGGAGCTGGCGCCGCTGATCGGGATGTTCGTCAACCAGCTGGCCATCCGGGTCGACTGCGGAGGGGACCCGTCGTTCGCCGACCTGGTCGGCCGGGTCCGCACGGCGGTGCTGGACGCGATCGAGCACGGCCGGGTGCCGTTCCAGCTGGTCGCCGACGCGGTCCGCCCGGAGCGTGACCCGGCGGTGCAGGCGCTCTACCAGATCGGGTTCAACTTCATCCCGGACTCGGGCATCGAGCCGGTCCGCTACGCCACCGCCAAGGACGACGTCGCGATCGACCTGACCGCCGTCGACGGCCGCCTGCTCTACCGCACCGACCTGTTCGACCGGGCCACGGCGGAGTCCATGGTGGACCGGTTCCTGGGCCTGCTCTCCGCGGCCGTCGAGGACCCCGCGACGCCGGTGGCGGACCTCCCGCTGCTCTCCGACGCCGAGCGCGCCCAGGTGCTGGCGTGGAGCGGAACGTCCACTTCGGACGCTCCGCCGGTCGTCGCGCGCTTCGAGGAGCAGGTGACGCAGACCCCGGACGCGGTGGCGGTCGACCTGGGCGGCGTGCGCCTGACGTACGCCGAGCTGAACGCGCGGGCCAACCGCGTCGCGCACCGCATCGGCGCCGGCGGCGTGGTCGGCGTGTGCGCGCCGAACTCGGCCGACCTGGTCGTGGGCATCCTGGGCGCGCTGAAGAGCGGTGCGGCTTACGTCCCGCTCGACCCGGCCAACCCGGCGCAGCGGCAGGCTCTGGTGCTGGCCGACGCGGGTGCCCGCGTCGTGCTCACCAGCGGCGTCACCCTCGACGCCGAGACCCTGGACCTGAGCGACCCGGCGGTGTGGGCGGAGTCGTCCACGGAGAACCCGCCCGCGCCGGACGGCATCGCCTACGTCATCTACACGTCCGGCTCGACCGGGCGCCCCAAGGG
>NZ_JBICSQ010000070.1:0-45146 GCF_043197175.1 Amycolatopsis sp. NPDC049252
GGCCGCCCGGAGCGGGTCGCCGAGGTGCCGGGCGTGAGCAGGTCGAGGATGCGTCCGCCGAGCCGGCCGGACGTGCCGGCGTGCACGCGCCGGGCTGCGCGGCGAGCCTGGGCGACGCGTCGGCCGGTGACCGGCCGGGCGAGGACCTTCCTCCAGGGCCCAGCGGCGGTGCGTCTCGGACCAGAATTCGAACGCCCGCTGGTCGAGCTTCAGCGCAACCCGCCCGGACTCGCCCGGGCCGAGCTCGATCTTGGTTGCGGCCTTGAGTTCGCGGATCGGTCGAGTCACCGACGACCGCACATCTTCGATGTAGACCTGGACGACCTCGGCGCCGCGACGCTCGCCGGTGTTCCGCACGACCGCGGTCACGAGGGCTTCCAGATCTCCGCCTTCCGGAGATCCCGTGAGCGCGACTTCGACGTCGGTGACGGAGAACGTCGTGTACGACAGACCGAACCCGAACGGGTAGCTGACCCGCTGGCCGAGCTTGTCGTGGGCGCGATACCCGATGAACAGGCCTTCACCGTAACGAACGTGCCCCGTGTCGCCGGGGAAGTTCAAGATGGACGGGATGTCCTCGAGCCGGGCCGGAATCGTCTCGGCCAGCTTGCCCGACGGATTGGCGACGCCGAGCAACAGGTCGGCGATCGCGCCGCCGGCCGCCTGACCGGCGAGCCAGCTCTCCAGCACCGCCGCGACCTTGGCCTGCCACGGCTCCACCAGCACGCTCGATCCGTTCGTCAACACGACGACGACGTTCGCGGGGACGTCCGCCACCGCATCGATCAACGCGAGCTGATCGGTGGGCAGCTGCATGTGCGTCCGGTCGAATCCTTCCGACTCGGCGCCGGCCGGCAGCCCCAGGAACAGCACTACGTGGTCAGCCGAGCGCGCCGCAGCCACCGCTTCCGAGATCAGCGCCCGGTCGATGGCATCCCCTTCCAGTCCGAAGCCGGGAGCGAAGACGACCGATACGTCATCCGGAAGCCCGGCAGTCAGCTCGTCGAGTGGGACATCCACGCGAGTGGCGTTGACCCGCGAGCTGCCGGCGCCTTGGAAGCGAGGAGTGCGCGCGAACTCGCCGATGACGGCAACCGTCTGGCCGGCGGCCGGGTGAAGCGGAAGTACCGCGTTGTCGTTCTTGAGCAGGACTGCGCTCTCGCGTGCCGCCTGTCGCGCCAACTCGTGGTGGGCGCCCTCATCGAAGTCGGACGGATCGGATGTTCCGGGTCCCGCGCGGCGAGCAAGCTCGACGAGGCGTCGAGCAGTCTCGTCGAGGACGCGTTCGGCCAGTTGACCGCTGCGCACGGCGGCGATGATCCGGGCGTCGCTCCGGCCGATGTCGGGCGGCATCTCCAGGTCGAGTCCGGCTGCCAAGGCGGCGACACGGTCGTTCACCGCGCCCCAGTCCGAGACGACGACCCCGTCGAAGCCCCACTCGTCACGAAGAACCTCGGTCAGCAGCCATCGGTGTTCGCTCGCGTAGATCCCGTTGACCCGGTTGTACGAGCACATGACCGTCCACGGCCGCGCGTCTTTGACAACCCGCTCGAACGCCGGGAGGTAGATCTCCCGCAGCGTTCGTTCGTCGACGTCGGCGCTCACGCGAAGCCGGTCGGTCTCCTGGTTGTTCGCGGCGAAGTGCTTCAAGGATGTGCCGACCCCGAGCTCCTGGACGGCACGCACCATCGCCGTCGCGAGTTCACCCGCGAGCCACGGATCTTCCGAAAGGTACTCGAAGTTGCGCCCGCACAAGGGGGAACGCTTCATGTTGATCCCGGGGCCGAGAACGACGTTCACCGACCACTTCCGGGCCTCGCGCGCGATCGCGCGGCCGACTTCGGCGAACAGGTCGGTGTTCCAGGACGAGGCCAGCGCGGCTGAGGTGGGGAAGCACGTCGCGGGCACGCTTCCGGAGAAACCGACGTGGTCGGCTTCGCCCAGCTGGGTGCGCAGGCCATGTGGTCCGTCGGACATCATGACCGTGCCGACACCCAGGCGTTCGACGGCCGCCGTGGACCAGTGGCCGGAACCGAGGGTGAGCGACGCTTTCTCTTCCAGCGTCATGCTTTGAACGACGTCATCCACCGACGCTGGGTCCTCCTTCGGCACCACGATGGTTCACTTCCTCGAATCTGGTTGCGAGCGACTTCAGCGGCCAGGCGACTGCTCGGACTATCGGTACGAGTTGTGCACCGCGGCGACGAGACTGTCTCGCGCCTGCACGAGCACATCCGTCGGCTCGGGTGTCGTGTCGTGGATGTGGATGTGCCCGACCCGTACTTTGAAGACCCAGCCATCGCCCAAACGCACGAGGGTGTCCTCGGCGGTTGCGGTGTGGATGACCCCGGCGTGCGGTGCCGGCCCGCGCCTCAGCACGTGGTCGTAGACGACGACCTGAGCTTCGTCGCCATCCCCGCTGATCGTCTGCGGAACCTGGACGTGCGTGACGTGGCCCTGCGTGCCGGCCCAGATGTCGGCGGCGAGTGCGCGAATCGCTTCGTGGCCGACGTGCGAGCCATTGCGGCCCAGGTGCTCGGGGAGTCCCTCGTAGCTGTAGTCCGCGTCGGGCGCGAAGCAGGCGACGAACGCGTCTAGGTCACCGGTGTCCACGGCCATCGAGTAGCGCCCGTAGAGTCCGCGGATCGCTTCGTAGTCCTCGGGCTTCAGTGGCATCTGTCTGCCTTTCCGGAGCGACGTCTCAGGCGGGGCTCGACACTCGGTGACGTCGTCACGCACTGCTGGGGCAGGGGATCGGGCGGTTCGGCCGGGCTGTCGCGCACGCGCCGCGTAGCGATCCCGGAGCCACCTGAAGTTGGTAGTAAAACTACGCGGAGCGTCGGGATGGCGCAACGGAGTGCCTCCCGCCGAGGGTTCAGATCGGGTCGAAGGGCGCGATCGGCCGGTTGTCGACCTGCTCGAAGGCGGCCTGGACCGCGGCGAGCGATGCGCTGCGCTCCGCCTCGCTTTGGCGTACCGGTCCCCAGGTCACGACGGGCTCGAGGACGTCGTACCCGACGAAACGCAGGCCGTGGTCGATGTGGAAGAGCAGGGCGGGCAGGTTGCCCGCACCTGTGCTCGGGCTGAACGACTCGGCCGATCCGCCGGTGGTGACCAGCAAGACGGCTCGCCGGCCGGCCAGGGCTGCTTCGTCGAAGTATCCGTACTTACCGCCGCCGAACACCGAGCCCATGATGAAGACCCGGTCGATCCATCCCTTGAGGATGGCGGGTACCGAGAACCACCACAGCGGGAAAGACAGAACAAGCAGGTCGGCATGCAAAAGAGTATCCAGATGCTCGTGAACCTCGGGGGCGAGCGTCCCCTCGCTGGCGGCGATCATCTGCGCCGACTGTGGCTTGAAGTGGCCGTCTTGATGGCCGAACTCGTCGGGTCCGAGCGCCGGCGGCCAGTGATCCTGGTACAGGTCGAACAGGCGAGCGTCGTAGCCTGAGCACTGCAGAGCCGCGATCGCCGTGCGCATCTGGGCGCTGCAGAACGAGTTCGGCTCCGGGTGTGCGTGCACGACCATTGCGGTCTTGCGGGCTCGCGGGGCGGAAGGCGTCTGGGTCACGCGGACAACGTAGCTCACCACCACGCGTTTCCGATATGTAGACATCGCGAAACAGAGTGGATACACTTTGCGAGTTGGCTCACGTCGCCCCCGGCTGCCTCGACGACTGAAGGCCAACTTGTAGTCAAACTACGGCGCCACCGGTCGAAGCGGACCGGCGTGGAGGAACCTATGCAGGAGCAGTCCACAGATATCCGTCCCGGAGAGGGGCGCCCCTCGATCGCGATAGGCGCGCAGAACCTGGCCAAGCGGTTCGGGCATGTGCAGGCACTCTCGGACGCCAGCATCGCCGTACGGTCGGGAGAGGTCGTGGCGCTGTTCGGAGACAACGGCGCCGGCAAGTCGACCTTTCTCAAGATGCTCCTCGGCATCGTCCGGCCGGATGCCGGCCACGTCACGATCGCCGACGAGCAGGTCGAGCTGAACGGCGTCCGGGACGCGCAGCGGCGCGGCGTCGACTGCGTTTACCAGGACCTCGCCCAGGCTCCGGATCTGACGGTGGTGGACAACATGTTCCTCGGCCACGAGCTGGTGCGCCCCGGGCTCGGACGCTTGTTCGGCGGGCTCTCCAGGAACGAGATGCGCGAGCGCGCCGACCAGGCCCTGCGTGACCTTTCGATCAAGCTCCCTTCCCTGAACCGGCCCGTCAGCGATCTCTCGGGCGGCCAGAAGCAGGCGGTTGCCGTAGCCAAAGCGGTGATGTGGTCCTCGACGGCCGTCCTCATGGACGAGCCGACAGCGGCTCTGGGCGCTCGGCAATCAGAGATCGTCTGCGACCTCTTCCGCACCGTCGCGTCGAAGGGCCTCGGTGTGCTCGTGGTCTCCCACGACCTTCCCCGCGTGCTCAAAGTCGCCGACCGGGTCGTCGTCCTCTGGCGCGGCGAGACCGTCCTCGACTCGGCCGCGGCCGAGCTCACTGTCCCGGATGTCGTCGCCACGATGGTCGGCTATCAGAAGGCGGCGTCATGAGCAGCCGCACGGACGTCGCGCCGGTGACGGCTCAAGACCCCGACCTCCGAGCGGTCGAACCGCCGCATCCCCTCGTGCGCTGGCTCGGCGCGAACGGAAGCTGGGTCCTCCTGCTGGACATCGTGTTGATCGCGGTCTTCACCTTCCTCTCGCGGGACTTCGTCTTCTTCAGCGTGCCGAGCCTGCAGTCGACCGCGCTGGCGGTCAGCACCGGACTGATCCTCGCGCTCGCGCTGGGGACGCTGCTCGGCGCGGGCGTCATCGACCTGTCAGTCGGGTCGAACCTGGTGCTGTCGTCCGTGGTCGGGGCCTTCGCGATGCACAAAGTCGCCGGCCCGATCGCGGTGAAGGCGGAACCGGGAGCTCAGGTCACCGCGGTCTTCGTCGGCTTGGCCGCCTGCGTCCTCACTGGGGCGCTGTTCGGTCTGGTCAACGGATTCATCATCGAGGTGCTGGACGTCAACTCGTTCATCGCGACCTTGGGAACCCTCGGTGTCGGCACCGGTGCAGCCTTGCTGATCACCGACGGCGGCGACCTGAGTGGGCTGCCCGCGCAGCTGCAGAGCAACTTCGCGTTCGTGTCCCCGCTTGGCATTCCGTTGCCGGCGTTGGTGGCGCTCGCCATCGCCGTCGCGCTGTGGGCCTTGTTGCGCTACACCCGCTTCGGTCTGCGCACGCTGGCGATCGGCTCGTCGAGGGTGGCCGCCGAGCGCGCCGGGATCAATGTGCGTAAACAGCTCATCACGCTGGTGATCAGCGCAGGCGCCATGGCGGGACTGGCGGGCTTCTTCAGCCTCGCGACGTTCGGGTCGACCACTCTCTCGGGCCACACCAATGACGCCCTGAACGCCATCACCGCCGCGGTGATCGGCGGTGTTGCTCTGGCCGGCGGGCGGGTCAACGTGCTGGGGATCGTCTACGGCGCGGTGCTCGCCCAGGTCTTGCAGGCCGGGCTGGTCATCGTTCGCGTGCCGTCGTTCTGGCAGCTGATCGCCGTCGGTGTGGTCTTGATCTTCGCTGTCGCCCTCGACCGATTCAACACGAAACGGAAGCGCGACTCCTCCCACTAACTCCAGTCAGTAACGAAGGATGACAATGAAGTCACAGCTCAGATCCCTCCGTGTCCGCAACGCCGTCGCCATTCCGCTGGCCTTGGGAATCGCCTTGGTCGCCACGGGATGCAGCAGCGCCGGCACCGGAAGCGGCGGCCAATCGTCGACCGTTCTCCGCGGCGTCGTCGCCAATACGTCGGACCCCTTCTGGAACACCATGGCGTGTGGCGCGACCGCCGCAGCGAAGAAGCGCGGAGTCGACTTGAAGTGGTACGGCTCCAAGAGCACTGACCCCACCGAGTTGAACACCAACTTCAACGCCGCCCTGCTCGACCAGCCCCAGGGAGTCATCCTGGATTCTCCGACCGTGGATCAGTTCTCCGCCCAGGTCGCGGGACAACAGGCGAAAGGCGTGCCGTTCACCATGGCGGTCCCGATGAACCCGCCGTCCTACAACACCGTCATCGGCAATCAGGACGCGCCGCCGGAGATGATCGCCATGGGCGCCGACGTTCTCAAGGGGGGTGGCAGTGTCTTCACCGTCGGTGGCTCCGCGGCGGTGCCCCTCGTAGCGGACCGGTACCGGCTGCTGTTGCAGGAACTCGGCAAGGGTAGCGGGGTGACCATCCTGCCCGTGCAGTTCACCGACTTCGATCCCACGAAAACGCAGGTCGCCGTCAACTCCGCCATCCTCGCCCATCCGGACCTCAAGCTGCTGGTCGCGTCGACCGGACCGGAGACCTCAGGTGTCTTGGCGGCTCTCCAGCAGGCCGGCCGGACGGACATCAAGGTGATTTCCTTCGACGCCGTACCGGCCGCCGTCGAGGCCCTTCGAGCAGGCAAGATCCTCGCGATCGGTTCCCTTCCGGCCGCCGAAGTCGGCGAGATCCAGGTCAACGCCCTCGCCGACTACGTCGACCAGCACAAGGGGAGCGTCCAGAGCATCACCGAGGCGAAGCAGTCCCATATCAAGACCGGCCTTCTGACCCGTCAGAACATCGACGATCCGGCTTCCGCGAGGTTGATCTACAAGGCGACTTGCGACGAGTGACGGCAGAGAGGAACGATCGTGAGGCTCGGCATCCTGCGCTCCAACGGCGTTTGGGAAATAGAAAGCTTCGTCGACGACGTCGCGGCGGCGGCAGATGCCGGGTTCTCGTCCTACTGGATCCCGAATCTCGATGTCCAGGTCGACTCGCTGATGGCGTTGGCGATCGCCGGACCGCGAGTACCCGGAATCGAACTGGGAGCCGGAATCGTTCCGGTGTGGACGCAACATCCGTTGGCTCTGGGCCAGGCGGCGCTCACCGCGGCATCGGTGCTCGATGGGCGCCTGTCGCTCGGCGTGGGCATCGTCAGCAAGCCGGCTGTCGAACACACGTGGGGCATCCCGTTCGAGCGCCCCATCACGTTCATGCGCGAGTACCTGGAGATCTTGCACCCGGTGCTGGCCAACAAGCCCGTCCACTACACGGGTCAGCTGCTGACAGCGCGCGCTCCGGCGATCCTCCCAGTAGCGCCCGAGCCACCGCTCTACCTGGCGGCCCTGGGCACGCAGATGCTGAGGCTCGCGGGGAGCCATTCGGACGGCGCCATTCTCTTCCTGACCGGCCCGAAGACGGTGGCGAACCACACCACGCCGCTCCTGTCGGCCGCCGCGAAGGCCGCCGGCCGTCCCGCACCGCGTCTGATGGCCGGGATTCCCGTGCTGTGCACCGACGACGTCGAGGCCGGCCGGAAGCTCGCCGGCAAAAAGTACGCTGCGTGGGCGAGCTGGCCGCACTACCGGGCGATGTTCGACCTCGAAGGCGTCAACGGGGCGGAGGACATCGCGCTCATCGGCAACGAAGCGGCGATTCGCGACGGGCTTCGCGCGTACTTCGCCGCGGGCGCCGATGACGTCCTGTGCTACGAGTTCGGTGAGACGCAGACAGATCTGCGGCGAACGCGCGCCTGTCTCACCGAACTGGTGAAGGAGGCCGCCTGAGTCCGGAAAAGTAGGGTCGGCGCGCGGTCAGGAATCCTCGGCCAGGCGCAGGGCGATGGTGGCTTTGGCCTTGCGCCCGTGGTGTTTCACCTCATCGGGATGACGGATGGCCACCAGGGTGGCAAGAGCGTCCATGGCCGTGAGAGCAGCAAGCCGGGAGGTGGTCGGAGTGTAGAAATCGGTGTTCTCGAACGTCTCGACGACGATGGCGGCATCCACGATTTCCGAGAGCGGCCCCGTAGCACCGACGATGGCGATCGTGGCGGCCCCCTGGGCCTTCGCGCTCGCGGTCGCTTCGATGACACTGGTGGTACGACCCGAGTTGGAGAAGGCGACGACGGCAGTGCTCGGTTTCGCCAGCGAACCGGCCCACAGCATCATCTGCTGGTCGGTCGGCGCGGAGCAAGGAACGTTCAGAATCGGGAACTTCTGTTGAGCGTCGAGTGCGACGATGCTCGATGCTCCGACGCCGAAGAAGACGATTTCGGTCGCCTTCGCGAGCAGCGAAGCGGCCTTCTCCAGGGCCGTCGCATCGAGATGGTCCCTCGCGTGCGCCAGGCTGGTGACGGCATAACTGAAGATCTTGTTCACGGCGGTCGCCGTGTCGTCCGCTTCCGTGATGCTCGACTGGGTGACCGGGATGCCGAGCGCAAGGCTCTGCGCGAGCTGCATCTTGAAGTCCTGATAACCCTCGAACCCCATGCCGGTGGCGAACCTCATGACGGTCGGCTCGCTGACCTGAGCCCGCTTCGACAGAGCCGCCACGCTTTCGTGGATGACGCGAGCGGGGTCGTCGAGCACCAGGGCAGCCACCTTCTGCTCCGACTTCCGGAGCTGGGGGAGCCGTTCGCTGATCACATCAAGCATTCCCGCCGTCGCGCTCGTCGCAACTGGGTGCTTCGCCATCCGTCCGCCTCTCGATGGAGTTTCGCCGGTGGTGAGCCGGCGTCGCTCTCGTCGATCCTGCCAGATGCCCGAGTGATCTCCGGGCGCCTTGTCTCTTCGGCCGTAGCTCGAGAAGTTTGGATCCAGAAGCGCATTGATTAGGCACGACACGGCGACTGAGATTGCCGTTCTGAATGCAGATCTAGATGCGCCATGTCTGTAAAGTGGATATACTTTACGGAGATCTGGGCCGCCGTGCGGCCAGTGACGTCCGCCGTCGACCCCTGAGTAAAGGACTCTTCATGCAGATCGTCTCGTTTCGCCGTGATGACCCGGGGGACCGGCTCAAGGCGGGCTTCGCCGAGGGCGGTGTGGTCGTGGCCAGTGCGGAGATCGGTTATCCCGACACCGTGCGCGAACTACTGACGGAACACCGCGACCTCGTGCCGGCAATGGAGCAGGCACGTGCGGCACTGTCGTCGGGCAGGGGCGTGGACATCGCGACCGTACGTCTGGGCCCGCCGGTGCCCGACCCGGAGAAGATCCTCTGCATCGGACTGAACTACCTCGAGCACGCCGACGAAGCTGCGACAGCGGTGACCGACTTCCCGGCGGTCTTCGCGAAGTTCCGGAACTCGCTGATCGGCGCCACGGACGAAATCGTCATGCCGGGGATCAGCACGGACATCGACTACGAAGCGGAACTGGCCATCGTCATCGGCAGCCGGGCCAAAGACCTGTCCGTGGACCAGGCCCTCGACCACGTCGCAGGCTATTCCGTCTTCAACGACGTCAGCGCCCGCGACATCCAGTTCCGCAGCAACCAGTGGACCGCGGGGAAGATCCTCGACACCTTCGCGCCCATGGGCCCAGGGATCACGCCGAGACAGGAGATCGCCGACGTCCAGGCTCTCGGCATCGTTGGGAGGGTCAACGGCATGACCGTGCAGGACAGCAACACGGCCAAGATGATCTGGCCGGTCGCGGAGACCGTGGCCTACCTCAGCGGGATCCTGACGCTGGAGCCGGGTGACATCATCGCGACCGGCACACCCGCGGGCGTGGGGCTCGTGCGCGTGCCACCGCTTTGGCTCAAGCCCGATGACGTCGTCGAGATCGAGATCGAAGGGCTGGGCATGCTGCGCAACCGCGTCGCCGCGGCAGGCGCGCTCTCGACCTGACAACCGGACCGCCGAAAGCGAAAGGCCTCGGACTCCGTGTCCGGGGCCTTTCGCTTTCCGAACTCTCGTCCGCACCGGATAGTGGCTTCAGCCCAATGGCTGCGCGCCCCTGCGGATGATCAGCGCGTCGACGGCTACGACGCCCTCGGCGTTGACGACCAGGGGATTGACGTCGATCGCCTCGATCGACTCGGCGTTGCGTTCGGCGAACTCGCCCAGCGCAACCAGGGCGCGGGTGAGCTCTGCGGTCGAGCTCTCCGGCTTCCACCGCGGGCCGCCGAGCACGCGCCCGAGCGCGGTACGCAGCACGGCTTGTTCTATCTCGCCTGGCGTGGCGGGGAGCGGCACCATGGCGACGTCGTCCAAGGCCTCCGCGTAGATCCCGCCGAGGCCGATCAGCAGGAATCGGCCGAGGCCGGGCTCGGCCGCCACGCCGGCGATCGCTTCGATCGTGATGTCGACCATCCGGGCGACGACATACCCCCTCAGCGGAGCGGACGCAGTCGCCGCCTTCAAGCGGTCGAACCCCTTCTCCAGCTCCTGCTCGTCCTTGAGGTTCAGCTCGACGTATCCGAGGTCGGCCTTGTGCGCCACGTCGGCGACGTCGGCCTTGAGCACCACGGGGAATCCGATGTCCGCGGCGCCCCGCAGCACCTCGTCGAAGGAGATGCCGTAGCGGTGTGCCACTGTCGGCACTCCTGCGGCCCCGAGTGCCTTCAGGCTCTCGTACTCACTGAGGGTCGTGGTCGGCTGTGGGGCCGCGCTGTCGCTGCGTGCTTGTTCCGGTGCTGCTGAACCCGCGGGGTGTCGATCGGCCCACGTCCAGTAGGCCTGGAGTGCCTGCAACACCACTGCCGTGTCCGTGAAGAAGGGGATGTCCGCCTCGGCGAGCCATTCCCGCTCGTCGGAGGTGAGGTTGCCGGGAGCAAGCACGATGTGCGGCTTGCCCGATGATCCCAATGAGGCTCGCAGCGCCTCGAACACGGCGCGGCGCTGGTCTGGAGTTTGCAGGACGTGGGCGTAGACCAGCAGGCCCCGGACGTGTGCGTCCGACGTGATCGCGTCGGTCACCTCGCCGGCGAACTCGACCCCGCCGACCCCGCCGATGTCCAAGGGGTTGGTGATCGGTGCGGTGCGGGGCACCTGTTCGAGACGGGACATCGTCTGGGGCGTGAGTTCGGCGAGGTCCAGTCCGAGCTGGGCGGCGTTGTCCGCGGTGATCGAGCTCGCGGCACCGGAGTAGGTGAGAACCGCGAGGTCTCGTGCCTCGCTCGATGGCTTCGAGAGCGGAAACCGCGCTCCGAGCGCAGCGGCCGCGATCAGTCCTTCGGGCGTGCGTGCGGTGGCGATGCCGAGCTGGTCGAACAAGGCTTGGTAAGAGCGCGCGCTGCCGGCCAACCTGCTCGAGTGCGCCGCGGTGGTGCGCGCCCCCACCTCGGACTGGCCGAGCTTGAGCGCGACGATCCGCTTGCCGAGCGCGCTCGCTCGCGCGGCGATCTGCTTGAGGCGGGCGCCGCTGGCGATCGACTCCATGAGCAGGGCGATGACGTGGGTCTCTTCGTCCTCGACCAGGTAGTCGAGGTAGTCGAGCATGTCGAGATCGGCTTCGTTCCCGACCGCCACGAACTTCGACAGTCCTTGTCCCGCGAGGCGCAGGCGTTCGGCGAAGATCGACAGCATCGCTCCGCTGTGGGAGATGATCCCGATGCTGCCGGGCGGGATGTCGGTTCCGTGGGCACTGTTGTACCCGATCGAGATCCCGGCGTTCGCGTTGTAGATCCCGTTCGTGTTCGGGCCGACGATACGCATACCGGTCTGCTGCGAGAGCGCCGTGAGGCGCTCCTGCAGCCCGCGTCCCATCTCGTCGCCGGACTCGGCGAACCCGCTGACGCCGACGATGGCCGTTTGCACGCCGATCCGGGCGGCTTCTTCGGCGGCGGTCACCGCGGCGGCCGGCGGGACGACGAGCAGAGCCACGTCGACCGGTTTCCCGATCGCGGCGAGGGAGGGGAAGGTCGGCAGCCCGGCGACGCTCGCCGCTCGGGGGTTCACGACGAACACGTCGCCGTCGAACCTGGAGCGCAGCAGATTGGGCAAGGGGCGGCCGCTGAGCTTGAGCGGGTCTTGGGATGCGCCGACGATCGCCACGGATCGGGGCGAGAACAGCGTCCGGAGCGCCTCGCGGGTCTTGGCCTCGTCCATCAGTACTTGACCACCACGCACTTCACCTGGCCGTAGTGGTTCAGGGCTTCGATGCCCTTCTCCCGGCCGTAACCGCTGTGCTTGTACCCGCCGAACGGGGTTTGCACCGCTCCCGTCGACCATGTGTTGACGAAGATCTGACCGGCCTCGATGTCGTCGGCGACCCGCAGTGCCCGGGAGATGTCCTTGGTCCACACGGCGGCGACGAGGCCGTAGTCCGAGCTGTTCGCGAGCCGGATGGCGTCCTCTTCGGTGTCGAAGGGGATGGTCACCAGCACCGGCCCGAACACCTCCTCCTGCGCCAGCCGCGCGGAGTTGTCCACGTTGGAATAGACCGTGGGATTGACGAAAAAGCCGCCCTGCAGTGCTTCGTCGTTCGGGAGGTCACCGCCGATCTCCGCGGTGAGGCCTTCTTGGCGGGCGACTTCGAAGTAGCTCTGCACCTGCTCGTACTGCGCGCGGGTGATCAGCGGGCCCAGGTTCTCCCCGGGACGCCGGGTGCGCGTCGCATCCACGACCATCTTCACGAACTGGTCGTGGATGGAGCGCTGCACGAGCAATCGGGTTCCGGCCGAACAGACCTGGCCGGCGTTGGTGGCGAAGCCGCGAACGGCCTCCTTGGCCGCGAACTCCAGATCGGCGTCGTCGAAGACGATGTTGGCCGATTTCCCGCCCAGCTCGAGCGTGAGCGGGATGACGCGCTCGGCGGCGACGTGGCCGATGGTCTGCCCGACCGACACGGAGCCGGTGAAGGCAACCTTGCGCACGGAGGGGTGGCGGACGAGCTCGGCGCCGGCCTCGGGCCCGAGGCCGAGGAGCACGTTGAACGTGCCGTCGGGAAACCCGACCTCGGTCGCCAGGCGAGCCAAGGCGACCGACGTCTGGGACGAGTCCTCGGCCGGTTTGACGACGACGACGTTCGCCGCGGCCAGGGCCGGAGCGCAGGCGCGGGCCGCCTGGTTCAGCGGGACGTTCCAGGGGGTGATGATGCCGATGACCCCGTACGGCTCTCGGCGGGTGTAGACGTGCTGGCCCGGCTCGATGTCGAGATTGTCGCCGATGGGGAGGTTGACCAGGCCGGCGTAGAACTCGAAGTAGGCCGCGCCGACCTCGATCTCGCCGAGCGCTTCTGCCCGGGGCTTTCCGGTGTCTTCGACCTCGAGGTCGGCGAGCGCCTCGGCGTTCGCCCGGATCGCCCGGGCGAGGTCGCCGAGGAGCCGCCCGCGCTTGGCCGAGGGAAAGCGGTGCCAGCCTCGAGCCGCCTGCGCCGCCGACTCCACGGCCGCGTTGACGTCCTCCGAGTTGCCTCGAGCGATCTCGGCGCCCGCGCCACCGTTGGTGGGATTCACATCCTGGTGGTAGGAACCGCTCGACGGTTCCACCGACCGGCCGCCGATCCAGTGGTTGACTCGTGTAGCCATCTTTCCAACTCCAACTTCCGATGTGTGCCTGGCCGGTGCCTTCAGCGCTCGTCGATGACGATCCCGGCTCGGGTCACCTTCCGATCGACTGTGGCGCGCAAGGCATCGCTGACGTCGGCGAGCGCGAAGTCCGCGTCCACAAGGCTTTCCCAGGGGTATTGGGGCGTGGATTCAACGAAGGAGACGGACTTGCCGAGCACGCTGCCGTGGTACCGGATGCTCGCGCGGATCTGGACGCCGGAGCGTGTGAACAGACCCGGGTCGAACTGGGTGAACCGGTTGGGCATGACGCTGCCGATGGAGACCATGATCCCGCCGGGGCGCACGGATCGGACGCCTTCCGAGAACGCGTCCGGGACACCGGTGAAGTCGATCAGGACGTCGGCGCCACCTCCGGTGGTTTCGCGCATGAGCTCGACGCGGCCGGCTCCTCCGTCCGCCTCGGAGAGGTCGATCGTGTGGTGGGCGCCGAACTCGGCCACCTTGGCCAGCCGGGACGGGGCCATCTCGGCGACGAACACTTCGGCCCCGATCTGGCTGGCGATCGCTGTCGCGCACACACCGAGCCCACCCGCGCCGAGCACGACGACCTTCTGACCGCGCTGGATCTCACCGAGGTCGCAGCCGGCGTACGCCTGGGAGAGCGCGCAGTTGGCGGTGGAGACGGCCTTGCTCGAGACGCGGTCCGGCACCTTGTAGACGTACTGCTCGGGGCCGACAGCCATGTGGGTGCCGAAAGTCCCGTGGAAGTGCGGCGGGTGGTCGGCGTCGAGAGTGCCGGCGGGCAGCGCGTTGCGGCAGAGGTTCCCCCTGCCCGCGTCGCATTCGGGACAGTGCCGGCAGAGCTGGAAGTAGGTCGCGACCACGCGGTCGCCTTCGGACAGCTCGTTGCCGGCGAAGTCCCGTGTCACGCCCGCTCCGAGTCGCTCGACCCGGCCGACGCCCTCGTGGCCGAGCACGCTGCCGACCTTCACCAGCGGGTGGTCGCCCCCGAGGAAGTGCACGTCGGATCCGCACACGTTCGCGCGGATCATCCCGATCAGCAGCCCGCCGGCCACCGGATCGGGGATCTGGTATTCCCGCTGTTCCACCTCGTGTGGACCGGCCAGGACTGTGGTGGTGCCTTCCACTGATCCTCCTCGCATGACCGGCAGCGCGAACGAGCCTGAGGTCACGATGTGTCTGTGGTCCGGCGAGCGCCTGGGGATGCAGGCAGGCAACGGCCGGCCTTCGGTAGCGGTCCGGTAGTCGATCTGCGAGGCGGCCGTCGCGCACCGCGGAATCGCCCGCCCGCGTCGGCTGCATCACGGCCCACACTTGCAGAAGTATATCCAAAGTGCAACAGGGCACTGGCTCACGCCTTGCTGGTTCGCCCTGATTGTGCCGCTTATGATCTCTGGACAGTGCTCGGACTGGCTCCTAGACTTCCGGTAAGTGGATCCAAATGTATCGGCGGGGTCCTCGACGATGACGTCGCGAGTCACCTTGGCTCGGCAAAGGAATGCGTATGAGCGGCAACACGGAAACCGGCTCGCACGGCGGCTACCCGACGGTGCGGATCAACGAAGAGGTGATGCGCGAGGGCATGCAGATCGAGAGCGCGGACATCCCGGTCGACGACAAGGTTCGGCTGCTCGAAGCGCTTTCGCGCACGGGCCTGAAGCACATCGTGGTCGGCTCGTTCGTCAGCCCGCGGTGGACCCCGCAGATGAGGCAGATCGACGAGCTGCTCGACCGGTTCGTCCCCGAGCCGGGCGTGGACTACTCGGCGTTGATCCTGAACAAGACCGGCGCTGAGCGTGCCCACGCCCACACCCCGCCGCTCTCGCCCGCGGACGGGGTCCCGCGGACGTTCGTCCACCTCTGCGACGTCTTCGTCCGCCGCAACACCAACCGCTCTCAGGCCGACGAGATCGACGCCTGGGCTGACACGGTGGCGCGGGCAGTCGCTGCAGCGAAGACCG
The DNA here is from genome assembly GCF_043197175.1 of Amycolatopsis sp. NPDC049252. Lineage (NCBI taxonomy): Bacteria > Bacillati > Actinomycetota > Actinomycetes > Pseudonocardiales > Pseudonocardiaceae > Amycolatopsis > Amycolatopsis sp. NPDC049252. The sequence goes on from NZ_JBICSQ010000070.1 coordinate 15,236, forward strand.
AGGCGGGGATCGGGATCAACGCCGCCTGGGGGTCGAACTGGCTGGGCAAGTTCGACCTGTCCCAGCGCATGGACCTGCTCGGACGGCAGTACGAGCTGTGGACCGACGCCGGCATCCGCGTAACGGAGGTGATCCTCAGCGACCCGATGGGCTGGAACATGCCGGACGCGGTCGAGGAGCAGCTGCTGGCGATCCGTTCCGCGTGGCCCGAGATCACCCGGTTCCACCTGCACCTGCACAACCAGCGCGGAACGGCACCGATCTCCGCCTACACGGCGCTCAGAACCCTCGGCGAGGGCTGCGAGCTGGTGCTCGATACGACCCTCGGCGGAATCGGCGGATGCCCCTACTGCGGCAACGGCCGCGCGACCGGCATGATGCCGACGGAAGACCTGGTCGATCTGCTGGAAGAACTCGGCATCGACACCGGGGTCGACCTCGACGCGCTGATCGAGGCTGCGGTGCTGCTCGAGCAGATCATCGGCCACCCGACCGATTCGCACGTCGCCCGGACGGGCCCGCGGCCGCGCGGTGAGCGCCTGTATGCGATGGACATGCCCTTCGTCGAGACTTTGGAGCAGGCACAGCACTTCCGCCTCGGGCCCGCCGTCTACGCAGGCGCTCCCGCCCCCTGGAAGGGCGTCATCACCTCCCCGGCGCGAGACCGGCTGGGACTTCACCAAGACCGGCTCCCGGAGTCAGCCGGCGGCACCGACCCGAAAGGCGTGAAGGCATGACGAGCCTGGACGAGGAGGTCCTGTTCGACGTCCGGGACCGCGTCGCTTACATCACGCTGAACCGGCCCGAGAGCCGTAACGCGTTGAGCCAGGCGGTCGTGGCCCGCCTGAGTGAGGTCTTCACCGAGGCCGCGGAAGACAACGAGGTCTGGGCCATCGTCGTGACCGGTGCCGGCGACCGGGCGTTCTGCGCGGGCGGGGATCTGAAGGAGCTCAACCGCATCGCGCAGGAGGGCGGCCGCTTCCCGGTGCCGATGACGGGGACGGAGAGGAACCTCTTCGAGCTCGTCCTCGAGATCGGCAAGCCGGTGATCGCCTCGCTCAACGGTCCCGCCGTGGCGGGCGGGTTCGAGCTCGCCCTGGCCTGCGACATCCGGCTCGCGGCCGAGCACGCGTCGATCGGTATGCCCGAGGCGAAGCGTGGCATGGGTGCGAACTTCGCAACCGTGCTGCTGCCGAGGTTGGTTCCGCGCTCCGTCGCGTTGACGATGCTGTACCTCGGCGACCTCATGCCTCCCGACGAGGCTCTGCGATGGGGCCTGGTGAATGCCGTCCATCCGGCCGAGCGTCTCGCCGAGGAGACGGAACTGTTCGTGCGCCGCCTCGTCGCAAACGCGCCTCTGGCTCTCCGCCGCTACAAGGAGATGGCCACAAAAGGTTGGGAACTATCCGTTCCGGCTGCGCTGCGGCTCAACGTGGGACCCAATCCGTACCTCAGCGAGGACCGGGAAGAAGGTGTGCGCGCCTTCCTTGAGAAGCGTCCCCCTCAGTGGACGGGGAAGTGAGTGGGCCAGCGGTGGAAGAGGTGCCGTATGTCGACGCGAAAATATCCACTTTGTGTTGCCTTGACTGAGCGTGCCGGGAGTCGCACGGTAAGATTATGGGACTCACCCGGCAAAGACCTCCGAGTCTCGGTTGGCGCTCGGCCAAGTGGATGCAGATGACGGGTTCGGCGATCCGCCAGCCGTGAGACGAGGAGCGAGATGGACGACACTTCCCGAATAGGTGCTGCTCCCCGCCGTGCCGGCGATGACGTCATCCAGGTCCACGCGAGGTTGAGGAGCATGATCCTCGACTGCACGCTCGAACCCGGGAGCAAAGTGACCCAGGCCGAGCTGTCGCGGCTGACCGACGCCGGCCGGACCCCGTTGCGCGAAGCTCTGCGCATGCTCCAGCAAGAGGGCCTGGTCAAGGCGGAGCTCAACAAGCGCATCACCATCGCGGCGTTCGATCTCGACAAACTGGACTGCACCTACGCCTACCGGATTTCGATCGAGGCGGCGGCAATCCGAGTCACCGCGTCACTGTTGAGCACAGCGGAATTCGACGAGCTCGACCGGACGCTGGTCGACATGGGAGAAGCGATCGAACGACGCGATCGTGACGAATTCGAAGGCCCGCACCGCCGGTTCCACCAGATGCTGGTGTCACACGTGCAAGAAGGCGCCCGAGCTCGAATGGCGATCGACGCGGACTGGGCGGAGCGCGTCCGGCGCTTCGTCATGCAGGGCGACCAGCATTCATTGGCACGGGCGGACGCCGAGCACCGGGAGATCCTGGAGGCGTGCCGCGCTCGCGATGGCGTCCGGGCGTCACGCCTGCTGGCGAGCCACCTTGCCCGATCGGCGTTCTACGTGGCCGCTCAGCTGGAGCCGACCTACGACACGATCCTCACTCGCACAGCCTTGCGCATGGTCCTCGGCGACGAGCTGGCTCAGACGGCGAAGTGACGTGCCCACTCTCAGCGGGGAGAACTGCCGGCTCGATTGGCCGCGGTTGCCTCGCTGACAGCTTCCATGTAGCTGCTGATGGCGTCGCGGTTGCGGGTGAGGCAGTCGATGCGGTCGGTCATCCGGTCGCGTTCCCGCGCGAGGAGTTCCAGCAGCTCGGGTTCGGCGTCCTCGACGACGATCGTGTGCGGTTTGCCCAGGCACGGCAGCATCTGCTTGATGATCCGGGTCGGGATGCCGCTGTCGATCAGGCCGCGGATCTGGAGCACTCGCTCGACCAGATAATCGTCGTAGGTGCGGTAACCGTTGGGCATGCGTCGGGGTTCGATCAGCCCTTGTGCCTCGTAGTAGCGCAGTGATCGCGCCGGGGTGTCCGTCAGAGTTGAGAGCTCTCCGATGCGCATGTGTGACTCACCTCGTGCCGTGCCTCGTTCAACCTTGACATTGACATCAGTGACAAGGTTTCAAGTATAAGTGCATGACCCAGGTGCGACAGCTCGAACGCGGAGCCATGCCTCGCTCGACATCACCCAGGCCTACGTCGCGGTGTTCCAGGACGACCTGGTCCGCACCTACTGGGCGTTCCTCACCCAGCGCCGAGCGATCCGCCCGGCTGAGGAGTACCGCTCGCCGACCGAGGAGGAGTGGACGGAGTTCCAGCAGCATTTCCACACCCGCAATCTCGAGCTCGGCACCTGCGGTCGCCCGTACGGGACCCTGTGCCAACACGAGCACGCCTGCTTATCTGCACTAACTGATTGAGGTGCGCAGGCGGCGGGCGACAGAAACCCGGATGACATCAGGGTCATGAGGTGCTTAGGGTCGGCTCATGACTGTTGGTCTCGCAAATCTGATCCGCCGTCCGATCAGTCCAGGGGATGCAGCCGTCTTGGCCGAGCTGCTCAACGCGATCGAGGTCCTTGACGTCTTCGGCGAGTTCTACTCTGAGGAGGACGCCGCCGACCAGATCAACGCCCCTTTGCTCGACCTCGAGCGAGGTACGGTCGGCGTCTTTGATGGCGACCGGATGGTCGGCTACTCCTCGGCGGCGCACAAGCTGCTCGTCGAGGACGTGCACCGAGTGACCGTCAGCGGCGGCGTGCATCCGGAGTATCGGCGCCGGGGGCTCGGTGCGGAGCTGCTGGCTGCTGGGATCGCGAGCGCGAAGGCGCTCCATGCGATCCATCATCCCGGCTTGCCGCTTGCCATCGACGCCCAGAACAACGCGTGCAATGACAGCGCGCGCGCCTGCTACCAAGCCGCTGGCATGACGCCCGTCCGCTGGTACTCGCACATGCAGCACCCACTCGGAGCCGCCGTTGTCGACCTGCCGACGCCGGACGGTCTCGTCGTGGAGCGCTACTCCGTCAACAACGACGCCGAGTTCTTCGCCGTCAGCAACGAGTCAGCGCTCGACCGATGGGGAGGAGTCCCGATGCCGCTGACGCAGTGGCGTGCGTTTCTCGGCTGGCCTGCCTTTCGCCCGGACCTCAGCTTCCTGCTGCGGGACGAGGGCAGCGGCACGGCTGCCGGCATGTTGCTGACCTACTCCTGGGACGCGGACACCGCGGCGACTGGCGTCCGTGACGCGCACCTCTTGAGGATCGGAACCCGCCGCGCATACCGCCGGCGAGGCGTGGCAAGCGCGCTGATCAGCCACGCGTTACGTTCGGCGCGAGACGACGGCTTCGACCGGGCGAGCATCGAAGTCGACGCCGACAGCCCGACAGGATCAAACGGCCCATACGAGCGGGCCGGCTTCTCCGTCGCCCGCACCGAAGTTCGCTACACCCTCAACGCCTGAACGCAGTTCGACTGATTGGATCGACGGTACGATCAACCCTTCGAACCCGCCCGGGCTCGGCGGCAGACGATGAGCCCTGCATCAGGCCCGGAGCACATCACTTCTCTGAACCTACCTCTCATCGGAAGTGGTCCTTCCGGAGATGGAACCGAACGAGGGCATGCCGAGTTCGGTCGCTGTTGCCTGCCGTCGTTGGAACGTGGCGTCGATCTGGGCGAGCTTGTCCTTGACACCGCTATAGCTGACCTGGAGTCCCTCGACTTCGCCGAGCCATCCTTCGCGTTTCGCCTCGATGATGCGGGCCTCGAGGTTGTCGCGGATCTCGTCGAGCCTGGCGCGTTGGGCGGGGTCCGGTCGCAGGAGCGAGCATCTCACACAAGCATGTTCATGGACGCAGGGCGATCCGAATGCTCTCGCGCAGGTCCCAACCGATACTTTTTCGTTTCTCGAAGTGCGCGAGGAACGCGTCCCATTCCGCGTCGGTTGGAGTGCGGTATTCTTCGCTGGGCCTGGTGGCGCGACGACGGCTAATGAAGGCGCGATGTGCCTCAATTGCTTCAGCGGGATAGACGGCTTTGTAACCCATCGTCGTGTCGATGGTCTTGTGTCCGCAGATTACCTGCGCGATGTGCGGCGGCAGCCCGTTCATGATAGCGTCTGTGACAAAGATTCTTCGGAAATCGTGGGCCTGGAACATCAAAGGGTCGCCATGGGCGTCGGTGAGCTCGGTCGCGGCGAGGGCGTTGATGAGAAGTTTGCGGATGGCCGACGGGGTGATCGCGCGGCGCTCGTTGCCGATGGCCCGCTGGAACAGCAGCGGCATCGGCGGGTGCCAGATCTTCTCTCGGATGTCGTAGGAGGCGATCAGCGGGACAGTTCCGTTGGGAGTGCGCAATCGCTGGACGATGGCGCTGAGGACGTCGGCCAACTCGGGGCTGACCAGCAGCAGTCGTTCGGTGTCGGTCTTGGACGGGGCGATCTGCAGCAGCGGCACCAGCTCACCGGTGGTGGGCAGCCGATATTCGGTGATGCTGTGGTGGGACAGTTCGAGTAGTTCCTCGCAGCGGATGCCAGTCAAACGCAGAACCTCGACGGTGGCGAACGCCCAGAACGCTTCCTCTTCTTCGTAGGACAGGTTGCGTCGTTTGCCTGTCGCGATGTCCTCGGCCCAAACAATCCGCCCAATCGCGTTGGGCGCCACAGCTTTTCGCAGTGCACCATCGGTGCCGTCGATCACCGCTCCTGGCGCGGTCCCCTGCGCGGCGGCGAGAAGGCGGACAGCAGCCAGGTGCCGGTCGTTGGCGGTATGCACCAGGACGGGCAGGACGGGCAGACGCTCGCGGGTGCGCTGGTCCATGCGCGCCTTGCGGTGCCTGCGTTCCTTGGCCTTCTGGACTTCGGCACCGCTGATCGGGCAGGGTGCGACCCAATGCGCCCAACGGGTGGGATCCTCAACGGCCCAGTGGGCGATGTCGAGATAGAGCGCTCGGACACGCATCAGCTCGTCCTTGGCGTTGAGACGAGGGCTCGACACCTCGATGCGCTCGCCGGCGGCGTTGGTCGTGGTGCGTTTGACGGTGCTCAGCTCGTCCTTCCAGGCGCGGACAACGTCTGGCGGGAGCCGGAGGGTGTCGATGCCGGGAGCGAGGGCCTCGACGCGGGCCCAGAACAGCCCGGCCAGTGTCCGCGAGACGGCGTCCAGGCTGGTGAAGTCCAGCGAGGGCTGACGTTCCCGCAGGTAGTCTACGAGCAGGTCCCGGATCGGTCGGCATTGGATGCGATATCGGTCGACCAGCTGCTCGATCGTCAGCCGTCCGCCGGCCAGGCCGAACGCGCGGATGCTGTGCGGCGCATCTCCGGGGAAAACGCCGAGGGCGCGCAACCGCAGGTAGAAGTCGACTTTCTTCTGCCCGCCGCGGGTGTGGACGCGCCGCATCGTTTCCACCAGCTCGACGCAGTCGCCGACGGTGATGTCGGTGATGGCGCCGCCCTTGCAGGCCATCAGTGTGGCGATCCGGGTCGCCGCGATCTTGGCGTCGCACTGGGAGCTGGCCGGTTCGGCGGCGGCCAGCTCTGCCAGCCTCGCGAACCCGGCCGGATCCCGGACCTGCGCCATCACCGACGCCAGATACCGATGGGTGCGGGTGAGCATCCACGGCAGACCGGGGCGGATGACGTCGCCGCAGATCAGCATCAGCAGGCCGGACGGCAGGTCTGTCGAGTCGTAGGACGCCGCCCCGCCGTGCGCTGCCAGCCAGTCCAACGGCGGGGTGACCCAGCGTGCGCCCGGATGCTCCTCGGCGCCGCTGGCCAGCCAGCGGTCCTGCCAGGTGTCCCCGGGAAACGTCGACAGCCAGCGCAGCAGCTTGGTCACCCCGCGCCGTCGCCCAGCCTGGGTGCCGTTTGCCGCGGCAGCGAACGGCGCGGCGATCAACCGCTGCTGCACCTGCTCGGCCGTCGCCGCAGTATGCGGCCACCATTCCTCGGCTGAGCGTGGTGGAAATTCGGTGCGCAGCTGACGGTTTCGCAATCGCTGCTCGGCGGCAACCGAGGCGACTGCGGGCAGCGGCTTGCGCGTGCTGTGCTTGACCGTGGAGGTCACAACGTCCTCCCGAACAGCACGTTCAACGCCTGCGGGTCGTAGCCGGGCGCGGGCGGCGGAGGCGTCGGCTTGTCCCGCTGCTCTGCGGTGCGGGCGTGATGGGCCAGGATTCCGGCGATCACCTCGTCCTTGTTGGGAGTCAGGTAGATCTCCGTGGTGGACAGGTGTGCGTGGCCCATGACGAGTTGCACGTCGCTGAGCGTCAGCTGCGGGTCGCGGGCCATTCTCGCCGCCGCGCTGTGTCGCAGGTCGTGCAATGTCCAGTCCGACCCGAGTACGGCGTTCGCCCGCTCGAACATCCGGTGCGCTGCGTGGTAGTTCAGCGGCCGTCGTGGCCGGCGCAGCGTCCACCACGCCGGCTGAGTCCGGCCTCGCGGGACCTGGCCATGTATTTCCTCCTGATACAAGCGCAACCACACGAACGCGTCCGCCGATGCGGGGACCTGCTGCGCGGCCCGTGTTCCCTTGCGCACCACCGTGATCAGCTGCTGGCCCGGATCGATGTCGCACTGCCGAACTCCCAGCAGCTCCGACGCGCGCACCCCGGTCGAGATCCAGAACGCCACCAGCGCCCGATCCCGGTTGGACGGCAACGCGGCAAACGGCTGGTTGAACCGCGGATCGGGAATTGCCCTGGGAACCCGGTGCGGAACCTTCGGCCGGTAACGTCCCACTCGCTCGCGCGCCCACCCGTCCATCGGGTTGTGGTGCGCATGCGCTCGCCGGGACCGCCGGGCAGGATCGAGCGGAAACGGGTTCAAAATCGGGCCGGTGCCCGCGTCCCGGTGGAAGTCGTAAAAGCCACGCAGCACCGTTTCGCTGTGTGCCACCGTCGCTGGCGCGTACCGATCTCCCAACCCGGGCTTGCCGGTGACCGGGTTCGGCGCCCCGGCGTTGCCGCGGCCGCTGACCAGGCGTCGCTGCTTTGCCGTCACCTGGATCCAGCAGCTGAAATCGCGGGCTTCCATCCGGGACGCCCGATGCCAGCCGACATTCACCGCGTGCAGGAATCGCCACCACCGCAACAAGTCCATGCCATACGAGCGCAGCGTCGCCGCCGACCGCCCGGCCGCCAACAGTTCCCGCAGGAACACGGCCACCGGCTCGACCACACCGCCATCGGCGTCCAGCAGACGGTACGGCTCCGTACCGTCGCGGGTCGACACCAGACGACCGGTGCACGGCACCACCAGACTCGCAAGATCGCGAGCGTTCTTCTCCGAGTTGATCACGGCGGGCAACGTAGCGATGCAGTCCCAGCCGGGCCGCCTCGACCTGCCTAAACCACGGAGTTAGTTCAGTCAACGGTGCATCCGTTGCCCCGTCCTGCGCGTCGATCCGCGCCAGCGCGAGCGGCTTGCCGAGATTGCGCGCAACCCCGCCGACCGCATCACCGAAGCCCGGATGAACGGCTGGCTCGGCGAGGTCGACGGCCTCGCCGTCAGCCTGCATGCCGCCGCCACCAAGCTCACCGACCTCGACCGCACGATCACCCGTGCCCGCGACGGCGGCCCGGTCAGCATCGGGATGCCAATCCTGCGGTCATGACGACGGCCAATCTCGCATTCGACGTCAAGCACCGACGCAGCGGAGGACCTCGGCACGCTCAACGTGGCAAACCTCCTCCCGCCGTTGCTGGCACCGGAACGATCTTCGTTCGGGACGACACAGTGCAACTCGACGACGGTGCGAAACTGGTGACCGGCATCGCCGCGAGCACGAGCGGCAGCAAACAGCTCCGGACCACCGAGGTGCTCGACGACGGTCCGATCGAGTGTCCCTGGGTCCAGACGGCCCACGCTACTCAAAGTGAGCTGGCGCCCCGCCGCCGGGTGCGTTCTCGAACCGCCAGGGCGCCGGAGCGCCTGCGACACCACACTGTTCCCCGACCACTCCGCGCCACGGTGGCACGGGGTGCGGCGGATCCGGCCAGCTTGGTGCGGTCAGGATTCTGCATGGGGAGACTCGATGACGTGCAGCGGCCGATTGTTCCGGCGCACCACGACCGCAGTCAATCCAGCCATGATCGCGGTGGCGAGGCCGAGGACCGCAAGCGCGCCTCGAATTCCACCGGCGCCCGTGCTGATAGCAGACAGAACGAGGGGGGACGCGAACTCGCCGAGGAACAGGGTGCTGGTCCACAGGCCGGTGCCCCGGCCCCGCTGCTCGAACGCGAGCCGCTTCACCGCCCAGGTCACCAGGGTGGGCAGCAGCATCCCCGTGCCGAACCCGGTGAGCACCGCGCCGATGGTGATGACCACCGGTGATGCCGAGGCGAACACGACCAGGAACCCGGCGGCTGAAAGCCCGAACTCGAAGGGCAGCAGAACTCGAGGAGTCTCCCCGGCCAGGGGGCCGAACACGATCGCACCCACTGCGGTGCCCAAGGACATGATCACGGAGACGAGCCCGATCGTGCCCGTAGACGAGACTCCCACCTCAGTCAGCACGTAAGGCAGCTCGACGATCAGGGCGTAGAAGACGATGCCACCGAAAATGGTGACCAGGCATGGTGCGGCCAACTGTGCCCACGGCAGTTTGGGAAGGTGGTTGTCCGCGGGCGACTTGTCCGGGGGTGCGGGCTGCCACAACTTGAACGCCATCGGGATCGCGAGTGGTGCTGCGACGACGTACATCCAGTACCCAGTGCGTGCACTGCGACGAGCGCGGTGATCAGCCGGGCGCGCGGGTCGGCGAGCCGGTCGAGTACGCCACGCAGCTGGTTGAGTGGCAGCGGCCGCGGGAGTCGTTGCGGCTGGCGTGCAGTGACGGCTTGGGCGGGGTCGGTGAAAATGCACCGCTCGCGCTTCAGGCTGCGAAAGAGTGACCGCAGGGCGCTGCTCACGTTCGTCGACGACTTTCCGCGGTGCTTGCGCACGGCGTCCTCGACGTCTTGGCGCACGACCGCGCGCAAGGAGCCTAGCGCGTAGCCCACTCGTGGACGGCGGGCTCGGCGAAGTTGAGGTAGGTGGCCACAGTGGACCAGGCAACCGCGACAGAGGGTCGGCGGCCTTGTCCGCGCAGCGCTGCGATCCATACGCCTACGTCGCCTCGCACACTCTCGGGCAGGTTCGCCAGGCTTGCGTGCACCCAGCGCTCGTGTCCGTCCGGTATAGCCGCTGCGGTGGCCGGGGCGAGCATGCCGTGTTCGGCCAGCAATGGAAAGAGACGCCGCGGACTGGCACGGCCGTGGCAGGCTGCGATCGCACGTAGATCCGCCTCCGGCACAGGAACATTCAGTCCGAAATGGAACGTGGCGATTCTCAGCACATGCCGGAAGTACTGTCGAGTCTGGGTCGGCCAGCGGTGAGCCCTCGCCTGCTCGATCAGCGCCTGCTCGAGCGCCGGTGCCGTTCCCCGCAACTGCGGAAGTGCTCCGAGATCGACGCGCGTCCAATCCCGCGTCAGGCCAGGCAGCTCCAGCAACAGCTGCCCCGGAAGTGGTGCAGGTGAGGTGAGCGGCGGAGGGACGTCGTCGGCGGGAAGCGGTCCGACGGGTTGCTGATGGTGCAGCCACAGCTGTTCACCGAGGCCGCGCTCGGCCATTTTCAGGCGTTCCTGCAGCGTGCACCACGGGCACTGGCCATGGCGTAGCGGCTGGTGCCGGCCGCAACCTCGGCAGTCTCCTACCGGATGCGCGCTGCGCCGTTCGGCGCATCTGCTGCAGAGTGCGCCGCCGATCCAGACGTGCCAGGCCCCGCAGGTCGGGCAGCTGCGCGCCGCCGTCGCGATCTTCATCGCGCTCAGTTCGGTGGCAGCGGGCGCCGCTGCCGGCGAACTCGTTTACATCGGTGATGTCGGCACCGGGTTCAGTGAGGTCGACCGTGCTCGCCTGCAGGGCCGCCTCGAGCCGCTGGAACTACGAACGCATCCGTTCGCGGTCGCGCCGCCCCGCGCGGACGTCGCCCGGGGCCGCTGGGTCGAACCCGAGCTCGTCGGCGAGGTCGTGTTTCGAGGGCCTCGGCGCCATCCAGCTCACCGGCAAGGCGGCCGAGGGCTCGAAGAAGCTGTTCGGCTCGATCACCGCGGTCGAGATCGTCGACGCGATCAAGGCGGCCGGTGGCCCGCTGCTCGACAAGCGCGTCATCGAGCTGCGCGACCACATCAAGACCGTGGGCAAGCACTCGGTCGGTGCCCGGCTGCACCCGGACGTCAAGGTCGACGTGCGGCTCGAGGTCAAGGCCGTCGCGCAGTAAGACGGCGACAGCAAGATCCGGCTGTTCCACAGGCAGGGCGTCCCACACCGGGACGCCCCGCTTGTTTCATTTCTCGCCGGAAATAACCCGATCGGGGGAATCCGTGCCCGTAAATTGTCATCTTTTTCGGCCCAATGAATCGGGTGGACTGCGTTAAGATCCTGACCGACCTCGTCGAAACAGGCAGCGGAAACGCAACGCAGGGGGGCTGATGAGCGACGTACCACCGCCGGCGCCGATCCAGGTCGGCAGCGGAGGTAGTCCCGGCGGCTACAAGTTCGAGCCCGACCAGGTCGACGCGGTGCTCAAGCAGTGGCAGGACCTCTACGAGGAACTCCAGAAGGACATCAGCCACGCGCAGAAGATCGCCCGGGTCGACCCGCCGGGTTCGGAGTTCGCCAGCCGGCACTTTGTCGACTCCGGCGCCAAGCACTCCGGCGACACACTCCTCGATCAGCACAAGTGGATGAAGAACTACGTGCTGAACTACATCCACGCACTCGAGGAAGCGTCGGGCAAGATCCAGCAGGGCGAGCAACTCGCAACCGATGCGGTCAACAGCCAGAAACCGGTTCTCTAGTGCGCATCTTCAAGATCACTCGGTTCGCCGCAGGCGCCTTCGCCGCCCTCGCACTGCTCACCGCGTGCACCGGCAAGACGGGCTCCGGGACCACCAGCGGCTCGGCCTCACCCGTACCGACCGGCGAAGCCGCCGACAACGGCGCTCCCAAGGTGCCCGCCCCCCTCGACGCCGACGGCATCCTCGCCGACCCCTGCAGCGCGCTGTCGGCCGCGCAGCAGGACGACATCGGCATGGTGAAACCCGGCTCGGCGGAGCAGGGCCCCACCGGACCGGAGTGCCGGTGGAAATCGACCGCCTCGCCCCTCAACTCGGCGGAAGTAAGCCCGTTCACAGCGAACAAGAACGGGCTCTCCGACATCTACGCACAGAAGGCAAGCAGCGCCTATTTCGAGCCGCTCACGATCGCGGGCTACCCAGCCGTTTCGACCAACGTCTCGGACTTGCGCTCCGACGGCGACTGCCCGCTCTGGGTCGGCGTGAGTGATCAGCTCGTCGTCGTCGTCACCGCCCAGCTCGGCGAGGGGAAGAACAGGGCCACGCCCTGTGTGGTGGCCCAGAGGGTCGCCGAAGCGATGATCCAGCATCTCAAGGGAGCGGCTTGAGAGCCGTGGCACCGAGCGCTTGAGGAGGGTGGGACACCGTGGGGAATGCAGCCAACTCTGTCGGCAAGGGACTCAAGGGCGCCGCCGCCGGGGCCGTGGCCGGGTCGGTCGTGCCCGTGGTGGGGACCGTGGCCGGCGCGGTGGTGGGCGGTCTCGTCGGGCTGTTCAGCGGGGGGCCGGAGGCCCGGCACGCCGAGGCGAACGTCGGTGGTCAGTCGATCGACGCCCGCGCGATCTGGGAACAGATCAGCCCGGGCAACACCAACTCGCTCGACGAGGGCTCCGCGGCGGCCAAGGCCCTCCAGGACGTGCATGCCGCCCGCGCCAAGCAGATCGACGCCCTCAACAAGACGATGGACGCCGCCTGGCAGGGCAACGGTGCGTCGGCCGCACAGGCCGGCGCCCACCCGCTGGGCATCTGGCTCGACTCCTCCGCGAACAACCTGCAGCAGAGCCACACCTACCTGAACAACCAGGCGGAGTCGTTCCACACCGTCAAGGGCAAGGTGCAGGAGATCGCGAAGGAGCCGCCCTCCGCGGGCTTCGTGGACGGGATCAACCCGTTCAGCGACAAGGACGCCCAAATCGACCGGTACAACGAGCAGGGCAGGACGAACGTCGCCGCGTTCGCCGCCTACTACCAGGCGAGTGCGCAGAACGCCGGCGGTATGCCGCAGTACCAGGCCTGGGAGGGCAACAACATCTCCGATCCCGGCGGGGGCGGGCACTTCGGTGGCGGGGGCGGTGGAAGCTTCGGCGGCGCTGCTGGTGGTGGTGGCGGCGGTGGCTCCTTCGGGAACGGTGGCGCGGGCACCGGTTCGTTCACCCGGCCCACGCCCGAGCCGCCGCGGTTCGACGCCACCCCGCCGGGCTACCCACCGCCGGGCAGCACGCCGCCGGGCGGGAGCCACCCCGCACCGGACTTCCCCGGTTCCGGGCCGGGCCGGTTCGGCGACGGGACGAGTGCGGCCGGCTACCTCGCGCCGGACCCCACCGCGAGCGGGTTCGGCCCTGTCGGTGGCGGGTTCGGCGCCGCCGGCAGCGGTGGCTTCGGTCCGGGCGGCGGCAGTGCCGGCAGTGCTGACGCCGGCGGGTTCGCGGGCCGGTTCGGCCCGGGCGCGGGCGCCCTCTCCGGAGTCGGCGAGCCCGGGACCGGTGGCGGGCCCCGGGGCGCCGGTGGCGCGACGGGCGTCCGGGCCGGTGCGACCGGCGCCGGCGGGATGGGCGGCGTGGGGCAGGGCGCCGGCAAGGGCGGAAAGGGCGCCGAAGACGAGGAGCACACCAGCAAATACCTGATCGCCGAGGACCCCAACGAGCTCTTCGGCTCGGACGCGCTGACCGCTCCGCCGGTCATCGGCGAATGACCACAGGGGATCACACGTGCTCGACCAGCCGACCCGATTCGCCATCCCGGCACTGCTCAACCTGATCAAGCGCCGCGGCGGGGAAGCCCACCAGACCTTCTCCGACCTGCCGGTGTTCCAGGACGAGACAGCCGAGCGCACGCTCGACCAGCAGGTCGACGCGGTGCTGGTCCAAGCGGGCCTGATGGGGCCGCGGGGCATGGACCGCGACCTGCTCGGCCTGCTCGAGTCGATCTCACAACCGCAGGTGGAGTACTACGGCTGGTTCGACGGGGAATTCGAAGACGGGAGCCCCGCGAAGTTCTCCGCGTTTTCGGGCAGCGGCAACGGCGGGGGCTTCGCGCTGATCCGGGTCAGCGGCGAAGACACCGTGGTGCTGCAGCGGCAGCGGGCCGACCGGGTGCTGCCGACGTTCCTCGACATGATCCCGGTGGCCCACGCGGCCGCCGGCTCGCCGCTGGTCACCAGCAAGAGCGAGTTCGAGAGCGGCCGGGCGGCCACGGCCGATGACGGTCGGCGGTCCGTCATGCAGAAGCCGCCAGGGCGCCACGAACCGCTGTCACCGCTCCAGGAGATGAAGCGGATCATCGGGTTGCCGAGGACCGGAGCGGGCACGTTGTACGTGGCAGGCCGGCGCGGACCCGGCACCCGGCGGCAGCGGTGTCCGCGGCCGGTCAACTTCATCGACACCTCCGAGGGCCGCTGGCTGATGGAGGAACGCCCCGGCCGCGGTGACTCGCTCGTCGTGTTCACCCCCGGCACGCCCCAGGTGATCGGCGAGCGGCTGCGCAACGCCCTGAGCGCGCTCGCCTGAGCACGCTTTTCGGGGGAACCTCGGACACCGCGGCGCCGTCGGCGGAGAATCGGCGCGGACGCGAAGGGGATGGATCGGGAGGGTAACGAGGTCAACATGTCCGCGCCGGCCGGCGGTGGCAGCGGTTTCACGTTCGACGCCGACAAGATCGACGGCGTCATCAACGATCCGCGGCGAGCAAGCCCATCGGCACGGCGTGGGACTGCCCGCGAGCCGCTTGTCCGCGGGTTCGGTCCCGTGGGCGGGCCTCGTCCGCAGCGCCACCGAGGTCCCCGACCTCGCCGACGTCGAGGCGCGGCTGGCCACGGAGTCCCTGTTCGTCTTCGTCACCGCCGACGACACGCGCCTCGATCACATCCGGGCTGGGTACGCGATGGAACGGGCCTGGCTGACCGCGGTCGACCTCGTCTGGCGGCAGCGGTGCTCACGCAGCCGTTGCACCTCGAACCGGTCCGGTCAGCGCTGTGCGTGGACCTGGTGCTGAGCGGGTTCCCGCAGGTTCTCATGCGGGTCGGCTACAGCACCGACGTCGACCCGGCAGGACCGCGCCGGGCGGTGGAAGGGGTTCTGCGCAAGCCGTGAACCCTGGGGACCGAGTGCCTCGCACCCGCGGTACCCAGTGCTCTCCAGCGCGGTCGCCCGCATCGCCGATCCTGGATGCACCCCACGCCCGGGGCGACCAGGGAAGGCGAGAGCGATGTCCATTCTCTTCACCAGACTGCGGCACACGCTGCTGCCGAGACGCAACACCGTGGCCCGGCCATCGGACCGGATCCAGGTCGCCTTGCTGCTCCTGCTTCTCCTGCTGTCGCTGGCCGCGGCGGCGGGGGCGATCCTGCTCGGAGCCGGCATCCACGTGGTCGAATCCGCCCGTTCGGTCGAGCAGACCGCGTCCCGCTACGCGACGACGGCGGTGCTGCTGGCAGACGGTCCCTCGCCCGGCACGGTCGGCCGCAGCGGCACGGCGGGGGAGCCCGGGCCGGCGAGGGCGACCTGGGTGACACGAAACGGCCGGCGGCACACCGGCGACGTGGACGCCCCGGCGGGAACGGTGGCGGGCAACGAGGTGCCGGTCTGGCTGGACGCCACGGGAGCTCCGGCCGAGCGCCCCCTCACCCCGCTCGCGGCGGCCGTCGACGCGACTGCGATCGCGGCAGGCGGCTGGGCGGCCGTAGGGTTCCTCCTGTGGCTGGCCTACCGCTGCGCGGTCTTCGTGCTGGACCGTTTCCGCCTGGCCCGGTGGAAATAAGAATGGCTCCACGTGAGCCGTCCCCGGCGGGGTGACCAAAGTCCCGCCGGCTCGTGACCGGTGACCGCAGCCGATGTGCCGAGGCGGCCGGGATCCTCGATCCCACCGTCCTCGAAGGAGTGATCATGAAGGCAGCCGTCGTGACCGATTTCTCGTCCCCGCTGGAACTGCGGGAGGTGCCGATCCCGGAACCCGCCCCGCGTCAGCTGCTGGTGCGGCTGGAGACCTGCGGGATCTGCCACACGGACATCCACGCTGCCCGTGGCGATTGGCCGGTCAAGCCGTCGCTGCCGCTGATCCCGGGCCACGAGGGCGTCGGGATCGTCGAGCGGGTCGGCGTGGGCGTGCCCGAGAGCCGGATCGGGCAGCGGGTCGCGCTGCCGTGGCTCGGCTCGGCCTGTGGTGAGTGCGGGTTCTGCGTCTCCGGCTGGGAAACGCTGTGCGAGTCGCAGCAGAACACGGGCTACTCGATCGACGGCGGCTACGCGGAATTCGCCGTCGCCGACGCGCATTACGCGGTGCCGGTGCCCGAGGGTGTCTCACCACTCGAGGCTTCGCCGCTGACGTGCGCGGGCGTGACCACGTACAAGGCAGTCAAGGTCGGGAACGTCCGCCCGGCGGACCGCGTCGCGGTCTTCGGCGTCGGTGGTCTCGGGCACCTCGCGATCCAGTACGCGCGCATCGCCGGCGGTTTCGTCACGGCGGTCGACATCGAGCCGGCGAAGCTGAACCTGGCACGCGAGCTCGACGCCGACGAGGTGGTCAACGCGAAGTCCGAGGACCCGGTGGCAGCCATCCAGGCCCGGGGCGGCGCCGACGTCGCGATCGTGCTGGCGGCGGCGCCGAGCGCGTTCGAGCAGGCGCTGGGCTCCCTGCGACGCGGTGGCCGGCTGGTGTGCGTCGGCATCCCGGCGGGAGGGGTCCTGCCAATTCCGATCTTCGAGGCGGTGATCAAGGGCATCTCGGTGATCGGCTCGATCGTGGGCACCCGCAAGGACCTGGCGGAGGTGTTCGCCCTGCACGCGGCCGGCCGCACGACGGTGACGGCGGAGACCCGGAAGCTGGAGGAGATCAACGACGCGTTCGAAGAGGTCTTGGCCAACCGTGTCCCGGCGCGCCTGGTGATCGAGTACTAAGACCGAGCTGCCCGCTACGCCCTGGCGCCCAGGCCCAGAATCCCTTGGTGAGAGCACGTGTGGCAGCTCGGGTCGCGTCGTGCCTGCTGGGCTATGTCCTGGCCGCTGCGTGGGAATCGTAGGAGAGAGTGTTCTTCGTTGGTGCTGTGGAGGTTGGTGACGGCGAGCATGAAGTGATTGACGGCTTCGCCCGCTGCGACGCAGTTGAGCGCGATGACGCTGGGCGCGGGGACATCGTCGACGTAGCGCGCCTGTTGGCGGACGCGGTCCGGCAGCATGTCCAAAGCGAGCTCGGTCGGGTTGATCAACTTATTGCACCACATGCAGCCGTTGCCGGGGATCAACTGGCGGACCGCGACGTGGATCCGGCCGATCGCGCCGGTCTCGTCGACGGGGATCTTCACGCCGGCTTGGGTGGCCGGGATCAGGTACTGGTGGACGGTCCGGTCGGCCCAGTGCCGGGCGGCGTTGGTATCGGCCGCGAGGAAGATCCAGTCGCAAGTCGCGATGGCCTGCCGGGCCTTCGGGTGCTGCACGTCCTCGTCGAGCACGGTGAGGTCGATGCCGGGGTTGGCGCGGCGGGCGTTGCGAACGGCGAGTTCTGTCTTGCGCGCGTCGACGTCATCCAGTTCCGCGGCGACGAGTCGCGGCAGGTTGGTGTCGGCGACGGTGTCGGCGTCGATGAGGACGAGCTGCCCGACGCCGAGCCGTGCGAGTAGCTCGGTGACGATCGAGCCGACGCCGCCGAGACCGACGACGGCGACCCGCATCCGCGTGAACGCCTGCTGCCCCCGGTCACCGAACAAGCGGGCCTGGCGGTCGTGTCGGGCGTCGCTGATCTCGGCAGGGCCGGGCGCAGGGGTGAGGCGGACGAGGTTTCCGCCCGGGATGAGGACCTCGGCGAGCGTGGCGCGGGTGCCGGCGGGAAGCCACAGATCTCCGGCTGCAGCCTGGGGGGTGAACACCAGGCCGCCGACGACTTGTTTGGTGATCTTGCGCAAGGCGGGATAGCCGCGTTCGTGGCTCTCGAAGTCGATGGGGGAGAAGCTGACTGACGTGGTGCCGAAGTGGTTGTGAACCGCGAGGTACGCGAGCTGCTCGCTACGGGCGCGCAAGGCCGCGTCCCGCACGAACTCGGGCCGGAGGGCACAGTAGCCGGTGGTGCCCGCGACGTAGTCGACGCCGTCTTCGGCGAGCAGGAGCTCGCGGGCGAGCAGGCGGTGCCCGCGGGGGCCGTCGCATGCCCGGCGAGGATGACGGCGCCGTGCTCGTCACCGTCGTCGCGGAACAGGTGCTGGGTGAGGTCTGCCCAGAGCCGGGGTGGAGCGGTGAGGCTCCAACCCGGCGCGGGCGGATTCACGCCTTGGTGAACCACGAGATCACCTTCTCGGCCTTGAGCGCAGCGTTGTCGAGGCGCGGCTTGGCGGTGGGGGAGCGGCGCGAAAGCTGCAGGGCCGCCCGGCCGTTCCAGTCGACCGGCTGGACAGCTTGGCCATGGGCCTGGCCGTCCACGCGGCTGACCCGCGCGATGTAGTGCGGGTAGACGTCGGCTTGGGGATAGGCCGAGCTGATGTGGAAGCCGAGCCAGCTGGTGCGAGGCGTGTAGTGGTCGCCGAGGTCGACGTCATCGACGACGAGGGTGGTGCCGCCGGCGCCGTCCGGGACGACCTCGACCGGTTTCCCGGCGAAGTGGGCCCGGACGGCCACGACGGCGGCCTCGACCTCGGTGGTCAGGGTCGTCACGAGTTGTCGTCCGCGGCGACGGCGACGAACTCGTCGTGCTCGTGGACCGTGATCACCTCGTCGTCGTCGACGACGTGGAAGCGGTGACCGCGCTTGACCGACAGCTGGAAGCCGATCTGCAGGTCAGCGCCCTGCTTGACCGCTGCGGCCTTGATCTGCGCGCCGCTGAGCTGGTGCTCGGAGAGGATCACCCGGTCGTCATTGACGGTGACGGAGATCCGGATCGGGGGCCGATCGTGGTGGCCGGGAGCATGACGCTCACTGGTCGTGGACATGACGTTCTCCTTGCGTTGGGGCCTGGCGCACACCTTCGAGGGTTAGGTGTACCTATAGTCACGCAGTGTTCGACATGTCGAACACTGGTGATCAAAGGGTAGCATGAGTGCTCGACTTGTCGAACAATGAACGACAGACGAAGCCGATCAGCAGGAATAGGAGCCTGAGTGGCCAACGCGAGCATCGATGTGATCGCTCTACATGGGGCGCTGGACGCGGCCCGGGAGGCCCGGGAGTTGTCGTGGCGTCAGCTGGCCAAGCTGCTCGATGTCAGCCCGTCGACGATGTCGAGGCTGGCGAACGGGAAGAATCCGGACGTCGACGCGTTCGCCGCGATGGTGCGGTGGCTCGACGTGCCGGCCGAGAAGTTCATGATCGATGACGCTGAGCTGGAGAGGCGCACCTCGGAGCCGCCTGACTTGGTGGCCGAGCTGGCGCCCTTGCTGCGGGCTCGTCCGGACCTGCAGCCGGAGGACGTCGAGCACTTGGAGCAGCTGATCGGCTCGGCGGTGCGCCGCTTCAACGCCGACCGGCAGGCGAAGGCGGACTGAGTCATGTGCGCGCGGTGGACACAGGCAGAGATGCGGAAGGTCGCCGCGGAAGAGCGAGCGGAGCTCGGGCTGTCCCGACTCGCGTCCTTGGATCCGTACCTGCTCGCCGAGGAGCACGGTATCCGCGTGTACCCGATCGACGAGCTCGGCGATTGTGCCCGCGCCGACGCCGCGATCCGGCACTACACGTCCGTGCGCTCGAAGATCTGGTCAGCCGCCATCATTCCCGTCGGAAGCAGCCGGATTATCATCGAGAACACGGCACACTCCGAGGCGCGTCGACGTGCCAGCCTGGCTCACGAGCTGGCGCATCATCTGCTCGAGCACGCGTTCACCGAGGTGTTGACGACCGAGGACGGCTGCCGGCGCTTCGATCTCGTGAAAGAGAAGGAGGCCAAGTTCCTCTCGGGGCAGCTGCTGATCCCGGATGAGGCCGCGAAGCGCGCCGCGTTCGACGACAGGACCAATGCCCAGATCGCCGCCGCCTACGGGGTGAGCGAGCCATTCGCCCAGATGCGCATGTCCGGCGCACGCGTGATGGCCCAGCACGCTCGTGCCAAGCAGGCGTGGTCTCGATAACTCGACCTGTAGGTCGGCGGCGAACTTGAGTGCGTGCGTTTATGGGCGGCGGGCCTCTGGATGAGACGAATTCCCAGTAGAAGTCGTCGAAGACGGATTGAAGGCCTTCAGCAAACTCGGCTACACCTTGTCTCCTGGAGGGCAGAGTGCCGGAGTTAGAGGCGTGGGTGGCGCTACCCGCGGCACTGGACCGCCCCATCTTGGAGGAGATAGTTGGTTCTAGCTCTGTGTTACTTCATTTGCTGCGTTTCGATCCCTGTGTGGACTTTGGTCGAGTGCGAGGTTTCCGGGCGGACTTCGTGTCATCGGTATCGCGAGATGCAGCGTACGCGGCGACGATTGACTCTGGGATTCGTCCTCGACTGCTTACTTCGTAACCGCGGTCGCGGGCCCACGAACGAATATCGTGAGCTGCCGTGTATTCGTCGATCGGCCGGGGTTCAGACTTCGTGTCGTCGGTTGTCTGGCCGACGGCGACCTTGATGCGACGTCCGCCGGTGCGTCGGGCCGCTGACACGAACGGAGTCAGTGCTGCGCGCAAGGTGTTGGCGTTTGCGTTGGAGAGGTCGATCTCATACGAAACGCCGTCGAGTCCGAAGGGGACGGTTTGGTCGGCGCGGCTGCCGTCCGTGTCGTCGGATATCTCGATGGTGACCTTCCTGGCCATCTGCGTCTGCCCTTCTCGTTGGCGGTTTCACTTTCGGGGTCGGTTGAATAGTAGCGTCCCCGAAATCGTCTGGCTGTGGCGGTATCTGCGTTGACGAGGTTCTTTGAGTTTCTTTGGAATTTCTATTGACTGCTGGTGAGTTCGTGGACATGGATGGCCATGTGCTGTGGCGAACACTTCCCTGAGCCCGCCTCTGAAAGTAAACGAGAAAACGGAGGAGTACGTGATGGAAACCGAATGCGTCCAGGACGACGCCCACGACTGTGCAGTTGCTGCCGCGGTACGAGAGCTCGCGGCTGCTGTCCGTGCGACCGCGCCGGCGCCGCCGGAGGACCCGAACGTGCTGCTGACCGCGGAAGAGGTGGGGGAGTTGCTGCAGCTGTCGCCCAGGACCTTGAAGGACCAGGCTGCCGCCGGCGTGCTGCCGCACCGCCGGTTCGGGAAGCACTACCGCTTCACTCGGAGCGATGTCGCCGAGATCGTGAGGCTCGGTGCCACTCCGGTGAAGCCGCCACGGCGGCGGGTGTGCGTTGAGGACCTTGCCCAGGACTTCCGCGCCGCGTGATGCGGACGGAGTAACAGAGAAGAGGAGTCAAGATGGCCTACGGTCAAGAAGCGCCCGGGACACGCGAATGGCGTGCCCGGTACAAACGTCCTGATGGGACGTGGGGGAGCAAGTCGGGATTTCCCACGGAGAAGGCCGCCAAGGACTGGGGCTTGGAGCAGGAGGCGCTGATCCGGCGGAACCTGTGGCTGGACCCGCGCGATGGCGAGACGAAGTTCGAGGACTTCGCCGAGGAGTGGCTCGAGGCGGTGTCGCCCCGGCTGGAGCTGAACACGGTCGCGAAGTACCGCTCGTTCCTCGACAACCAGCTGCTCCCACAGTGGCGAGCATGGCCGCTGATCGCGATCTTCAACGGTTACGTCGAGATCGAGCGGTGGCTCTCGGAGCTGCACGACGAGTTCGCTGAGTCATCGGTGTCGTCGTATTTCGCGCTCTTCTCGACGATCCTCAATGGCGCCGTCCGGGCCCGGATGATTCCGGCCAACCCGTGCAACGGCGTCCGGGTGACCAACGGCGAGTTCGACGCGGAGCGCCTCGTGGCCACGCCTGCCCAGGCTCTGAGGGCCGCGATGCGGCTCTACGAACTGGGACTGGGGATGTCCGGGTTTGTGCTGTGCTTGATGGATGTCTACACGGGAGCCCGTTGGGGTGAACTTGTCGGGCAGCAGCGGCACGAGTACGACTCCGAGCGCCGTGGCATCGAGATCCGGTCGCCGCTGAAGGAGATCGGTGGGAAGGTCTACAAAGGAGGCCGGAAGGGTGATGATCATCACTCGGATGGCCGTCAGCGTCCGCCAACGCGGCGCGGGAATTCCCGGCCGAAGAAGGGGCGGACGAAAACCCCTGCGGGGACTCGGTTCGTGGCGTTGCCGCCAGGGATCGCGGTGCTGTATGAGGAGCTGATGGACAGCCATCGGGATCCGTTCGTGCTGTCCACCCCGGAGGGGCATCCCTGGCGGCGGTCGAACTTCCGGATCCGGTTCTGGCGGCCGGCGTGGGACGGGGTCGATCTGGATGAGTCCGGGGCGGGGGAGCGGCGTCCGCCGATCCTGCCGACGTTCACGTTCCACGAGGGGCGTCACACGCATGCCACGTGGCTGACCGAGGACGGGATCCCGGAGGTCGCGCGGCGGGCGCGGCTGGGACAGAAGATGAAGGGCATCGCTCGCGTCTACGACCACGTGACGCCGGCGATGGTGAATCAGATCCTGGATGCCCTGGAGGAGCGCTGGCTGCGATCGCTGGCGTCCCTATACCCGGGGGAGCGGGCCAAGCTGGTGTCCTGGTTCCCGCACCTGCGATCCGGGCGGGCCATCCAGGCGCTGGGTGCCGTCGCCATTTCGTCGCCATCTGACGACTGAAGCCCTGCCCCTCCGGGGAGGGACAGGGCTTCTGACCTGCGAAAACACGTGGTGCGCGATACTGGGATTGAACCAGTGACCTCTTCCGTGTCAGGGAAGCGCTCTCCCGCTGAGCTAATCGCGCGAGGTGGAGACGGGATTCGAACCCGTGTACACGGCTTTGCAGGCCGTTGCCTCGCCTCTCGGCCACTCCACCGTGCCAGGCCTCGAGAGCCTACCGAGCGGATGACGGGATTCGAACCCGCGACCCTCACCTTGGCAAGGTGATGCGCTACCAGCTGCGCTACATCCGCACTCCTCAGCTCCGGTTCGGGAGGCTGTGGGCCGTGGCCCGGTGCCTCACCCCGTCGCCGTGGTGTGGAAAAACCATATCGGACCCCGGAAACGGCTGTGACACCGGGGTGTCACTTGGCCGTTGCGGGCCCGTGATCAGGCCAGATCGTGCGGGATGAGGTGGGTGAGCGCGTCGTCGACGTCGACCCACAGGTGCTCGTTGCCCGGCAGCACGACGTCGTAGGTGCGGTCGAGGAAGTCGGCCAGCTCCTGGGCGGACGCCTCGAACATGGCGTGCCCGGACGGCGAGTTCAGCTCGATGAGCACCGATTCGGGGTCCTCGACGGACGGGCGGATGCGGACGTCGCCGTCGCCCGCGTCGGCCAGCAGGCCGTCCGCGAGGAGGTCGCGTGCGTACACCCATTCGACCCAGCCGGCCCGGCCCGTGCGGAAGGCGGCGACGACCGCGTAAGGGTCGCGTGTGTCGTAGCGCAGCTCCACCTTCACCGGAACCGCGGGCGTCCGCGGCGCCAGCAGGTCGAAGACCGCCGTCGAGCGGAGCGTCACGTGATCGTTGCGCATCGTCCTACCCCTCGTCTCCCTTCCCGGCCCGGCCTGGCCGAGGGCGTCACCACTGGGACGCATCGGGAGGCCGAATCCGTCGCGGGTGCGCCGCAGATCACCCGTCCGGGCTCATCGGCCCCCGTCGGCCGCCCGTGTTCACCCCGCGGCGCGCAGCACGACGGACGCGCCCGCGAGGGTTCACCCGTCCATACTGCGCGGTTTGATCGCCGCGTGGTAGCACCGTCGCACGGATGTCGAACGTCGTGTCGGGCGGCCCCCGGGCCCCGCAACCCCGGCTAGCTCGGGGTTGTTCGTTCCGTACTCGCCGGTAAGCGGAGTGTGGTCGCTCAGGACCACCCGTTTGCAGGCGTTCCGAAGTAGTGCGGTACAGTCATCACGACATCCCGAGCGGGCGATTAGCTCAGGGGGAGAGCGCTTCGTTCACACCGAAGAGGTCACTGGTTCGATCCCAGTATCGCCCACGAACTCAATCGGGTAGAGCCCTGCTTGCGGACTACGCAAGCAGGGCTCTTTCGTTGTGTCCCGTGGGGGCCGAGCCCCCACGCCCCCGCCGGGGCGAGCCCCCGGACCCCCAGCGTGTGGTCACTTTTCGCGGGCGGCTTCGGCACGCGCGATCAAGGCGATCATCCCCCGCGCGGGTAGTCGTGCGATCCGGAGTGAACTGTCACTTCGCGGCCGCCGTATGGCTGTCAACAGAGCTTCGGATCCGGGGGTACCCGGGTCCGGTGGATCTTCTTCCGGAAACCGCCGTGCCGGTGGGTTTCTGTCGAACTCGGACGTCTGTGAGGTGGCGGTGTGATCCTCGGCACGCGACGGCGGCGCGATCGGGCCGGTCCGCCTCGTCGTGAGCGGACGGTCACGGTGCGTGGCCGGCACATCGCGGGCCCGGCGGCCGCGGGTCCGTGGTCCGCTCGCGCAGGGTGATCGTGTGACGGAAAACGGCACGTGTGACGGCTTGGCGGCGAACGTCACCACTTGATCACCCCGCGTGTCACCTGGCACTCGTCGCGGACCGGTTCGATCCACAATGGACCGCCGGCCTCGAGAAGTGTCCACAGTAGATCGCGGCGGCCGTTCGGCCGTTCGGACAGGTGGCGTCCACCCGGGTGCGGGTATCGCGATTTATGGCTACATTGCGTAGTTTTTCGAGGGATACGCGCTATTACGCATCGTCATCATCTTGTTATCTTGCGGCCATTTTCTGGCGGGGAAGACGCGCAGCATGTGGCTGGAAATCCTTGTAACGATGCTGAGAGAGTCGCCGATACCTTGCCTTGTGAAGCTTCCGCGGCCCCAGCGCGACAACCGAGTTTGCGATCACTCTCCGAAATCACTCTCGGTGACGCAGTGTGCCCGCGGTGACAACTCCGATTCCTGTTTCCGGGAGGTCTGATGGAAGAGTCGGTGCGGCCTTCGTACACGGTGGCGCAGCCACCGCCGCACATCGACCTCCAAGCCATCCCGCGACCCGCCAAGCGGGACGAGAGCCCGGCCGCCGAACCGGCCGGCACTCCGTCCCCGAAGGCGTTGCCGGCGGCCTGGGAGGCCAGATACAGAGCCTGGGTCATCGGCAGCGACGTGTTCGTCACGCTGCTGGTGATCGCGATCAGCGCGTTCGTCATCGACCGCGTGGCTCCGCACGACATGCACGCCTTCGGCACCATCCTCGCGGTGTTCGTCTCGCTCCCGGTCAGCCGGGCGTGGAGCCCGCGCGTGCTCGGTGAAGGCGCGGAGGAGTACCGCACCCTCGGCCGCGGCTTCATCACCGCCGCCGTCCTCGTGGCGCTGGGCGGGCTGCTGTTCGGCGCGCTCGAGGTCCAGGTCTGGGTGTTCATCGTCGTCCCGGCGATCGCCCTCGTCGCCTTCCCGCAGCGCTACCTGCTGCGCCAGGTGCTGCACCGCAAGCGCGCCAAGGGACTCTGCCTGCTGCCGGTGATGGCGGCCGGCAGCCCGGAGACCGTCGCCGACCTGATCGCCCGCACCCGGTCCGAGGCGCACGTGGGCTGGCGGGTCGAGGCGGCCTGCACGTTCACCGGCCACGGCGCCGACCGCGACAGCGGCGAGATCGACGGTGTCCCGGTGGTCGGGAGGCTGGAGGAGCTTTCCCGGCACGTGCGCCGCGGCGGTTACCGCGTCGTCGCGATCACCGCGGACCAGTACTGGAGCCCGAAGCGCCTGCAGCGCGTGGCCTGGGACATGGAGGGCACCGGCGCCGAGATGGTCGTGGCCCCCGTGCTGATGGAGGTCGCCGGCCCCCGGCTGAACGTCACCGGGGTGCTGGGGATGCCGCTGCTGCGGGTCACCGCGCCGATGTTCACGGGCGGGCGCCGTGTGGTGAAGGAGATCGTGGACCGCGCCGGCTCGGCGTTCCTGCTCACGATGATGTCCCCGCTGCTGCTGGTGATCGCGCTCGCGATCAAGCTGAACGACCGCGGCCCGGTGATCTACCGCCAGCGCCGCGTCGGCCGCGACGGCGCCGTCTTCACCATGCTGAAGTTCCGGACGATGGTCACGAACGCCGACGAGATCCGCAAGAACCTCGAGGCGGAGAACGAGGGTGCCGGTCCGCTGTTCAAGATGAAGCGGGATCCGCGTATCACCCGTGTGGGTGGTTTGCTGCGCCGGTATTCGCTCGACGAGCTGCCGCAGCTGTTCAACGTCGTCTCCGGGAAGATGTCGCTCGTCGGCCCCCGGCCGCCGTTGCCGGAGGAGACCGCGCAGTACGCGCCGGACGCGCGGCGCCGCCTGCTGGTGAAGCCGGGCCTGACCGGGCTCTGGCAGGTCAGTGGCCGCAGCGACCTCACCTGGGCCGAGAGCATCCGGCTCGACCTGCGCTACGTGGAGGACTGGTCCCTCGCGCTGGACCTGGTGATCCTCTGGAAGACCTTCCGCGCGGTGATGGGCGGTCAGGGCGCCTACTGACCCGTCCGGCTTCTTCACCGCGCGTTCCGCGCCACGGCCGCCGACCCCCACCGCGGGGGGTCGGCGGCCGTGCCCGTTTCCGGAGGCCTGTGATCCACTTCACCGGCGACAGGTGGTTGAGAGCGAAATAGTTCAATGCTCAAGCATGTTGGACGGGGAGACCGACCCACGGAAGGAATCCCGCCCCATGACCACCTTTGCCGAGCAGACCGAGGCACTCCAGCTCCCCGCGGACGTCCAGAACCTGCTGTTCCGCGAGGCGCGCACCGCCAACAGTTTCAGCTCCGAGCCGGTGACCGAGGAGCAGGTCCGCGCGATCTACGACCTCGTCAAGTGGGCCCCGACGTCGATGAACACCCAGCCGCTGCGCGCGCTGGTGCTCCGCACCGCCGAGGCGAAGGCCCGCCTGCTCCCGCATATGGCCCCGGGCAACCGGGCCAAGACCGAAGCCGCCCCGCTGACCGTCGTCCTGGCCGCCGACGTCGACTTCCACGAAAACCTGCCGCAGGTCTTCCCGCACGCCCCCAGCGCGAAGGACAACTTCTCGGACGAGGACGGCCGCGTCGAGTTCGCCAAGCTGAACTCGCTGCTGCAGGTGGGCTACTTCATCATCGGCGTCCGCGCCGCCGGGCTGGCCGCCGGCCCGATGACCGGGTTCGACGCCGCCGGTGTCGACCAGGAGTTCTTCGACGGCAAACCGCTGCGCTCGCTGGTCGTCGTGAACGTCGGCAAGCCGGGGGAGAACCCGTGGTTCGACCGGTTGCCGCGGCTGGACTTCGAGCAGGTCGTCGAGACCCTGTGACGAAATCCCGCTGAACTGACTACCCCGATCGGGCGGGCCGTCTCCGGTGTGGAGGCGGCCCGTCCGGCATTCCCGGACGCGTGTGAGGCGCGAACCGGCCGCCGACTAGCATCGACGGCGTCATCTTTGTCACTGCAGTCCGAGGAGCCGATCGTGTCGCAGCCGTCCCCCGTTTCCCCCGTGGCCGCCTCCCGCGTGGTGGTACCGGCGGGCACTACGGCGGGCGCGGCGGTCCGCGAAGCCGGCCTGCCGACCAAGGGCGCGGACACGATCGTCGTCGTGCGCGACGCCGAGGGCAAGCTGCGCGACCTCGCCTGGGCGCCGGAAACGGACACCGAGGTCGAGCCGGTCGCCGCGAACACCGACGACGGGCGCAGCGTCATCCGCCACTCGGCGGCGCACGTGCTCGCCCAGGCCGTGCAGCAGCAGTTCCCGGACGCCAAGCTGGGTATCGGCCCGCCGGTGAAGGACGGTTTCTACTACGACTTCGCCGTCGACACCCCGTTCACCCCGGAAGACCTGCAGGCGCTCGAAAAGCGCATGAAGCAGATCGTGAAGGGCGCCCAGCAGTTCTCGCGGCGCGTTTTCGACTCCGTGGACGAGGCGAAGAAGGAACTGGCCGACGAGCCGTTCAAGCTGGAGCTGGTCGACCTCAAGTCCGAAGTGGACACCGCCGAGGTGATGGAGGTGGGCGAGGGCGAGCTCACCATCTACGACAATCTCGACCCGCGTACCAAGGAACGTGTCTGGAGTGACCTCTGCCGTGGTCCGCACGTGCCGACCACCAAGTTCATCCCCGCGTTCAAGCTGACCCGCGTCGCCGCCGCGTACTGGCGGGGGAGCGAGAAGAACCCGCAGCTGCAGCGGATCTACGGCACGGCGTGGGAGTCGGCCGAGGCGCAGGACGCCTACCTGGAGCGCATCGCCGAGGCCGAGCGCCGCGACCACCGCAAGCTCGGCGCCGAGCTGGACCTGTTCTCCTTCCCCGAGGAGATCGGCTCCGGCCTGCCGGTGTTCCACCCCAAGGGCGGCATCATCCGCCGGGAGCTGGAGAACTACTCGCGCCGCCGCCACGAGGAGGCCGGCTACGAGTTCGTGAACACCCCGCACATCAGCAAGGGCGAGCTGTTCCACACCTCCGGCCACCTGCCCTACTACGCGGACACCATGTTCCCGCCGGTGCAGTTCGACGAGGAGAACTACTACCTCAAGGCCATGAACTGCCCGATGCACAACCTGATCTTCCGCTCGCGCGGGCGGTCCTACCGCGAGCTGCCGCTGCGGCTGTTCGAGTTCGGCACGGTCTACCGCTACGAGAAGTCGGGCGTGGTGCACGGCCTCACCCGCGTGCGCGGCCTGACGATGGACGACTCGCACATCTACTGCACCAAGGAGCAGATGCCGGGCGAGCTCCGGTCGCTGCTGAAGTTCGTGCTGGACCTGCTGGCCGACTACGGCCTTTCCGACTTCTACCTCGAGCTGTCCACCCGCGGCGACTCCGACAAGTTCATCGGCGAGGACTGGGAGTGGGAGGAGGCCACCGAGACGCTGCGGCAGGCCGCCGTCGACTCCGGCCTCGAGCTGGTCCCGGACCCGGGCGGCGCGGCCTTCTACGGGCCGAAGATCTCGGTGCAGGCCAAGGACGCGATCGGCCGCACCTGGCAGATGTCGACCATCCAGCTGGACTTCAACCAGAACAAGCGGTTCGAGCTGGAGTACACCGCGCCGGACGGCACCCGGCAGACGCCGGTGATGATCCACCGTGCGTTGTTCGGCTCGATCGAGCGGTTCTTCGGCGTGCTGACCGAGCACTACGCGGGCGCGTTCCCGGCGTGGCTCGCTCCGGTGCAGGTGGTCGGCATCCCGATCACCGCCGACCAGGTCGGCTTCTTGCGCGACGTCGAGAAGGCGTTGCGCGCCAAGGGGATCCGTGCCGAGGTCGACGCGAGCGACGACCGGATGCAGAAGAAGATCCGCACGCACACCACGCAGAAGGTGCCCTTCATGCTGCTGGCCGGCGCGAAGGACGTCGAGGCGGGCGCGGTGTCGTTCCGCTTCCGCGACGGCGGGCAGATCAACGGGGTGCCGGTGGCCGACGCCGTCGCCGCCATCGCCGGCTGGATCGAGCGGCGCGAAAACGCCTCGCCGTCGGCCGAAGCGCTGGAGACGGTCGTTCGGTGAGTGAGGGTCCCGAGTTCGTCGAGCAGCAGGGCGTCGGGGTCCAGGACGCGTTCCAGCGCCTCTGGACCCCGCACCGGATGGCCTACATCAAGGGCCAGGACAAGCCGGACGGCGACGAGGAGCCCGGCTGCCCGTTCTGCCGGATCCCGTCGCTCGACGACAAGACCGGCCTGATCGTCGCGCGTGGCGACGCGGTGTACGCCGTGCTGAACCTGTACCCGTACAACCCCGGGCACCTGATGGTGGTGCCCTACCGGCACGTCGCGGACTACACCGAGCTGACGCCTGCCGAGACACGCGAGGTCGCGGAGTTCACCCAGCACGCGATGAAGGTGATCCGTGAGGTGTCGGGCGCGCACGGGTTCAACATCGGGCTCAACCAGGGGGTCATCGCCGGGGCCGGCATCGCCGCGCACCTGCACCAGCACCTGGTCCCGCGCTGGGGCGGCGACGCGAACTTCATGCCGATCATCGGCCAGACGAAGGTGCTCCCGCAGCTGCTGGGCGAGACCCGCGACCTGCTGGCCGACGCCTGGTGAAGCCGTAACCGGCAACCCCTGATTGAGGGTTCAACCAGGGGTATGCTGGG